>JBHEMC010000084.1:282-19028 GCA_046262775.1 Pyrinomonadaceae bacterium | reverse complement strand
ACTCAAGTCAATTGCGCCGAGTCCGATTAACAAAACAGCATAAGCAGGCGTCGATGCCATTTCGCCACATAGGATCGCGGGAATCCCGGCATTGCGTGCAGCTATCAAAGTCCTATGAATTCCATAAAGCACGGCTGGGTGCAGCGTACGAAACCACTCCGACACCTGATCGTTGCCGCGATCCACCGCAAGTGTGTATTGCACAAGGTCGTTCGTGCCAAGCTCAAAGAAATCTACAGCCGAAGCAATTTTCTCAACTGTCAAAACAGCGGATGGAACCTCGATCATTGCGCCGACTCTGATTGGACCCGCCGCTTCGTCAGCGGTTGCGAGGCTTTGCTGTTCGTCGGCAATGACCTTTCTCGCCCGCATGACATCACGAAGGTCAGCTACCATTGGAATCACCAGATCCAGTCGCCCGAAATCGGCAGCGCGCAAAATCGCACGCACCTGAGTCCGCATGAGACCTATGTTCCGCAAATCGAAACGAATCCCGCGCAAACCCAGCGCTGGATTGCGTTCAGCGCGATCGTTCGCTTCTCGAGTTCGCTCTCCACCGATGTCGAATAAGCGAACTATTGCCCCATCGGCGCCCGGTGCCTCCGCCAACGATCGATAGGCTTCAAACTGCTCCTCTTCAGAAAGTGAGATTCCTGGTTGAGTCAGCAAAAACTCTGACCGAAACAGACCGACACCACAGGCGCCATACTTTTTAATTGCGCCGAATTCAGATGGCAACTCGACATTGGCCCTCAGCGCGATCGAAACTCCATCCGATGTGTCCACTGGACCATGAACGGCAGGCTCGCCAGCTGGTACAGGTCGCGCCAACCCCGGTCTTTGCGCCTCGTATTGCTCGAGGGTTGGCGCTGAAGGGTGCAGTATGACCTCGCCTCGTCGACCGTCGACGATGATCCGGTCCCCAGTTCTGGTGCGGTGATAAGATTCGCGGAGACCGACTACTGCAGTTATGTTGAGTCCACGAGCAATGATGGCGGTGTGCGAGGTCCAGCCGCCCGACTCGGTCGCGATGGCTTGAACGTGCTGCAGATCCAACTCAGCGACAGTTGAGGGTAATAAATCCTGCGATACTACGACCGCGTCCTCGGTCAGTAAGCTGTAGTTGCGCGTTTCGCCGGTTAAATTACCCAGCAGCCTTTGAATGACATCTTCAATATCCGAGCCACGTTCCCGAAAATACTCATCGTTGGTTTCAGCGTAAATCGCCAGCAATCTATCCCCGATAACTTTCGCGGCCCACTCGGCGTTAGCGCGTTCACGAAGAATATATTGTTCGACGTCACGCGTTAATTTTTCGTCCTCCAACAGGAGCAGGTGTGCGTCGAAGATGTAGGCATGACCTGTACCGAACTCTTTTTCCGCCCGTCGTTTTATTGCACTCAACTGCCGGCGCGATAAACGTACCGCCGCTCTAAACCGTCGTCTCTCACGCTCCAAATCCGGCGCGTCAAGGTGGGCTCGATAAACGTTTCGATTGCCGTTTTGCAGTCGCAGCACGCGTCCAATAACTATTCCCGGCGAAACTCCAAGTCCCTGACATCGCACTTCATTGGTTGCTGCGGCAGACCACCCCTGGTCCGGTCGCTCGCTTTCATCAAACTCCCGCGCGAACAGATCAAGAACAGCATTCAATGCTCGCAATTCGTCGGCGCCATTTACAGTAAGGCGCAACTCTGTTCCAAACCCAGCCGCCAGCATCAGGATGCTGAGAATGCTCTTGGCATCGGCTTGGACACTGCCGTCCAAACGTTCAAGGCGGACCATACTCTGAAATGCGGTGGCGACGCGCACAAGTTTCGCTGCTGCGCGAGCGTGAAGACCGAGCCGGCTGGAAACGCGAACGACCTTTTCAAGCACTTAGTCAGATCCGCCTTTTGCGGGAGGGGCAAGTAACGCACCGGCAAGATAGATCCCCTGGCGACCTTGATCGCAGATTTTGCCGGCCAGTTCCATCAAGGATTGCTCGCCTGTGTATGTTGCGAGCTTTATAACCATAGGCAGATTAACTCCTGTCACTACTTCGATGGCACCGTCTTCTAGAAACATCGACGCAATATTTGTGGGCGTTCCGCCGAACATGTCCGTCAGCAGCAGCACTCCCATTCCTTTGCTGACGCGAGTGATGGCTCGCTGTACCTCGTCGCGAGCAGCATCCACATCGTCGTGCCAGCCGATCGATACAGACACGATGTGCGAAATAGGACCAACAATCATCTCGGCGGCCGCAAGCAGTTCGCCGGCAAGATTGCCATGCGTAACAATTACACCAGCGATCCTTGGTCCATCAGATTGTGTCGACAGATCCTGAGGCCTGCTCATCGCATTTCCTCCTACCGTTCGGTGCGGCTACTTGCGCGTGTTTTTCTTACATCTCGATGGACTGCACGCGCGTCAAAACCCGATTTACGGAGAGCGTTCGCCAGCGCATTAGCAATCATAACCGATCGATGTCGACCCCCGGTGCAACCAATGCCGACAGTTACATACGATTTACCCTCGCGTTTATACAAGGGTAACAAGTAGATAAGTAAGTCCGTGAAACGATTTAGTGTTTCCGTCACCTCTTGATGAGATTGCAGATATCTGACAACGCGTCGGTCGTGTCCAGACAGGCGTTTCAGTTCTGGAACAAAATGGGGATTGGGTAAATGCCTGACATCAAACAACAATTCCAGATCACCCGGATTGCCATATTTATGTCCGAAGCTGAGCAGTTGTACGCGCATCGACGTACCTTCGAGGTCCGGACTAAAGCGTTCCAGAAGAAAACGGCGCAAACTGTGTACAGTGTGGTCTGAGGTATCGATAATCTGATCCGCTAAAGTGCGTATGCCCGACATTGCTGCTCGTTCTGCTCGAATCGCCCCGAGTAGACCTTGCCCATTATCCGCCGGATGTGGGCGTCGAGTTTCACTGAACCGGTGCTGTAGCACATCGTCCGAGGCTTCAAAGAAAAGTACCGACACTGTCAAACCCTCAGAGCGCAATGCCGACAACTGGTTGCCGAAATCCGCAAGGAATCCACCTTCTCGAATATCTATTACCAGCGCTGCACGTCGGATCCCCTTTTCCTCGTCATCGGCGTTTACGAGCCGGGCAAACGTTTGCAGCATTGTCGTGGGAAGATTGTCTACGCAGAAATATCCAAGATCCTGAAATGCGTTTGTTGCAGACGACATCCCTGAACCGCTGAGACCGGTAATGATGACAATATCAGGAACGCGTGATTCACCAATCCAACTGTTGTCGTTCTTTTTGCGGAGCATCAAGGGGTAGCTCTTGCTGGAGTGGCCGCCCCTGGGACGAGGTTGCAAATTGGCGGCATATGCAGCATGTGATCTCTTCGCGCAGTTAAATTGCGATTACGGAGGTAGGATAAATCACAGCTGCCAGTTTATTTCAAGGTTCGATGAGACCGTAATTGCCATCCTTACGTTTGTAGAGAACACCCAGTCGGTTGGTGTCAGCATCTCTGAAAACGAGAAAGTAATCCGACTCTTCTGACAATTTGAGCGCCGCCTCTTCTGCGGTCATGGGCTTCACTGAATAACGTCGGGCCGCGATGATTCTGGGGGGACGCGGCACAGCCTCAAGGTGTCCATCCGGAACTGGAGCAACAGCTGCGGTGGGCCGTCCACCTTGTTTTCGATCGATGATTTTCTTTTTTAGCTTAAGTGCCTGCTTTTCGATCTTGGCAATAGCGCGGTTCAAAGCCATGTACATGTCTGCGTTTGTATCTTTCGCAGTCAACGTATGGTCGCGCCAGTACACTACGATTTCAGCAATCTGACGGTTCTTTTCGACGTCGATGATTACATGCGTCCGCAAGGTCGTATCGATAAAAATTGAATCCAGCTTTTTGAAATGCTCCTCAACGTGACGACGAATTGCCGGAGAAACCTCTACGTGCCGGCCCGTGTACTCGAATTTCATCGACGATGTTCCCCTCCCAGATCTCTAATGGAGATAGCAATCCATAAGTCAGCGGATTTAAGCTGACCGAAATGCTCAATTGATATCACTTAAAAACCTTTTAATCGCGAAGTCCCGACTTCCTGCGTTAGACCACTGCGCGACGTTCGCGCGACCCTGGAATTTGCATTTGATCGCGATATTTGGCGACCGTGCGCCGCGAAAGTTTTATTCCGTCTTTCGCCAGTATCTTAACAACTTGGTCGTCGGTAATAGGGTTGTGAGAATCCTCTTCCTCAATAAGCTTCTTAATCTGAAGTTTTATAATGCGTGTCGAGATCTCTTCACCGTCTTCATTCATCATTCCTTCGGTAAAGAACCTGCGCAATTCTATGACACCTTGCGGTGTGTGTGCATACTTCCGATTTACGACTCGTGAAACTGTGGAGAGGTGCATACCGATATCTTCGGCAATGTCTTTCAACATCATCGGCTTAATGTACTGCACACCGTGGTCCAGAAAGTCCCGCTGCCGCTGAACGATCGATTCAACTACCTTGTAAATGGTTTGTCGGCGATGCTCGATGTTTCTTAGAAGGTCAACCGCTGAGCGCATCTTTTCGCGAATAAAACTCTTTGTTTCATTGCTGACGCCGCCCTGATTCAGCATCTGTTGGTACTGCTGACTCACGCGCAATCTGGGACTACCGTCATCTGCGAAATAGATGACGTATTCATCATCGTTCTCATCCAGCTTTTCGATGTAGATCTCCGGCGTGATTAGTATCGGTTCTTCCGATGAGTAGCGCCTGCCAGGATACGGATCGAGTGTGCGGATAAATTGCAATTCCGCGACCAAAGTATCAATGTTTATTCCAATCAACTTCGACAGATGCGGAAGCTTGTGCTGTTGCAGATCTGAAAGATGCTCACTTATTAGTCGAGTGGCAAGTCGGTCAGTTTCGCCGCGCACTTCGAGCTGCACCAAGAGGCATTCCTTTACGTCGCGCGCACCACATCCCACAGGATCCAGCCGCATGACACTTTGTCTGGCCTTGTCGACAACTTCCTCTGACCAACCACCCATGGCAGTGATTTCTTCGTTCGTGGCGTTCAAACGGCCATCAGCATTCAGGTTCCCGATGACACACACGGCGGCGTCACACACCTCTTGGTCGGCCGTGCTCATGTGAAGTTGCCATTCCAGATGATCGGCCAGAGATGGAGGTCTTGTTAAGAACTGTTCGAATGTAGGCGCATCTTCTTTGTATTCGATTTCCTGCGTTTTATATCCAGGATCGAGATAATCCTGAAACTCGCGTCCAAAATCGATTTCCTCGAATGGGTCGCGAACCGCCTCTTCAATATGTGTTTCATCACCACCTGTATCTTCGCCAAATTCCGTATCGACAGCAGTGCTCGGTTCCGCCTCTCCAGCCAAGGTAGAGATCACCTCCGCGTCACCTGACCCGTTGGACGAGGGGGCGCCCAGCTCGGGACTTTCCGCCATGGCTTCAGCCGGTGGGTCAGGACTCGCGCTTGCAAGGTGATCCAGAATCTTCTCTGCAAGCTCCTGCGCTTCTTCCTGCGTTGCTACTTCTTCGAGTACGGGATTCTCCAACAGCTGCTGCTGAATGAGGTCCGTCAATTCGAGCGACGTCATCTGCAGCATCTCAATCCGCTGACGCAATTGAGGCGTCAGCACGAGGCGTTGGGATAGGCTGGTAGTTAGCTTTAGAGACATTCTTGCGACAAATTTACTGTTCTTGATTGCGCCTGATTGCGCGGGGTGATTATAACCGATCAGCAAAGGCCGTGCGCATCGGCTTTCACATCCGGAATTTTTCGCCGAGGTAGAGACGTCGTACTTCGGCATCCTCCGTCAATTCTCTTGGATGCCCAGATCTAAAAATGGTTCCCTCCGCCATAATGTAGGCCCTGTCTGTCACGCCAAGGGTCTCGCGAACATTATGATCGGTAATGAGAATACCAATGCCACGATTGCGCAAATAAAGTATGACATTTTGGATGTCGTCAACAGCCTTGGGATCGATGCCGGCGAACGGCTCGTCAAGAAGAATGTATTGCGGTTCCGTTGCAAGAGCTCGTGCGATTTCGGTCCTGCGCCGTTCGCCTCCGGATAGGGCATCACCGCGGGTATTCCGCACGTGCGCAACACCAAATTCCTCCAACAATTCCTCGACACGTTTTAGTTGTTCGCGTCTCCGCAGGCCCATCGTCTCCAGAACGGCAAGAATATTTTGTGCCGCCGTCATCTTCCGGAATACCGACGGCTCCTGCGGTAGATAGCCAATTCCTAAACGCGCACGCAAGTACATGGGTAACTTCGTGAGGTCGTTGTCTCCTAAATAAACTTTACCAGCATCTGGTTTTTCCAGGCCGACAATCATGTAAAAGGTAGTTGTCTTACCTGCGCCATTTGCGCCGAGCAGTCCCACGACCTCGCCCTTCTCTACATGCAGGCTCACGTCGTCTACAACGCGCCGCCTGCCATAGTTCTTAACCAGACCCATCGTCGCCAATGCAGTTGGCGATGGACCCTCGGGCAGCGCCGTTGGTTGCACAGCTTCCGATCGTTCTTCAATTACCTGGAGATCGTCAATTGTCATGAAGGAGAGTTCACGGCTTCCTGATCTTGTGAGTTGATCTGACCCGACCAGGCGACAGTGGGCCGCGAGTGTCATCGGCCGTGACTTTATTTTCTCTTAAGGATAGCGTCAGCCGAGCTCCGCTCGTATTTCCCTGCTCAGTATCCTCGACGCGCGCTGGATTCCCCTTCAGAATTGCAACCTCATCACTCGTTGTGTACTGCACCCAATCTCCGACTCCTTTTCGATTCGGCTGCGTGAGCACAACATTACGTTCAGCCACCGTTTTCTCCATCTCGTTTGTTTCTTTCGACAGATAGACGTCGGCCAATTCGCTTGTTACACGATCGGTTCCCTGCCGAATATCCACATTGCCTTCATAATGCAGCCTACGTGTTTCATCTGAATAGGCCATCGAATCGGCTGATGCGAATACAGGCACCACTGTCGCACTTCCCTCCACACGTCGTTTGCTGCTGTATAAAGCGCTTTGTGTGTGTCCGACGACTTCCATCTTTTTGTCGGTTATATAGATGCTGAGCTTGTCGCCTCGCACCCAGTTATCGTCCTGCCACGCTCGAGCATTACCACTATAAATCGCCACACCATTGTCGTAATGAAACTCGCCACGATCGCTGACGATGTAAACAGGGCTCTTGACTTTAGTAAACGGCGTTGCACCATTGGTCTGCTGCTGACTGTAATACGTTGTACTAGTTCTGCCTCGACTGTACGAAACGTTGTTCGTGAGGTCTGAATCCATTTCGACAGCTTTAGTCCGGCCGCGTGAATCCCAAACGGTTGGCTCACCTCCGCGCAGCCTCACTATGTCGTCACTGGCGACGTATGACATCTCGGCTGCAACTCCATTGCGGTCATTCTCGTTGAACTTGGCTTCGCCTTGCGCATCGACGCGATCGATGTCCTGAGTCTCGCGAACAAAGACCGCTGTCATTTTTTGGGACGTCAGAGTCCGTGTACCGCGATCTGGCTTGGGTTCGAGCGGTTCAATAACCGCCTTAGCTCCCCCCGTAGCGGTAAAGGTCCGCGCCAGATTTCCAACTTCAAAGAAATCGCAATCGAAGCGTGGCGCAGTTAGGGTCTTTTTATCGGCACGCGCACTTTTTACGACCGGTTCAACAAACAACTCGGCATTACCGCTGGCTTCCGCCTTCTCGATATCCTTACCCGAACTACGCCAGGTGATTTTCACCGCATCTGCCGTTAGTCGTTTGTTTGCTGCGCGAGGATCGGCCGCCTTGGATTTCGGAGCAGCCATTGTGATCACCGACCGTCCGTTAGCTACCGCTTCGCGAAGCAAGCTTTGCTGGTCTTGCGGTTCAAAGTTAATTTCCAGCGAGTTTGCACCGGATAGCTGTACCTCCGCGTCCGAATCAAGAGTACGCACGGACGTATTCTGTGTCGCAACTGCGCGTTCCAATCGCTGGTCCTTGTCGAAAAAGAAATCCATATCGGTGGAACTGACCTCGGCTGAGTGTCCGGGATTTATCGTACGTAAATACGAATTACCGCGTACTTCGAGCTTCTCGAGATGCTTGTTGTTATTGAGTGTTGCATACATGGATTCGCCACTCATGACATCTCGATCCTGTTCTGCAGTTACGCCACCAGCGAGGACCAATTTCAGGAGGTCCTGCTCAAAAGAAGCTCGCGCCGCTTTGATGTTAACTGGACGCGATCGCGGCGACGGAGCGGTTTGGTTTCCAGAATGCGGAGCTACCGTTACTTCGACATCCCGCTTGAGTTCAAACTTCTTCGACTTCTGAAATACGACGGCGCCATTGGCTCTGCCTGACACGTTTTCTCTTTCAAACGTTACCAGAGCATCTGTATCAGCCACTTCCTGGTTCTGATCGAACGTCAGGGACTCCGTAGCCACTTTCAGCGCATCCTTGGTTTCTATTTTGACATTGCCGAGAAATGAAATCATCGAGGTCGTAGGGTTGTAGATTGCTTTGGTGGCGGTAATCTGATCGGGCTTGTCACCTACTGGTGGATAAACTGCAAGACTCACATTTTCGAGTTCATGATGGTTATCTGAAAACGTCGTATCGACGGAAGCCTTGATTAGCAAATACAGCCGATCGTTTCGAGTCACCCGCTGTTCGTATCCTTCGATCCGTCCGGTGATCTCCTTCGACAGCTCAGGGTTTCCTGGCTTCAGGACAAATCGTTTGTTGTTGCGCAGCTTATAGTAGGAGATGCTGACAAAAGCGAGTCCAGCCGCAAGCAACACAACAGCGAGAAGGCGCGTGACGAGCGGCACACGCGCCCGGAGTCCCAAAGCAATAGCACGTTTTTTAGTTAGCTCCTGCATTTTAACCAATCAAGAAGTCTGTAGTTCATTTCCGGTGGCAGCAGCCGGAGCGCTTCGACTGTACCCAGCTTCGATTTCGCCGGGACGAACCATTGCCGGCGTGCCATCTGTAAAGCTGCGACAGCCTTCGATCACTCTGTTCCACTACGTGGATTAGCTAAGCCGAATTGTATGCTGTCATGGCTCTTCACATCTCTGCAACCGGGGAAGCAGTGCTGGAGGTTGTTTTATGGACAGGTGACGAAAGCTCGCGGATTGGGACTGAAAAATACGGTGGGAGAGTCACATCCAATAACCCATCACGAAGTGGCGCCCTTCCACGCGATGCGGAACGCGGGCGTCCTCGCCCGTTAAGTGCAGCACAGCCATTCCGTTATCCTGCGAACCAGCCATCCTCACCGAGAAGTTTCACACCGATGTATTTCCTCTGGGTAATCGAATCGGTCCAGGCTCCATTTACCTGAGCTTCAAGCTTTTGTCCAAAAGGAGGTACCAACTGAACAATCGTGCCAACTGCCATATCGACGTCAAGCACAATCGTGGCACCGCCGCGACTAATTTTGATGGCTTGCGCCTTTACGCGAAAAGGATTGCCATCGCTGTCTGAGCCTTCCACTTCTAGTGCAAACTCAACGGGAACACGAGGGCTGCGAGGTCGTTGTGAAGAATTTGTTTTGCCTCTGGGATCTTTCTCGCTCATCAAGAATCACCGCCCTTATTTTGGATATGCGTCTGGCCGGCCTAGCGGTCCGATGAGGAAGGACCAGTTCAGTTTATCGAATCCTTTGAATAATGAATAGAGTGACAATTATGATGTTCCGATCCTGCCGTTCGTGTGAAAACACCCTCAGATGGTCGCCAATAAGTAGCCAAAATAGAGAGCAACGAGGATGGCGCCTCCTATGAACATCCGGTATGCGATGAAGACTCCGGTTGAGTGGGAACGCAGAAACCGCAAAAGAAACCAGATAGAAAGATATCCGACGAATCCTGAGACAACTGTCGCCACCACCAGAGAGCGATAGCTCCCCGGTGGTAGTTTCGTGATTGCCTCTTTGAGTTCAAGCAACCCGCTCGCAGCGATCGCCGGCATTGACAGCAGGAAGGAAAAGCGTGCAGCGGTTTCGCGGGTTTCGCCTGCAAACAAACCAGCCATGATCGTCGATCCGGAACGACTCGAGCCTGGAATCAACGCGAGCACCTGCGCGAAACCAACTGCAAGTGCATCCTTAATTCCAAGTTGATTCATGTCCCGCCTTCGCTTACCGACGATTTCCGAAGCCGCCAGCAGCACGGCAACAACTATCATCATCGTGGCAATTACCCAAAGGTTCTTAGTGAAGGTCCCCTCGATCTGTTTTTTAAAAAGCAGTCCCACAACTCCGACCGGAATTGACCCGATGATCACCAACCAGCCCATCCACGCGTCGCCCGAAAGCCTGGCGCTCGCGGACTTTTTCGTCGTCAACAGCTTTATGTGATCTCGGATAAAAGCCCGCAGAATAGAAATGATATCCCGGAGAAAGTAAATGATGACGGCCAGCAAAGTACCGAGCTGGATTACCGCTATAGTGGCTGTCGTCTGCTCCGCCTGAAGAGTCTTATTGAGCCCGTTGTAAAGTCCAACAGCACGCGCAGCAAAAACAAGATGCGCGGTGGAGCTAACCGGGATGAATTCGGTGAGGCCTTGAACGATACCGAGAATGATTGCTTGAAGTATTGTCATTTGTTAATTCAGTAATCGCCGCTACTAGTTGAATTGTTCCCAACTCACCACTGAAACTGACTCAAGAGAGAAAGCCGAAAACGTAAGGCCATTCTTACTCTCTGAAGGAACTGCGTACCGCAATGCGATCGTACATGAAACTTGGCATGATCAATCCCAATCGAACCAGCGACGCCAATGGCCATGGAAACGCAACCGACTTCCGTCTCTGCTCCATCGCGTGGATCATCTTTTTCACTGCATCGT
The DNA here is from genome assembly GCA_046262775.1 of Pyrinomonadaceae bacterium. Taxonomy (GTDB): domain Bacteria; phylum Acidobacteriota; class Blastocatellia; order Pyrinomonadales; family Pyrinomonadaceae; genus PSRF01. The sequence continues at coordinate 8,176 of JBHEMC010000084.1, read as the reverse complement.
CGAGCTCCATCAAGAATGGCATCTTCGCCTGCCGACCTGCAGTTAGGGGTGTCTTAATGAAGCCCGGGTGAATGATGGTCACATCGACGCCGGTGCCCGTCAGGTCCAGTCTGAGACTCTCAAAAAAAGAAGATACGGCTGCCTTGCTCGCTCCATAAGCAGAAGATTTGGGCAAACCTCGATAACCTGCAAGACTCGAAATAGCAACCAGGTGACCACTGTGCCGCTCAACCATATCGGGCAAAACAGCAGTCACGCAGTTTGCCGCACCTATAACGTTCGTGCTGATCACATTAGCGATATCAGCTGGACTCAACGCAGTTGCGTGGCCGGTGATGGCGACACCCGCATTTGCAATCAGCAAATCGAGAGGCCCGATCTTTGTAACAGACTCTTCGATAGCCAGACGCACGCGTTCTGCGTCTCGAACATCTGCAACAGCTGTGACAGCAACTCCTCCATGAGCCTCAATCGCCGACACCGTCTCCTGCAGTGCATCAGCACGACGGGCAAGCAGCGCCAGCCTCGCTCCGCTTTGTGCGAGTTGCAGTGCCAGTTCGCGACCGATACCTGAAGAAGCTCCAGTTATCAGCACGACTTTGTTCTGCCAGTAATTCAACTTATATGTGAGAACAATACAAGAAGGGCTGCCACGGCTGCCGCCCTGGTGTTTAGACGCGCACGATCACAGGCATTATCACCGGCCTAGATCCGGTCTGCTTCTGAATAAATCTTTTCAATTCGACACGCAGATGTTCCTTCAGAAGTGTTTCGTCTTCGATTGTCTGTTTTGATGCACCTATGATGGCGGCCTTGAGCACACGTCGCGCCTCTTCAGTCAAACTAGAAGACCCGCTTAACGCATCTCCTGCGGGCGAGATGGAAAAGCCGTTCGTAGAGGTAAATCCCCTGACGCCTCGCGCTACAAGTTTCGGCTCGTTCTGCAACTCACCGGTTTCAGAATCAATCGTTACGACCAGTGTGATTGTGCCCTCATAAGCCAATTGTCTACGTTCGCGTACAGTTTCACTTTCAATCTCTTCGAATCCGGTTTCGTCAATGAATGTACGCCCAATCTCCCGCTTATCCACTACAGCTGCGCGTTCGCCATCCAGTTCGAGCACGTCTCCGTTTTCGATGAGTACGATATTTTCTTCGGCATAACCGAGGTGATTCTTCACAAACTCTTTGTGACGAAACAGCATGCGGTATTCTCCATGAATCGGAACCACAAATTTCGGTCTTACTGCTTCGGTCATGATTCGAATATCTTCTTGCGAGGCATGTCCGCTCACATGAACCAAACGGCGCTTCTCCTCAATGATGTTCGCTCCGCGTTTGTAGATGAATCCAATCATGCGCGAAATCAAACGCTCGTTACCGGGAATTATTCGAGCGGAAAGCACGACTGTGTCGCCTTCGTCAATCATTAGTCCTTTGTAACTCTGGGTCGCCATCTGTGAAAGCGCGGCCCGTGCTTCACCTTGCGACCCGGTCACAAGAAACACTACATCCTCATCAGCCATTTGCTTTGCCTGATTCAAATTCACCAGCAGCCCATCGGGTATATCGAGATAGCCGAGCCTGTCGGCAACTTCGACATTCTTTTGCATTGAACGGCCTAAGACGCAGACTTTCCGATCGAACTGTTGGGCAACATCTAAAACAATTTGCAGGCGATGGATGGAAGAGGCGAACGCGGCAACAATAATGCGACCCTTCGCTTCAGCGAAAATTTCCTCGAACGCGGGGATTACGGCACGCTCAGAAGGCGTTCGACCAGGCACCGTAGCGTTAGTCGAATCCGAAAGTAGCGCAAGCACACCCTCTTGACCGTAACGTCGAAAGGATCGCAAGTCGATTGGCTCTCCGATTACTGGAGTCTCATCCACCTTGTAGTCGCCCGTGTGAATAATCGTGCCAACAGGTGTTTTAATTGCCAGTGAGAAACAGTCGACCAGTGAGTGTGAGACGCGAATAAACTCCACTGCGAACACGCCGATATCCACCGTATCCCGCGGCTCAACGCGATGAATTAACACGTTGTCGAGTAGATCGTGTTCCTCAAGTTTGCTTTCAGCTAACCCTGCGGTGAAGTGCGAGCAGTAAACCGGGACATTGAACTTTTTGAGGATGTAAGGTAGTGCGCCGAGATGATCTTCATGACCGTGCGTGAGAACTATGGCCGTGATGTCGTTGCGGTACAATTCGAGAAAATCAAAATTAGGTATCGATACGTCTACACCGTACGCGGTCTCCTCGGGAAACCCCATGCCGGCATCGAGAATCAGCATCTCGTCGCCGTACCGCACAGCCATGCAATTCATTCCAAACTCGCCGATACCGCCGAGTGGAATGATCTCCAGCACACTCGCCATATAAAGTTGAAAAGCTCCTTGCGACTAAGACCGGGAGTATAGCACGCGTCCGTTTTGAAAGGGCCATTCACTCACTGGCACGTTTTCGAGTTACGGCACATACCAGCTACAATCGCGCGCATGACATTCCCTCTCTTGGCCGCGCTTCTCCTGCTGCTGTTTTGCGCGACGGCGTTTGCGGCGCCACAAACGATGCGCCTCGACTACTATCACACCGGCAATGCATCTCAGGAAGTGTTCAGCGTCGATCGTGTAGTGATTGAGCCATTACCGTGGCCGGGAGACATGTCTCAGGCGGTCGACACGAGCAATCTCGGTAAATACTACTTTGAGGTCGTCGACGGAAAAACTAAACGCGTTCTCTATTCACGTGGGTTCGCTTCGATTTACGGTGAATGGGAAACAACCGACGAAGCAAAAACGAGTGCACGGACATTCCAGGAGTCGTTACGGTTTCCGGCGCCAACCAGCGTTGTTCAGGTGGTGGTGCGAAAACGCGATGCTCGCAACATCTTTCGCGATGTGTGGAGCACCACGATAGATCCGGCCGATCAGTTCATCGATCGATCAAAACCTCAGCCCCCCGCGCGACTTATCGCAATTCAACAAACAGGTGAACCACAAACTAAAGTCGATTTTCTTATACTCGGCGACGGCTATACAGCGGCTGAAGCTAAAAAGTTCGAGAACGACGCACACCGGCTGACGGAAGTGTTGTTTTCGACGACGCCATTCAAAGAGCACCGCAACCAGTTTAATGTTTGGGCCTTGTGTCCGCCTGCGGCTGAATCAGGTATCTCGAGACCTTCAACTGGCACCTATAGAGACTCACCGCTTGGTGCGACTTACGATGCGTTCGGGTCCGAACGTTATGTACTAACCTTCGACAACCGTGCAGTTCGTCGCGTCGCTTCCTTCGCTCCTTACGAGTTCATAGAAATACTAGCGAACAATCGGACCTACGGAGGTGGCGGAATTTTCAATCTCTACAGCACTGTTGCGGTTGATAACGCATTCGCGAATTACGTTTTCGTGCACGAGTTTGGTCATCACTTTGCAGGTTTGGCAGATGAGTACTACACATCCTCGGTCGCATACGCTCCAGCCTCTGATCGAGTTGAGCCATGGGAACCCAACGTAACTGCGCTATTGGATATCGGCACGCTCAAGTGGCGCGACCTCGTATCGCCATTTGCGAACGTAACCCCCATACCGACTCCGTGGAACAAGCAGGTATTTGAAAGTTATTCAGGCGAGATTCAGCAGCGGCGCAGGCAACTGCGAAAGGACAATCGTCCGGAAGCGGAGATGGAGGCTCTGTTTCGAGAGGAGTTGGAACATGAGCGGGCTATGTTTGCGCAGGAGAAGTACGCTGGTCATGTCGGAACTTTTGAAGGCGCGATGTACGAATCGCGAGGTTATTACCGACCAGAGGTCGATTGCATCATGTTTTCTCGAACGCATCATTTTTGTAAAGTTTGCAGCCGCGCAATCGAACGGATTATTGCCACGTACGCGAAGTGAGAATGCTCACACGCGTGCAGCGTGTCCAGTTATTCTATGAATACAACTCAGCGAATCGTCTCATTTCTTCCTTCAGCCACAGAAATTGTGTACGCGCTGGGGCTTGGCGACCAACTCGTCGGGATCACTCATGAGTGTGACTACCCTCCGGAAGTGGCTGGCAAACCAGTTGTTGTTCGCAATGTTTTGCCGATTGAACAGATGAACCAGGGGGAGATCGATCGTGCGGTGGCTGAACGTCTTCGCCTGGGCCAAAGTTTGTACCAGATTGACGAAGAAATACTTCGCGAAATTCAACCTGACGTTATTCTCACGCAGGATCTTTGCCAGGTCTGTGCTCCTTCGGGTAATGAAGTGTCTCAGGTTCTGACGTCGTTACCGTTTAAGCCCCAGATTCTCTGGATGACACCGAAATCGATTGAGGGGATTTTTGAAAACATTCGTGACCTGGGTAGGGCCACAGAACGATCCATACAGGCCGAAGAATTGATTCAGGCAAAGCGGGAAAAGCTGCACGAAATTGAGATTCGCAACAGTGAGTTGTCGCGTCGGCCACGCGTGTTCTGTATGGAATGGATTGACCCAATATACTGCTCTGGTCATTGGGTGCCAGAGATGGTGCGGATAGCCGGTGGTGTTGACGCACTTGGGAAAACGGGTGCTGACTCAGTGCGAATTGGCTGGGAGGATGTAATTGAGTGGGCGCCGGAAGTCTTGATCATCATGCCGTGCGGTTTTAATCTTGACGCTGTCCTTGAACAAGTTTCCGAAGCGCTCACAAAGCCTGGCTGGCATGAATTACCAGCCGTTAAAAATGGAAAAGTTTATGCGGTTGATGCGAATTCGTATTTCGCCAGACCCGGCCCGCGCGTCGTGGATGGCACCGAATTGCTTGCTCATCTGATTCATCCCGAGCTCTTCTCCTGGACCGGCCAAGCGAACGCATACAAACAAATAGAATCATAGTGGAGGGTCCGCAGTAGTCTTGAGAATGATGACTCCGCAACCGTTTGGGCAATCAGCGATCTCGAAAAACTGTTCCGCTTGTGGAGCTGAGTTCAGGTGCGGTCTCGAATCGTCGGAAAGTTGTTGTTGGTGCGAACAACTCCCTCATGTCGAATTAGCCGGTAGTGCAGATCAGGATTGCCTCTGCCCCGCTTGCCTAATGGAGACAATCTCTAAATCCAGACAGCCTGGTTCTAAGATTGAAGCTAAACAACGACAGTTGGTAGAGGGAGAAGATTTTTACTGGGAAGGTGCTGCCATGGTATTTACGGCCCAGTTTCTTCTTCGCCGTGGCTCCTGTTGTGATAGCGGCTGTCGGCATTGTCCATATCAGAAGGACCGTTGATATCTTTTCGCAACGACATTTCCGAACCACAAAATATCGCGATTTACTGCTGCTGCATTACCGAGCTTCAATGAAACTTTTATTGGCGTCGAAGCGTCTAGTACAGCATGAAAGCCAATGTAATTTTCGGTTTGATTGTTGGTGCGTTGATTTTCATTCCTCTTGAACGACTGTTTGCATTACATCCGAACCAGCGCACCTTCCGGCGTGGTTGGCGTGCAGACCTGATTCACTTTCTGTTTACTCGCACGCTGGCAGATATTGCTACTTTCGTCTTCGTCGGCCTGCTCATATTGATAGCGCATTGGTTCGTCAGTTCTGCGTTTCAAGTTGCGGTGGCCGCGCAGAATCGGTTCCTGCAATTCGCGGAGGCGATACTGATTGCGAATTTCGGAAGCTACGTCGGCCATCGTCTGGCCCATGAGGTACCTTTTCTGTGGCGCTTCCATTCCGTGCATCACAGTATTGGAGAGATGGATTGGCTTGCAGCCGCGCGTGTGCACCCACTCGATCAGATCATTACTAAAGGTTTGACGCTTGTTCCATTGTATTTGATGGGTTTCAGCAAATCCAGTTTTGGCGCTTACATTCTTCTGGCTACGTTTCATGCGGTGCTGATCCACGCAAATGTTCGATTCACGTTTGGTCCACTGCGCTGGCTAATCGCCTCGCCGCAATTTCACCACTGGCATCACAGTGCGGAGTCGGAAGCATTTAATCGGAACTATGCTGGCGAACTTCCGCTCATCGACCTGCTCTTCGGCACGTTCTATTTGCCAAAAGGGCGAAGGCCGCGCAAGTACGGAATCTCAGATTTAGTTCCAACAACCTACCTTGGTCAGTTATCTCATCCATTTCGCAGGCGTATATGGGTTGATGTGAACCAGGCCGGCCGGTAATAGATGTACAGCGGTTATACGACGCTGAACTGCGAACGAACTGCTGGCATGTCGCGTCCTACTCGTTTAAGATTCAGCTCGTGAATGCCGATCCTAACAGGCGAGTGGACAAAACGAAGCGCGGTTTTCTCAATCCTGAACTGGTTCGAAATTTTTCCTTCTGGATTACCAGCACCTGCATTCTTGTTGCGGTTTTAGCTTCCCTGCTCGCCATATGGCGCTTCGCGGGGACAGACGTTCTTTGGCGTACCGTGGCCACGTGTATCGTTGTCGCCGCAGGCACAATCGCATTTTCATTCGTTGTGAGTTTTAGAAGTGGATGCGAATGGAAGGCGTTGAATCGGCGGATTTTTATAGGAGTGCATGCGAATAAATATAGGAGTGGATGCGAACGATTTCGGATTTTATAAAAGACGATGCGAACGGTTTGAAAGCAGCAGGTTATGCAGCTGTGCAGTAGGCTGAGGTCATCATCAGGGAGAAGGATAAGCCAAAGTGAGACAAAGAAAAGTTTCTGCTGGACAAATGGCGAGGATGGAGCTATGGTAAAGGCGGGTGATCAGATTCACGGATGGAGCGAGGACTGTCGGAAGAGTGTCGGTACTCGCGCTCAGGATGTTGAGGCAACATGGCTGTCAGGAAGATTCGGCCAAACTATGGAAGCGTCACCGGCTTGGTTGCCGATGATCGGTCGGCGCGTAGCATCGCTTATGAATCAAGTCTTGAGCGTGACTTTATCAAGCATTTGATCTTCAACAGGAATGTTCTGGGGTTCGAAGAGCAACCACTCACAATAGAGTTTACAGACAGCGCCAGTAAACGGCGGCGATACACACCTGACCTGTTCATCTCCTATCGAAAAGACCTTGCCTTAACAAAAGACTGGCGGCCACTTCTGGCTGAGGTCAAGTACAGAAGTGATCTGTTCAGGCATTGGCCTGAGCTGAAGCCAAAGTTTCGAGCGGCGAGGGCCTATGCGAAGAAACGGAGTTGGGATTTCGCAATCATGACCGAGCCAGAACTGCGCACTCCGTATCTCAAGAACATTACGTTCCTGCTCGAGTACAGAAAGTATCCGCGCGATGAAGTGCGGAGCCAACTCTTGCTTGATGCCCTAGCCAATAGCAATGCAACCACAGCTGCCAGCCTGCTTGATTTGATCTCTGAGGACGCAACCCGCAGAGCAACGTTGCTTCCCTCACTCTGGCAACTGATAGCAAACGGCGAGATCGTGATCGACTTGGACCGACAAATAACGATGGTCAGTACTATTTGGTTGGGAAAGTATAAAGAAAGGCCTAAGTGCCATGAACAAGGTGCTGTGGTTAGCGCCGGGAGCAGCTATCGCAAGCGGTGGCAGGCGCTATGTTATTACCCACATTCTGAGTTTGAAGCGATTCTGGCGAAGGACGAGGAGACGGGCAAAAGCGCCGAGTTAAAGCTCTGCGACGTTTCGTCGCCGTCGGCGTCTTTTTCCCAGAAGAGCGAGGCCAAGGACCTCACTTTGATTGAGCAGAAAGATTGGGCCAGCGCCGAGTTATGGTTCAACAGAATTCAGCCTTTGCTCATTACGACAAGAACCACCGACATGGTTAAGACGATAGCGCAGGAAGCGGGCGTACACCCGGCGACGGTTTATCGCAAGATTGCGCTTTACGAGCAGAGCGGCAGGGTTTCGGATCTCACGCCGGTAAAGCCCAACGGCGGTAAGGGCCAAAGCCGACTGCCGCCGGAACCAGAAG
>JBHEMC010000084.1:0-272 GCA_046262775.1 Pyrinomonadaceae bacterium | reverse complement strand
TGTGAAAGAGGTTTACTTGAGCAAACAGAAGCCCTCCATCAGGAAGACGAACGATGAGATAAGAAGAAGCTTCGCCCAGGCAAACCTCAAACCGCCTCATTACCTTACTGTTCGCAAACGCATTCTAGCGGTCTCGGAAGTGGAAAGGGACAAGCAGCGTCTGAGCTCTAAAGTTGCATATGAAAAGCATTCCGCTTTCCCTGGCCATTTTCCTGGAGCTGACTGGCCGCTGGCCGTGGTCCAGATCGACCACACGAAGTTCGACATCATAC
>JBHEMC010000083.1:0-19032 GCA_046262775.1 Pyrinomonadaceae bacterium | reverse complement strand
TTGCAGGGTTGTTCGTATTGAGACGAAGAGATGTAAATGGGGCGCACTATATGACCCCGGGCTACCCGGCAACACCATTGATATTTTTAGCGTTGATAGCATTGCTGTTGTTCCTGATTGGTGCCCACAATCCATTACAGGCCGCGACTGGTCTAGCTGTCGTGTTACTAGGTTTACCCGTCTACTTGCTGTTTTTTCGAGCGCGACAGAACCTGCATAGCCCGTGAACCGGTAGCACATTTGCTGATTAGCAAACCACGTTGAAAATTAACTTGTGACGAAACCGTTTATCGGCAACTCGGCCCGCGGCAGTGACGCTGAGATGGGCGTAACAGCATCAGCAGCATTCCAAGGAGTAAAACAAGGAAGATCCAGCGGCGCGTATAACGCCGCGCTAAAGAGGTCCAGAGATGATTACTCCGCCGCTGTTGAAGCGGCGAATGCTCTCCCGGGCAAATGGAAGGAAACCCTCATTATTGACGGCGAAGGTGCTACAAAGAGATGCCTTGCAGTTCGCCAAAGTGGTTCACTCGAATGTACGAAGCGAGACTTCAATCAATCAAGCGGCTAAACTTTCGCGACAGGTTGCAATCTCATAATTGGGTAAGCGACTGCAAACGTTGACTTCGGCAGCCCTTTATACTATTGATGCCGATTACTGCTCGATAAGGCAAACGCGTGCGACGAATCGATCTCCGAACTGTACAAGCCGCTAACCTGCACACGATTCGCGATATCAATCGGCGGATCGTGTTGAACTATGTTCGAGAAAGAGAACCTATCTCCCGAGCCGCAATCGCGCGTGAGACTGCTCTGCAGAGATCGACAATCTCCGAGATCGTAGAATCTCTGACATGTGAAGGGCTGGTCGAAGAGATTGGCGAAGGGAAATCCACCGGCGGCCGTCGCCCAACGTTATTGAGATTACGCACAGGCGGCGCAATTGCAATCGGGGTCAACATCACCCCTACCTTTACCACTGTCGCTACAAGCGATCTTGCAGGTGTCGTTGTGCAACAGGAAAGTTTTCCTACGGATCCGATTCCTGAGCGCACGGTTCATCTCATCGTCAGTGCAGTTCGCAATTTTTCTGTGCAAAGTTCTATTGAAGGAATCGGCGTAAGCATTCCGGGTTTAGTTACTCCGGCGACGGGTAACGTGATCTTCGTACCCTATTTCAAGTGGCGAGACTTCCCCATAGGCGACATGATCGCTCAAGCCACGGGACTACCTGTCACGATCGACAACGATGCTAACGCGGTTGCACTAGCCGAGTTGTGGTTTGGCAGGTCAGAGGTCAGGAATGCGCGTGACTTCATTTTTGTGCTCGTGGCCGATGGCGTCGGTACTGGAGTTGTGTTCGACGGTCAAATTTATCGTGGTGTACGCGGAGCGGCGGGCGAGTTTGGTCATATGATTGTGGGCACTAATGCGCCGGTCCTCTGCTCGTGCGGAAATGACGACTGCTGGGAGGCGTTTGCGTCTGAACGTGCGGCGACTGCACGTTACCAGAGACTAACCGGCGCAAGGACAGCACCAACTTTTGCGACCTTAATAGACTGCGCAGTGTCAGGAGAACAGAAAGCAAGAAAGGCCCTGATGGAGACGGCTCGGTACCTGTCGATTGGCATTTCCAACCTTGTCGTCGGTTTCAGTCCTGAGGCTGTAATAGTGGGTGGTGCGATAACGCGAGCCTGGCCGCTCATCGAGAAGACGCTCACGGAAAAGATCGAGCGTAGCGTGCGTCAGGGAGTACCGTCAGCTCGAGTTGTTCGTTCTACATTGAACCCGGACCCGACCTTAATGGGAGCTCTGACGCTGGTGCTGGCGAGTAAATTTGGAGGAGTTATTGCTGCGTGATGAAATTCACAATGAGTTCGGGTTTGATCACTGCCGTTTTTGTTTGTCCACCTGCTTCTTTATTGCGTCCGCTATCTCAACAACACTCTGAAGATCTTTGCGCGCCTTATCAAGCTGGAGAGCATTGATCGTTCCCGGTTCTTCAATTATCGGATTTCGTACAAAGCTCTCGATCTGTTTACATAAAACTATCAAGCCATCTTTCGTTGGTATGTTGGTTACATTCGGCAAACTGTTTCGACCAGCAGTTGCAGGTTCCGGCTTTTTTAACTGTAACAAAGACTGTAATCGACTCGATCTCTTTTTAATTTCAGCCGTGGCGTCCGAAATGAACAGAAGATTCAGGGAAGATTGGCTATCGATCGCACGGACTATCTCATTGTGAAGCATCAGTATTCGTTGAAAATCCTCGCTAACTTGTTCCATCAAAGCTTGAGACCGTTTTGGATCGTTAGCGTGCCGGTTGTCAGTACTCAGATTATTTAACTGCAACTCTCGGCGGTTCATTTCCTGCATCTGAGTCTTTGCCGGATCACCTGCTCCCTGGCCGAAGACTGTGCCAGGAAACGCAATTAAAGCAACCCAAACCAACAGGACGGCACAGGGTTGAAGCCTCACTTTGATTCGACGCAGTTGCATTTGCGGACCCCGAATTGCGATTGCCCGTAGTATAGGTTTATGGCCTCGTCAGTACAAACAAGAATTGGTTCCATCAACTTGTGCGGGCTGGCAGATGAAAATTATTTATGCTTCACATAAGACAAAAGAAGTTGACTCGAACGAATCGTTGTACTACTTAATAGTAGTTGCCTACAAAAGTGCCACATCTGTTTCGATTACTGCCGAAGGGCAGGAGAGGAACTCCTCCGTAGATGGTGAACGCGGTGAGACGAATAGATTTAAGGAAAGCTAATGCTGCGCGCTCAAATACCATACGCGACATAAATCGTCAGATCGTTCTGAATTATGTTCGCGAATTGGGGCCTATTTCCCGTGCAGAGATTGCCCGTGAGACGGCATTACAGCGTTCGACAGTTTCCCTCATCGTCGACGAGCTTCGGGAGGAAGGGTTGATCGAAGAAGTTAGTGGCGAATCTACGGGCGGGCGCCCCCCAACTCTCCTGTCGTTGCGAACCGCTGATGCTGTAGCGATTGGGGTTGACCTCGGAACCGTCAAGACGGTCATGGCCAGCAGCGATCTCGCCGGTCGAGTCCTCGAGCAGATAGAGTTTCCAACCGAACCTGATATCAACAAAACACTCGAGCAAATAGTCTCTAGTGCACAACGCCTGATTGAAAAAAACCACGGCACAATTGAAGGAATCGGCATCAGCGTTCCGGGTGTAGTTGACCCTGAAACGGGTAGTCTGTATGTACCCCACTTCGGATGGCGCAACGAGCCGATTGCCGAAACACTCACGCGTGCTACTTCGCTTCCAGTCAGCATTGACAACGATGCAAATGCCGCAGCCCTGGCTGAGCTGTGGTTTGGGCGACCCGAAATTCGCGAAATTAGGGATTTTATTCTGGTCCTGGTTGAACAAGGCGTTGGTACCGGCATTGTGTTCGACGGTCAGGTTTATCGCGGCGAGGGAGGCACTGCGGGTGAATTTGGGCACATGACAATTGGCAGCGGAGCACCAGTACCATGTGCGGCAGGTAGCAGAGAATGTTGGGAAGCGTTCGCGTCTGAGAGAGCAGCGCTTGCCCGTTACAGAAAGTTGTCGTCAACGAACGGTAATAGGGATGTGAATTTTTCAGGGCTAATGGACCTGGCACTGCGCGGTGAACGAAATGCGAAGACCGCATTGAGAGAAACTGCTCGTTGCCTCGGCGCAGGTATCGCTAATCTCATCCAGGGATTAGCGCCCCAAGCGGTGATCGTTGCTGGTCCGATTGCGCGTGTTTGGCCGGTGATTGTTGAGGATGTGAAAGCATCCGCCGATTCCGGAATCTGTCGTGGATTTCCTTCGACTGAGATCATTGATTCGACGTTGGGATCAGAACCGACATTGATGGGCGCGCTCAGTTTGGTCCTCGCGAGCAAGTTTGCTTCTTCATCAGTCGTATAGCCAATCTTAGTTTACCCAAACAACAAAGTTGGCTGTAAGTCCTTTACTGGAGACCGCTTAGTGACTGGGGGGAATGTAAACCCAAAAAAATGTTGACAACGCTTCGCATTAGGAGTAAATGCTTTTGCGCGGTAGTGCAACAAAGTCCAAAAACAGCAACATTCAAGCAAAAATTCTTTCGGGTTATCAGCCCGGTGCTTTAACAACAAGTCGGTTACTCTCAAAAGGGTGGGTTTCCCAGGAACGGTTCGGTGACGCCACCGATCAATCGAAACCGCTGGGCCAAACCTCTTACAAACAAGGGTCGTTGACGAAAGCAATCGATTCGAGTGTGTTGACTTTCTAAAAAGTTTATTCGCACACGAGGGCGACTCGTGGTGCGATTTTATCTCTGGAGGACTCGTATGCTGAGAAAGCTTACATTGCAAATGGCGCTGGTTCTTTTGGGCGCTTTAATCGTTAGTGCAGAGGCACAGACCACCACGGTTGGAAGCATTAGCGGCACGGTTCGCGATGCAAAGGGAGCTGTTGTTGCCGGGGCGGAAGTCTCTATCCAGTCGGAAACTGGACTCTCGCGTACGCTGACTTCCGACGAAAATGGGTTCTATCTCGCGCCGAGTTTACCTGCCGGCCGTTACACGGTCACCGCTTCGCCCACCGGTTTCAAAAAGACAGTGGTTTCGAACGTCGATTTGCACGTTGGTGAAAACAGAACGGTGAACATGGAATTAGAGGTAGGTCAGGTAACTGAAACTGTTACCGTCACCTCCGGTGCAGAGACCGTCGAAACACGTAGCGGCGAGATCAGTAGTTTGATCACTGAGAAGCAGGTGACTGAGTTGCCTTTGAACGGACGCAACTACGCGCAACTCGCATTGATGGTGCCGGGCGTTTCGCCGGTGACCCAGGCAGGTGCTGGCGGTGCTTTCGGCACGGCGGGCACGGGTCTCGACTCGCACGTTGACATGTCTGTCAATGGAAACCAGTCAAACGCGAACATGTGGACCGTCGATGGTGTAAACAATATGGACGTCGGCTCAAACGCGACGTTGCTGGTGTTTCCGTCCATCGACTCGATTGCAGAGTTTCGCGTGGAGCGGAACAGCTTTAGCGCGGAGTATGGACAGGCCCAGGGAGCGGTGATCAATCTGATTACAAAAGGTGGTGGCAATGAGTTTCATGGTGCGGGTTTCGAGTTCTTTCGTAGTGACAAATTCAATGCTACCGACTTCTTTTTAAACAAGGGTGGACAGCCGAAAGCAAAGCTAAAATACAACAACTATGGGTTCAACTTCAGTGGCCCAATCAAAAAGAACAGAATCTTCTTTTTCTGGAATGAGGAATGGCGGCGTGAAAGACGTGGCGTTGTGCTTTTGGGCCATGTTCCGACTGCTGCGGAAAAAGTGGGGGATTTCAGCGGAACTTTAACGGATGCTCTCCCGCACAATCCAGTTACTGGCCTCCCTTTTCCTGGAAATAGGATTCCGGCAGCGAACCTGAGTCCAGCGGGCCTCGCAATAGTCAAAGTTTTTCCTGATCCTAACTCAAGTGGCTTTAACAATTGGGTGTCGTCGCTTCTAGAACCAATCAACACAAGGCAAGACAGCATTCGCGGCGATATAAACATCACCAGCAAGATGAACTTGCTGATTAAGTACACAAACGAGACCTGGACGCACGCGAATGCAGCTGGAAATTTCTGGGGCGACTCGCCGTTTCCAACACTCACGTCTGACTGGGACCAGCCCAGCCATAGCTTCGCCGTCAAACTCGCCACGACTTTAAGTCCGACATCGGTTAACGAATTCCAATTCTCGCGCGCGGGCAATGACATCAAGATCGCGACCAGCGCATCGAGTCGCGCGCTAAACGAGGAAATCGCCTCCAAGTTCCCGACCGTGTTTCCTAAAACAGAGGGAGTTGGACTGCCGACCTTCTGGGGCGCAGACGGATATCCCGCCCTTTGGCACCAGGCGCCGTGGCAAAACCATGAAGACCTCTTTATTTGGAAGGATGACTTCTCGAAAGTAATCGGCTCAAACGATTTGAAATTTGGCGGTCTGGTTAGCCACAACATCAAAAATGAGCTGGCACAGGGCGCTAACGGAATCGCACAGTTTTGCGGCACAAACAGTCGAACAGGAAATGCTATTGCCGAGTTGCTCTACAAAGACTTACCGCTCGGCTGCTACACAGAGATCGATCACGACGAACCATCCCTTGGTCGCTGGCATGATTTCGAGTTCTACGGAAACGATACCTACAAACTAAATGCACGAATTACCCTCACGATGGGTATGCGTTGGTCGAGGTATTCGCCCGCATATTCAGACAACGATCGAATCAGCAACTACATTCCTCGATTGTTCGACGGCGTTCATCCTCTCAGTGGCTTGGTGCAGCCTAACGAGGCCGGCTTCGGCCGCTCTCTGTGGCATCCATACAATAAAGGTTTCCAACCACGCGTCGGTTTCGCATGGGACGTTAATGGCGACGGCAAGACGGCCTTGCGCATGGGATTCGGACGTTTCATGAGTCGTTCTAACGTTATCGAAGATGTGTTGCGCTTGTCCGCCAATCCGCCGTGGACGCAAGTGGTGAACTCCAACTGGGGAGGCAGCACAGCGAATTTGGCGGACGATCCGACATTTCGTAGCCTTGACACAATCAATCCGGGTTTGCGAAACGCCCTTGCCGGAGTCAGCAACAATACGGGCTTTAATGCCGTAAATGAAAACTTTAAGCCACCCGAAAGCTGGCAATGGAACATAACTGTCTCACGAGAAATTTTGAAGAATACAGTGGCTGAAGTTTCTTACATCGGCAACCATGGTCTTCACATCTGGAGACGAGGTGTAAACTTTAACGATGTACCGCCTGAGCGAAGAGCAGCTGTGGTCCAGGCATTTCTCACTAACCCGACTAATGCCCAGGCAATAGCTAACGCAAATCGTCGGTTCCCGAACCTGGGGCCAATTACGATGAGCGAGTCGACGGGCGACTCTGATTATAAGGCGCTCCAGTTTTGGGTGAATCGGCGCTTCACGGATCGGTTGTCGTATCAGGTTGCCTACACCTGGTCGCACGCGACATCTAACGTGCCACTGACTTCATTCACGAGCGCAACCACGGATCCATTTAACTACGATCTCGATAAAGGCGACTCTGACCTGGACCGCAGGCATATGTTTGTTTCGAATGCGGTTTATGCATTGCCTGATTTCAAACGCTGGGGCTCAGTAGCAAGTAGCATCTTCGGGAATTGGCAGCTTAATGGGATTGTTACGGTGCTCAGTGGCATACCCCTCGACGTTATAACAGGGGCTCCGGGGGGTTACTTTGGTTTGGCCACAACGGCACCTGCGGGCTTCCGTCCTGATTTGGTTACGGGCGTACCGCTCTATCTCCACACCTCTGACAAGACGGCTTACTTGAATCCCGCTGCATTTGCATTACCGGCGCCCGGACATTTCGGTAATTTGCGACGGGGGTTTGTAAGACAGCCGGGGCTGACGAACGTTGATTTCTCAGTCGCCAAGAACTGGAAGGTGCGCGAACGATATGGTATTCAGTTCCGCGCCGAGATGTTCAATCTTTTCAACCACACGAACTTCAACGGATTCTCTAACACCCTCGGAGCAGGCTTTGACAGCTCGAATCAGTTCACTGGGTTTACTAATCTCGGAGGTATTGGTGTGCTAAGCAGCGACCGAGGACCGCGCAATGTACAATTCGGGATTAAGTTTAACTTCTGATATAGTACGGCACGGCTGAAAGCACAACGGAGGGCTAATAAATCATCAGCCCTCCGTTTTAATTTTGACGCGCGCCAAAAGCTCAAGTGAGGTACTTACCGTCGATCATTTTTTCCCTTCTTCTGCTCGCCGGTTTTGTCCAAACTCCCCAGGATTCAATCAGGAAACATTTTGAAGTAGCGGAAGCTCAAAGACGTGCCGGCGATCTGCCCGCAGCTGAACGAGAATATCTCGGCGTTCTGGCTGAAGGGTATTCGAAGCTGGGGAAAATCTATTCCGCTGAGAAAAGATATCCAGATGCAATTACAGTCCTGCAATCAGCGACTACCTACACGCCAAAATCCGAAGAGGCTCTAGTCGATCTTTCAATAGCGTATTTCGACGCGGAGCAATATGAAAAAGCCCTGGCACCGTTGGCCAGTGCACTGGTGGCGTATCCACAGAACGCGGGCGTGCACCACATGCTCGGCAAGACCTACTTTATGCTTGGCGACTTCAATAAGTCGACAGTCGAGTTACAAACAGCTCTCAAGATCAGACCTAACGATTACGACGTCGCATATACGCTCGGATTGGCCTACCTCAAGCAGCATCAGTTTGCTCCGGCACAGCGCCTTTACGCTCATATGCTCGAGCAATTCGGCGACAGACCGCAACTGCGCATAATTTTTGGCCGCGCTTACCGGGAGACCGGCTTTCTTGCGGAAGCAATTGAGGAGTTCAAGAGGGCAGTTGCACTCGACTCAAACTTTCCCAGGGCTCACTACTATCTCGGTCTTACTTATCTTTTGAAAGATGGCGCATCTCGTCTGCCTGACGCGGAGCAAGAATTCAAAATCGAATTGGACTCGCATCCAAATGAATTCTTTGCGAACTACTATCTGGGTATCGTTTACGTAATGGATAGGAAGTTTGATTTGGCTATTCCGTTGTTGCAGAAGGCAACTGTGATCGAGCCCGGCAATGGCGATCCATACTTCCATCTTGGTCAGGCATATCACGCAATACAAAAATACTCTGAGGCGGTGGAGGTGCTGCGCAAATCCATAGCCCTCAATCCATCTCTGGCCCATAACGATTATCAAGTCGCCACAGCGCACTATCGCCTCGGGCAAGCACTTTTGAAAACGCGTCAAAATGAAGAGGCCCAGCGCGAACTGCAAGTCGCTGCCGATCTAAAGTCTAAATCACTAAAACGCGATAAAGAGAAAAGCGAGGCATATCTAACCGCGGCCAGCCTGACTGAGCAAAACTCGAGATTTCCGGAAATGGTTTCGTCCGAGGGTGTTATCGCTGAATCAAAAGCACTTGATGCGAAGACGGCGGCGGAGTTGAAAAATGCCGAGGTTTATTTCGCAAAAGTCATAGCAGCTGCACATAACGAACTCGGATTGCTGCTCGCTGATCGTGCCGCGTTCAAAGAAGCGGCTGCGCAGTTTGCATTGGCCGCGAAATGGGATCCTCGTCTGGAACGCATAAACTACAATTGGGGTCTCGCGGCTTTTAAGGCGGAGCAATATAAAGACGCGATTAGTCCTCTGGAAATGGAACTGCAAGCCGACAGCAACATACAAGCGAAAGAGCTGCTTGGGCTTAGTTACTTCATGTTGGAAAACTATCAGCGCACATCTGATCTGTTGAGCGAAGTAATTGCAGCAAAACGTCCCAATGTTGGTGTGTACTACACGCTGGCGCTGTCGTTGATGAAACAAGGCAATAAGGCGAGAGCTGATGAAGTCATCAAGCAGATGGTGGTTGTTGGGGGTGACACGCCCCAGCTACATATTTTGCTCGCTCAGGCTTACGACGACCAGGGCGAGATTGCGAAAGCTCTGGACGAGCTGCACCTTGCCTTATCGCTCGATAGCAAAGCGCAAATGGTCCATTATTACTCTGGTCTCGTTTACATAAAGGCAGGAAAGTTTGACGAAGCAGCGAAGGAGTTCCAGGATGAACTTGCAATGAACCCCGGCAACGTTCAGGCTAAGTATCATCTTGGCTTTGTGCTTCTTGCTCAACAAAAACTCGCTGACGGTATGAAGTTGATGCGCGAAGTGATTCAGGTTAAGCCGGATTTTGCGGATGCATACTATGAACTTGGAAAAGCACTCGTGCAGCGAGGCGACGTCAAACAGGCGATCGAAAATTTGGAGATAGCCGCGAGGCTGGCGCCTGATAAAGTACATGTTCAGTATCAACTTGGCAGGGCTTACCTGGCAGCAGGAAGAAAAGTGGAAGGTGAGAATCACCTCGAGATCTCGCGGCAACTGAAAGAAAAAGAACGCCGCCAATCCAATCCCTGATTCAGTGCAGGGTTCTCAAGTTTGATTCCAAAGCCAGGAGCTGCTGCTTTTGCGTTGGGCCATATTTCTTATTTTCGTTGTCGCGGCGTGTATTGGCGGCCCAGCCAATCAAGTGCACTTCACTGATATTACCGAGAAGGCCGGAATCGCGTTTACACACCTCTCGTCACCTGAAAAAAAATATATCGTCGAATCGATGAGTGGCGGAGTCGCACTGTTTGATTACGATGACGATGGCTTTCTCGATATTTACTTTGTCAATTCGCTTACCGTAGACCTGGTGAAGTCGAAGCAAAAGACGCGCAGTGCTCTTTACCGAAACAATGGAAACGGCACGTTTACTGACGTCACTGATAAGGCCGGCGTAGGCGATATCGGATGGGGCATGGGAGTAGCGGTTGGCGACTATAATAACGACGGATTCGAAGATATTTACGTGACCTGCCTCGGCGCGAATCATCTATTGAAGAACAACGGCAAGGGTGGCTTCACCGATGTTACTCAAAAAGCAGGTGTCGGAGATCCTCGCTGGTCCACGGGTGCTTCCTTTGTGGATTACGACAACGACGGGAATCTGGATCTGTTCGTCTCAAACTATGTGGATTTTGATGTCAATAACCTGCCTGAGTTTGGGAAAGGACGAACCTGCCAATTTAAGGGAGTGCCGGTGCAGTGTGGACCCAGAGGACTGAAGGGCGCCGGCGATTCGCTTTACCATAACAATGGTGATGGTACTTTCACTGACGTTTCAAAGCAGGCCGGTGTGTCTGACCCGGACGGCTACTACGGCCTCGGGGTGCTTGCCGACGATTTCGATGGCGACGGATTAGTAGACATTTTTGTGGCGAATGATTCAACCCCAAACTTTCTCTATCATAATAACGGCGACGGCACCTTTAAAGACATTGGATTCACCTCAGGCACTGCCGTCAATGACAACGGCAGTGAGCAGGGAAGCATGGGCGTTGCTCTTGGTGATTACGATCACGATGGCAGACTAGACCTATTTATCACAAACTTCGACGACGACTACAATACGCTTTACCACAATGACGGGAGTGGTTCGTTTACAGATGTTTCATACGCAGCCAAAGTGGCGCCCGTGAGCCTGCCCTATGTCGGTTGGGGCACATGGTTTTTTGACTATGACAACGATGGTTGGGTGGATCTGCTGGTTGTGAATGGCCATGTCTATCCGCAGCTGCCGACGTATCGACAGCGCAATTTTGTTCATCATAACAACCGCAATGGGACGTTTGATGAAGTGGGGGCGGAGTTGGGTGTACCCTTTACCGAGAAACGCACTGGCCGCGGGGCTGCCTTTGGCGATTTTGATAATGATGGCGATGTTGACGTGGTTATTAATAACCTCGACGGCCCGCCGCAGTTATTGAGAAACGAGGGCGGAAACTCAAATACTTCTGTTGTGATTAAACTGATTGGAGTGAGGAGTAATCGCGATGGGATCGGCGCGCGAGTAAAAGTAGTTTCCGGTGATCTGACGCAAACCGACGAAGTTCATAGTGGCGGAAGTTATCTGTCGCAGAATGATTTTCGGCTGCACTTCGGACTGCAGGAGAGAACGAAAGTGGATCTGCTGGAAGTTCGGTGGCCAGGTGGCACTATCGACAAAATCAGCAATGTCCCGGTTAATAGAATTATTACCGTCAAAGAAGGCCGCGGGGCAGTAGAGCAGAAAAATTTCCGAAACCAGCCGCAACAGTAAGCCCAGATGAAATTTGTTCCTTTACACGAAGAGCACTCAAACACGTGTCACTCCGCGCGCTGTGGTTCTCGCGGTTTATACGCCAAGCTTATCGCTTTCCTGGTGATGTTCGCAGTTGCATTTGCAGCGTATGGCCAGAGCGACGGCATTCAGAGTCGAGTAGAAAATGCGGCAAGCCTCATTCGCAACAATCGAATTCCAGAAGCCGAGCGTCAGCTAACCTCCATTTTGAATGTCGCACCAAACAATCAAGACGCTCTTAATCTCCTCGGTACAATTCGTGCTCAACAGGGAAAGTTGGACGATGCCGAAACGCTGTTAACGCGTGCAGCCAAGATCGACCCGAACTTCGTCCCCGTCCATATGAATCTCGCCCTTCTTTACCTCCTCAAGAATTCGCCTGAGAAAACAATTCTTGAGTTGAGGCAAGTTATCATTCTCGAACCAAATAATGATGAGGCGAATTACAAGCTTGCCCGTTTGCTGTTGTCCGGTGGACAAACGGACGAATGCATCGTCGTCATCGAAAAGGCGAAGCTGCAAAAACCCGACACTTTGATTTTCGCGTCCTTGCTTGGTGACGCCTACTTGAAAAAAGGTGATTCTGAAAAAGCGGAAGAGAACTACCGGCAATTGATCGCCGCGCAAGCCAACAGCGTTGATGCGCTAGTTGGTCTCGCAAAGGTCTTCCAAAGTCGCGGGGACGAAAAGAGCACCGCAACTTATCTTTCTGAAGCGCGGCAAGCGGCGAAGAACTCGCCAGAACTTCTTTACAAAATTGGTGTCGCTGCGCTGGAACTCAAGGCTTTTGAGCAAGCTCAAACAATTTTGGAGGAAGCTGTAAAAATCGAACCCTCTGAATCCAAATATCTTACAGCTCTTGGCGCGACATTGCTCAAAAAATCGGATTTGTTCGCAGCCGAGAAAGTCTTTTACCTGGCCGTCGAGTCAAAACCGGGAAACGCTCAAGCCCAGATGTATCTGGGATATGTTTTATACAAGCAGAAGAAGCTCGCAGAAGCTAAAAAACACTTGCAAAAGACAGTTCAGGCCGACTCTAATTCACCCGAACCTCTTTACTATCTGGGCGTCATCGCTCAAGAGGAGAACGAAGACGAGCAGGCTGTGCCGCTCTTGGAAAAGGCAATCAAGTTGTCGCCGGCATTCGCGAATGCGCACGTCGCATTGGGGGCCAGTTATCTTAAGTTGAAAGATTATGTTCGCTCGCAGCAGGAACTCGAGCTGGGAGTTAAACTGAATCCCAACGACTCGAAGGGTCATTATCAATTAGCGCTCCTGTATGCGCGGCTGAAAGATCCGAAACGTGCACAAGCCGAAATGCAGGTAGTCGAAAAACTGAAGGCGGTCGAAGAGTCAGAAAAACGACAAGGCGATACGTTTGTCATAATGCCGAGCGCGCCTAATCTGCGTTGATGCAATCGCTCCTACCTTTATTGAGTTTAACGAACGACATCTCTTTGGGTTCATGCGTCATCGTCTGAAAACTGCACTTGCGTCAGCGTTGCTGGTGGTTGCGACTGTAACTGCCTCCGCCCAATCGCCTAAACCCAACGTCGTTTTTGAAACCGTTCTCCCAAAACAGAGCGGCATCACCTGGGTGCACAATAATGCACATTCCGTCGATCGCTATTTGCCCGAGACAGTTGGCGCCGGCTGTGCTTTTTTCGACTACGACAACGATGGCTGGATGGATATCTATCTGGTCAATAGCGGTCCTTCCGATTTTTACAGTCCGGCAACTCCGTTAAAAAACGCGCTCTACCACAACAACCACAACGGCACTTTTACTGATGTCACTGCTAAAGCTGGAGTGGCGGGCGGCACCTTCGGAATGGGAGTCGAAGCCGGCGACTATGATGGAGATGGTTGGATTGACTTCTATGTGACCAGCTATGGGCGCAACATTCTCTACCACAACAACGGTAACGGGACATTTACAGACGTGACGGATCGGGCCGGAGTCGCTGCGCCGGGCTGGTCCACCTGTGCGGTGTGGTTCGATTACGACAACGATGGCAAGCTCGACTTGTTTGTGTCGAGCTTTGTAATTTACGAAAAGTCGCTCAATGTTCTCTGCACAGATGAAACTTTAAGTCGCCGTTATTATTGCGTTCCGCGCCTCTTCAAGCCCCGACCCAGCCATCTCTTCCATAATGAAGGGAATGGTAAATTCACCGACGTGAGCAAAGAGTCAGGTATTGCTGATTCACCCGGGAAATCGTTTGGTGCAGTCGCTACAGACCTCAACAACGATGGGTTAATGGATCTGTTTGTAGCTAACGATACGATGCCGAACTTTCTGTTCATTAATAAAGGTGGCGGAAAGTTTGAGGACCTTGGCTTAATGGCTGGGGTCGCGTTCAGCGACTCAGGCAAACCGCGCTCGGGAATGGGGGTCGATGCTACTGATTACGACGGAGACGGCTGGCAGGATCTTTTTGTCGCAAATATCGATCGTGAATTCTTTAGTCTTTACCACAATCAGAAAGAGCTCATTTTTAGTGACGAACCAGGAGAGATTGGAACAGCGACGCAGATGTTGAGCGGTTGGGGGCTTAGGTTTTTCGATTATGACAACGATGGCGACCCTGACCTCTTTCTTGTAAACGGCCATCCTGACGACTTCATCGAGATGCGCACCGGTAGGGTGAAATACAAAGAGCCGTTGTTGATGTTCGAAAATAACGATCGCGCTTTTAAAAACGTAAGTGCTCAATCAGGATCCGTCTTCGGTCAAGGGTTTTCTGGTCGAGGTATGGCGACAGGCGATTTCGATAACGACGGTGATCTCGACGTGCTAATAACAAATAACGGCGACGCCCCGTTGTTACTGCGCAACGATGGTGGGAACAAGAACAACTCCGTGGGCCTACAGCTGGTCGGCACAAAAAGCAACCCCGCGGCCGTGGGCGCAATAATCACGTGGACAGTTGGCGGTATGAAACGCAGCCGGCTCAAGACGGCAGGTGGCAGCTATCTTGCTTCACATGATCCGCGTGAAGTGCTTGGTCTCGGTCCGGCGAAAAGCGCCGACGTGATTGAAATTCGTTGGCCCAGCGGCAAGGTAGACAAACTCACGAATGTTCCAGTCAACACCTACTTAAGAGTGGTGGAGGGAGAAGGCATTACGAAGATGACTCCAATTTTATCCAAATGATATGCGGCAAAGATTAAAAACCGCTCTGGTGCTAACCTGCACCTTGTTCGGAACTTCCAGTCTTTTCCTGTCGCTGCCATCTCGTGCGCAAACTCAACGCGACGCCTTTGCAAAGTGGCGGCCGACGCATGAACTAGCTGGAGTTCGCTACGCGGGAAGCGGCGCTTGCACTAACTGCCATGGTGCGCTAACGGAGAAGCGTTTGGCGAACCCGATGAGTAGGGCGCTGGTACCAGTTGGCGACTGTGAGATCTTAAAAACTCATTCGCGTCTCAACTTTCGCAACGGCTCTTATAGTTACAGTATCGTACGCGCCGGCACGAACTCCTTTTACACAATAAATGATGGTTCCAATTCAATCTCTGAACCAATTCTATTTTGCTTTGGTCAAGGCAAAGCGGGACAGACTTACGTGTTTCAACATAAAGGAGTTTTATATGAAAGTCGGGTCAGCTATTACCAGGAAATCCAGGCTCTTGACTTTACAATCATTCATCCGCACGCAGTACCTCAATCGCTGGAAGACGGTCTTGGCCGGCCAATGACAGTCGAGGCAGCACAGGGTTGTTTCGCCTGTCACTCAACGGCAGTCGTGAGCGGTGGCAAACTACAACTCGATCATTTAATGCCGGGGATTACTTGCGAGGGTTGTCATGGCCCAGCCGAAAAACACATTGCTGCCATTAAGGCCGGCAGCAAGAACCTGCGAATATTCAATCCCGCCAAGTTAGACCCTGACGAGCTGTCGCAGGAATTTTGCGGCGCCTGTCACGTGAGTTTCGAAAAAGCGCTCGTCATGCCCCGTCAGGGTGGAATGATAAATCTGCGTTACCAACCCTATCGAATTATGAATAGTCGTGGACACAGTGGCGATGCGCGAATTACTTGTGTTGCCTGTCATAATCCGCACGACAAATTGGTCGAAGAAGTCTCTTATTACACTGCGAAGTGCCTCGCCTGTCACGCAGCGCCGGCTTCACCAGCAGGTGCGGCAACACGCACGAAAGCGGGCGAGGACGCCTTTACTGCAAAAGCTCCAGCGTGTCCGGTGAGCAACGAACGATGCACAACGTGTCATATGCCAAAAATTGAGCTGCCCGGAACGCATGGTACTTTCACCGATCACTGGATCCGGATCGTCAAGCCTGGCGAACCGATTCCGAACTAGCTATGTTGAGATCCGATCAACATTCTCGCGTCGATCGGCAGCCACGTGTGGCGCTCCTACTCGGCGGCTGCGCTAACCAGCTTTCGAACACTTTCAATCACAACGAACTCAACTGCTGCATGCGGTTTCGCTGCTTCGTCGAGCTTTGCCAACTGTGCGTTACGCCATGATGGCGGAGGCGGTTGCCCGAGCGACAGATAAGATAAGGCCTGGAGTCCTGCGTCCGCGATGATGAATAGATTTTCCTGCAAGGGCCTTACTTCTTGCAGAGCGGGAGACTGATCGATAATTGGTCCAAGGGAGCGACTTGCGGCCTGCCAGTCAAGTAGCCGCTGTTCAATTTCCAATCGGTGCAGACCAAAGCGTGGGCGATCAGAAAGTAATGCTTCAACCTGCTGGCCGAAATCGCGAGCTGCCGCACTGTCCGGTCGCGCGGCGTCAACCATGCCGGTGAGAGGACTCAACATCGTCTGTGGTCTCAACTGGTAACGTCGATACTCTTTGACGGGTTCCACGATTGACGCCAGCGTCCGCAACGATTCAATGTTTTCATTCCCAGCGAGCCGTCGTAACAATACAGCGTAATTTCGCTCATGAGTTAATCCCAGGTCTTCCAACTCTCGGCTTACGACAGATAGTCTCCTGTACATATCTTCCACATCCGCGATGTTTCGCGGTGACCAGAGTCGCTCGGCGATTGCGGCCGTTCTCGGCCAGATCCGCGAGTCGATCGTTTCCGGGCTCACCCACTCGCCCCACATCGTCGCTTCACCACCGAGAATGTGTTTCGCTTCTTCAGGACTCAAATTCGTATCCTGTGGAATAGGATCCGCCAGGTAATGTTGCGAAGCCGGAAACATGAGATCGATGTAATAGCCGGCCGAGAGAATTCCGTCGTAGCCTTGCTTCGCCGCCTCGGCAAGCGATGCCGGTCCACGCCACGACTGGATGACAGCGTCTTTAGGTAAATCCGGATGCAAAATTTCCTCCCAGCCAATCATTTTCTTGCCGTGTTTCTGTAGAATCTTTAAGACTCTTTGGTTGAAATACGCTTGAAGGGCATGATTGTCCTTGATCTTCTTTTCCTTCATAAACGCCTGTATTTGAGGATTTCGGTCCCACTGCTTACCTTCATTCTCATCCCCGCCGATGTGCATGTATGCGTCAGGGAAAACCGATGCCATTTCTCCAAGGAAGGTGTCGAGAAACTTGTAGGTTTGCTCGCGCGTAGGATTGAGCGCGGGCTCAAAGATTCCTGCGCCGCGTTCTATCTGATACGGACCGGGAGCACTACCCAATTCGGGATAGCTGACAAGCCAACTCGTGCTGTGACCTGGAATGTCGAACTCAGGCATGACGCGAATGCCGCGGTCACGCGCGTAAGCGATAATTTCCCGCACCTGGTCCTGCGTGTAGAACAGACCGTCAGAGCCGAGCTGATGGAGTTTCGGGAACTTCTTGCTCTCGACACGAAACCCTTGATCTTCAGTTAGATGCCAGTGCAGTACATTCAACTTAACAGCCGCCATCGCATCGAGATTTCTTTTGAGAACGTCCATCGGTTCGTAGTGGCGCCCAACGTCGATCAGTAGGCCACGCCATGGGAACCGCGGTTGATCGTTGATATTGATCGCAGGAACGTAGAAACCATCGCGATCACCCTGAAGCAGTTGCAAAAATGTTTCCAAACCACGCAGGGCGCCCACCACCGTTGGCGCAACGAGCCGTGCCTGCTTGTCTGTTATCTGTAAAATGTAAGCCTCAGTTTCCTTCAAGGAAGGAATATCTTCGCCGGGCCGCTCGCATTGGACGACCAGGGTTGCGCTGTTTTCATCGGTGACGAGGTCCGCTGGCAGGGTTAATCCAGTTTGTCGTGCGAGTCGAGTAACCATCCGGGAGATGCCGGCGCGCAGCCGATCGTCTGCATAATTTTTCACCGCCACACTGAAGCTGACGGTAATGGGCAATCGGCCTGTTTGCGTTTGCACTGCTGCGGGAACTGGTATTAGGTTTAGGCGCATCGGCGTCACCTTCTCAGTTGAAGCACTCTGCGCCTGCATTGGTGGGGTTAAGGTCAATACGTATGCCAGGATCAGGACCAGTTTCGGTTTGATATCATTTATCCTTGAACGGTGTATATTCATATTCTGTTCTGTTCCTTAGATACGGGTTTAGATAATTGTCGGGAAAGCTGCGAACCAGGACTTAGTGGATGCGACGTATTTTAAGATGAGTGCAATGGAATTGACGATCAACGAGCGGCGCCATTGCCTCTTTCCCATTTGTAAGTTACAGCACCGTTTGTAAACGGAAAAAGTGCTCTGCTGCGAGACGTATCTATATTGTAGCTGATTCAAAGTCGTTTCCTCGCCGGCAGAATTTGATTTTCTGACAACCATTATGTCAACTGCCTGCAACTCTCAGAAGAAACTGAAGAGCGGTCGAGCTATGGCGATACTCTGCCTCTTGAGTGCGACTGTGCTTGTCACTTTTGGCTCACGAGGTTCAGTCGAGGACACGAGAGACGAAACTAATTGGAAGTTAGTGTGGAGTGACGAATTTAACGATACAGCGGGCTCGCCAGTTGATTTGCACAACTGGTCTTTTGACGTTGGCGGCGCAGGTTGGGGCAACAACGAACTTGAAACCTATACGAGCCGCACGGCAAACGCGACCCTGGAAAACGGAATGCTCGTGATTAAGGCATTGAAGGAGACCTTCACCGGTCCCGACAACATAACGCGCCACTATACTTCCGCCAAACTGCTCACGAAGAACAAGTTCAGTCAAACTTACGGTCGATTTGAAGCACGCATAAGAATACCGTACAGCCAGGGTATTTGGCCCGCCTTTTGGATGTTGGGAAGCGACATCGATACTGCCCATTGGCCCAATAACGGCGAGATCGACATCATGGAGAACATCGGTCGTGAACCATCAATAGTACATGGGACAGTTCATGGCCCGGGT
>JBHEMC010000082.1:0-19753 GCA_046262775.1 Pyrinomonadaceae bacterium | reverse complement strand
ACGTCGACGAAGAGCTCTTGAACCGCTGCCTGGTGCTCAGCGTGAACGAAAGCCGCGAGCAGACGGCCGCGATCCACGCGCGCCAGCGCCAGAAGCAAACACTGGAGGGCCTGTTGCAAAGCGCTGGCCGCGAGCAGCTGCAGGCGCTGGAAACAGTTCACGGCATCAACGTCGCCAATGATCTGGCGGCGCCGCTCGGTGGCGAGTTTGCCTTCGCGATTGATGGACCAATTCTGCCAATGCCCTCATGGAAAATGGTGTTCGAAGTTAATGATCCGGATCACCTCCAACAGACACTCAGCCGGCTGGTGAACGAAGTGAATAAAGAAGCAGCAAAATTCGGCAAGAGCGGACTGTTTCTTCATGAAGCCCAAAGCGGCGGCCGAAGCTTCTACACACTTCGCTCAGCAGACTTTAATTTTGAGGTGAACTACACGTTTGCAAGCGGATATATGATCATTGGACCAAGCCAGGCGTTGATCGAGAACGCGCTGAGGTTTCATGATTCAGGCTATTCACTGCTGCACTCGCCAAAGTTTACGGCGGGTTTGCCTCCCGATGGGAATACAAACTTTTCGGCCGTCTTCTATCACAACCTTGCGCCACTGGTGCAGCCGTTTGCCAACACGATTTCCAACGCGGCAAGCAGTCTTCCCCGTGGACCGCAAGAGGCGATGAAAGCTATGGCCGTTGATATGCCGCCCACCCTCGCGTACGCCTACGCAGAAGGCAATAGCATCACTTTTGCCTCAAATACTGAAGGTGGCCCGTTCGGCTTAAGTCCCGCGACGCTGCTCGGTATGCCGAATGCGCTTGAGATGCAAAACATCATCCAGCACGGCATGGGTGGAAAGAAATAAGTAGTCGATGCCGGTAGTCAGGAGTCCATAGTCAGTCGTTCGTAGTCCGTTGTAGTCGCATCGCATCAACGTCTTGAACGACTGACAACTGACAACCGACAATAACCAAAAACCAAAACCGTTGTTTATGGAACTTCTCTCCATTTCTCTCGTTTCGTGGTTGCTCGGGCTGTTGACTATTATCGTCGCATTTTCTTATGTCGACGGTGAATGGATCACTGCGGTAGACATTAGGAGTGCGACAATCACGTCTTTGATAATGGCAGCGCTCGTGTTCTCACTTGCTTATGCTCCCGCCCTATTCTGGTTGCGCAAACGGCTCGGTGGGTGCCGGCCTGCCCTGCTGTTTCCCTTCGGTTCCGGTGTAGTGCTGAACTCACCTGTTTTTCTAATTGGACTCATGGCGATAGGCAGAACTTTAGTGGCGTCAGAAGCGTTAGCAACAACTGCAGCGTTTCTGCTAATGGGAACTGTATTCGGCGTGGGTTTTGTTTGGAATTATCAGGATCGAAGCGTATAAAAACAGCATGTCACTTCCGGCAACCGCTCAGGAAGAAATAATCACACCACTCGCAGCGAATGAACCACCTGTCGTCGACCTGCAAGGGCTTAGTGTGAGATTTGGTCGCCGTCAGATACTACGTGACCTCCGCGGCGACCTTCGAGGCAAGGCGATTGGTCTGCTTGGTCCCAACGGAGCCGGCAAAACAACGCTCATTCACACACTGCTGGGTTTTCATGCGCCTTCATCCGGTACTGCCCAAATTTTTGGACTCGACATTGCTGACGAGGCAAAGCAGATCAAAACGCTTGTCGGGTACATGCCTGAACGCGATTCGTTCATAGCAAAAATGAGTGCCGTTCATTTTGTACGATTGATGGCGGAACTCTCCGGCCTGCCTCCCGACGCCGCACTCGAACGTGCACATGAAGCACTGTTTTATGTCGGGCTCGGTGAGGCGCGTTATCGACGGCTCGAAACGTATTCGCTGGGCATGAAGCAATTGGCGAAACTTGCACAAGCAATTGTGCATGGACCCAAGCTCATTTTTCTCGACGAACCAACGAATGGTCTGGATCCCCCGGCGCGATTGCGGATGATCAAACTTATTCGAGAGATTCGCGACAGTGGTCAGGCGCACATTGTCTTATCGTCGCACCTGTTACTAGACGTAGAGGAGTGTTGCGACGAAATCCTGATCCTGCGAGAAGGTCAGATCGCCGTCTACTGTAATCTTGAAGAGGAACGAAAATCGAACCGCAAGTTTTTAATGATCGAAACGCGCGGCGATCAGAACAAGTTCGTGGATGCGATTGCCGATTTGGGTTGCGAGTACGCACTGGCTGGTGATCACCGGTTGAAACTGGTGTTGCAAGGTGGAGTCGAAGTCCGCGACCTTTATCGACTCGCACAGGAATACCAGATCCAAATCCGGCGGCTCAGTTACAAACGCGATTCGCTCGAAGAAATCTTTCTCAAGGCGATGGAGAACGGCAATGGCGGTTTATGAGCAGACATACAAACGATACCCCGGTCCATTAACGCCGGAATGGAGCCGTTTTTTGATCATTCCGCGACACGCTTTTCGTGCTGTGTTCAGCTCGAAACTTTTTACCGCATTCTTTGTTATCTGCTTTGTGCCGCTCCTTGTCGAAGCGATATTGATTTACCTGCATCACAATGTAAGCGCGTTGGCAATCATGAAGGTCAACGTGCGGGAGCTGCTTCCAATCGACGGCTCTTTCTTTCAGACGTTTGTCAGCATCCAGGGTGGGTTCGCATTTTTCGTGGCATTGCTGGTCGGACCGCCTTTGGTGTCAAGAGACTTACGCAACAATGCACTGCCTTTATATCTCTGCCGTCCTTTCTCTAGCGCAGAATATGTGCTTGGCAAAATGTCGGTAGTGATCATCCTGTTATCGATGATTACCTGGGTACCGCAATTGATATTGTTTTTGTTACAGGCATACCTCGAGGGGGCGGGGTGGTTCGCGTCGAATCTTTCAATTGCCAGCGCAATCGTCATCAGCAGTTTCGTCTGGATTCTGTTGCTGGCGCTGCTATCGCAGGCTATATCCGCCGTTGTGAAATGGCGCGTCATCGCAAGCGCAGCATTGCTGGGCATTGTTTTCATACCTTCCATTTTCGGTGAAGCCATCAATAATATTTTTCTGACCCGCTGGGGGAACATCATCAGCCTGGGTGCGCTGATGCGAAATGTCTCCTCTGGGCTCTTCGGCACATTCGCGCAAATCACGGGACACGTGCGCATAACGGATTTCGACGATCGGGTCGTGCGTGAGATTGCTTTGACCGAGCCGCCACTCTGGTGCTCATGGACGGCGCTCTTCATCATTTGCGCGATATGTCTGGCAATAGTGGCGCGCAAGATCAAAGCCTATGAAGTCGTTAGTTAATTTGTGAGTTAAGTGATTGTATGACCCCGGATCGGCTCATCATCTTTTCTGACGTTTCCAAGTTCTATGGCGAGATACTCGGCGTGAACCGGATCAATCTGAAGATTGCGCAGGGAATAACAAGTCTCGTTGGTCCTAACGGAGCAGGGAAGTCAACTTTGATGAATTTGATGACGGGCTTGCTGAGGCCAACTCGCGGTAACGTCACAATCCTCGGCATACCCACAGATAAACCTGAACGACTGTTTCGCAAAGTCGGTTACTGTACGCAGTTTGATTCGTTTCCTCGTGGTGTCACTGGCCGTAAATTTATCTCTGGATTTCTGCGTGTACACGGATACAACGAAAAGAAAACCAGGGAGCTGACGCACGTCGCTCTTGAGCGCGTCAATTTGTTGGACGCTGCTGACCGTAAAGTTGCTGCTTACAGTAGAGGTATGCGACAGCGGATCCGCCTCGCGCAATCGATTGCTCATCAGCCCACCGTGTTAATTCTTGACGAGCCGCTTAATGGACTCGATCCGATGGTGCGTTCTGAAACAATTGCGCTGTTCCGCAAACTTGCGTCGGAAGGACTGCACCTGATCATTTCGTCTCACATACTGCATGAAGTCGATGTTATGTCGGATCGTGTAGTACTTTTGAATAACGGTTATGTCGTAGCGGAGGGAAATGTCCACGGCGTTCGAGATGAGATGGAAGAACATCCGATGCAAATACTCATCCGGTGCGACGAGCCGTCGAAACTTGCGGCTTACGTGTTTGCTCAGGACCACGTTGTTGAGGCGCGGCTGCACGAAGACAAGCGCGGGCTGTTCGTAAAGACGAAAGACTCCGACCGTTTTTATTTGTTGCTGAACCGCGTGGTAGCTGATGGTGAAGTGAACGTCGAATCTATAACACCCGTCGACGATGACCTGAGTGCCGTTTACCAATACCTGATTGGATCGGAAGGCGAGCGAAGTTAACGAGACATTTCATGAGTATGACCATAGAGGCAGTAGCACACGATCCTGATACCCAACCCCGTTCCTGGACACTTTGGTTGCGGCAAGTGAGGGCCATCGTTGGTCTTGAGATCCAGAAGAACTTCCTCGGCAGACGTTCGATATTGATTTACTTGCTGGCGTTTCTGCCGCTTTTTCCGTTATTCCTTCTGGCGCTCTTTACTCCGCCGGGACGCGAGTGGAGAGACTTCAACCAGTACGGTGCTATTTACGCATTTTTGTACAACGCCCTAATCCTTCGCACGGTTGTCTTCTTTGGCTGTGCGTGGATTTTTATGAACCTTTTTCGCGGTGAACTGGTCGACCGCAGCTTGCACTATTACTTCTTGAGCGCAGTTAGACGTGAGGTCTTAATCATCGCGAAATATTTTTCAGGTGTGATAACCTCGATCATACTCTTCACCGGAACGACCGTTGTGGCGATGGTGTTACTGTATTTGCCGCACTTCTACTCGGAGAGTATTCGGTTTCTGCTCGATGGGCACGGCTTCTCGCAATTGCTTACGTACGCCGGGATTACGATCTTGGCGTGTGTCGGTTATGGAGCATTCTTTTTGGTGGTGGGATTGTTTGTTCGGAATCCAATCATACCGGCTCTGTTGCTGTACGGTTGGGAGTGGATTAACTTCCTGCTGCCCCCACTGCTGAAAAAGATCAGTGTCATTCATTACCTCAACTCGTTGATGCCGGTCCCATTGAATGAAGGACCGTTTGCTGTTGTTGCCAATCCGACACCTGCACTGATCGCTATACCGAGTTTGATTGTTGTGACTGGACTTGTGATGGTCCTTTCCTCATTTCGCATCCGTCACCTTGAAATCCGCTACGGCAGTGAATGATATATCCGAGCGCGGGCATTCTCGCTCATAAACATGGTAATGCGCTTTTGCAACGCCTAAGATAAGTGGTTATAGCTCCTTCTATGGTCCCTAACGCTGATCGCTACAAAGCGCAGATTAATATTTGTTGGTGCACCTCTGGCACCTTAGCAACTACAAAAAATTGCGTTTCGTTATTGCGCATCGGCACGCGCGACAACCTGCGGCCATACATTCTTTCATTTAGAAGCGCATGTGCTTGTGCGACCCTGCTCGAGCGGAGTTATTTATTCAGTGAGTTCTTCACACCACGTCCAGTCGCGATTCAACAGCATCAACGCTGGGTTGCTTCGCTATTGTTCGAAGGGATGTGAGGGCAAATGAGATTACCTACATTTCAGGGTACGATCCGCAGACGCATTCTTGCCAACTTTCGCGTCGATCCTCAGGTGATGCAAAAGCAACTTCCATCGCGCTTCAG
Source organism: Pyrinomonadaceae bacterium (assembly GCA_046262775.1). Classification (GTDB taxonomy): domain Bacteria; phylum Acidobacteriota; class Blastocatellia; order Pyrinomonadales; family Pyrinomonadaceae; genus PSRF01. The sequence continues at coordinate 14,169 of JBHEMC010000082.1, read as the reverse complement.
GCCCAAGCTACATAAAGGGTTTGCTGTCGCCGGTATTTGTATGATTCGCTTGGATCATATTCGTCCGAAGTTAACGCCGGAAATTGTTGGTGTTAGCAGCGAAAACGCAGCCCATCGGGTGGCTGTCTTGTGGGAGGAAGACGGCAGGACCCGTGAAGGAGTGTTCATTTCCCGCAGAGACACAAACTCTCAACTTAACCTGCTCTTGGGTGGGCGCATATTTCCTGGTGAGCATCATTACTCATCGTTTAGTATCCGCGAGGTTGACGCATCGATAAGTATAAAAATGAAGTCCGCAGATGAGGCGATTACTGTAGAGATTGATGGGAGAATCGCGGACGTGTTGCCCTCAACATCCATTTTTTCATCTTTGGCGGAAGCGTCATCTTTCTTCGAAAGTGGTGCTGTCGGCTATTCAGTAACGAGCGATCAGGCTCGATTGGACGGACTAAGGCTAAAGACTAAAGAGTGGCGCGTTGAACCGCTCGACGTCAGAAGTTATTATTCGAGCTATTTCTCAGATGAGGCGACATTTCCAAAGGACAGTATAGAATTTGACAACGCGTTAATCATGAGAAACGTCGCCCATGAATGGCACAGTGTGGATGATCTGTATCTGTGAAGTTTCGAATCAAGGGGTGCATCGCACAAGCGCTTGCAGCCGAAGCCAGCGTCAGACGTTTTCTCTTTTTTGATAGGAAGCAGGTCGATATAAGCTCTTTTCGGGAGGAAGGGGAGTGAGTAAACAGGAGAAGGCCTTTTCGCGTCGGCAAATCTTAGGAATGGCGGTCGGCGTAAGCGGCCTCACTCTTTGCGGTGACGCCGCTTTAACTTTCGGGCAAGCGACGGCGGCCCGTGTGTTCACGCCGTCGATCATCCTTGGCCCTTTTTATCCGCAGATAAAACCGCCCGAACAGGACGCCGATTTGACAGTACTTGCCGGACGACAGAGACGCGCAGAGGGGAAAATTGTTTATCTCTCAGGGCGAGTTTTGAATCTGAAGGGCGAACCCGTGAGCGGCGCGAAAATCTCTATCTGGCAGGCCAACACATACGGTCGCTACTCGCATAAGAGCGACATGAATACCGCTCCGCTGGATCCGAACTTTCAAGGCTTCGGCAGCCGGACCACGGACGCGGAAGGGCGTTACCGCTTCAAGACCATCAAGCCAGGCGCATACCCCGCGCCTGTCGTCGGGATGCGCTCGCCGCACGTACACTTCGAAGTGCAGGCAAAGTACGACCGCCTCATCACGCAGATGTTCTTCCCGAATGAGGCGCTCAATGAGCAAGATCATTTCTTGCAATTCGTAAAGGGCTCATACCGCGAGGCCGTGATTGCTAAGCCAGCGCCAGTAAATGACGGGGTAGGAGCAGACACCCTGTCGTTCGTTTGGGACATTGTGTTGCTATCGGGATGAGTTCGGTTTTATCGCCAGCGTTTCATGAAAGACAACGCCTGACACGGCATGCTGATTTGCGCCGCGTCGACTCAACCGTTGGGCCGCCATAAACATACATACCCACAAACTAGAATGGCTTGAAATAATATAATGAAAAGGCATAGCTATCTTTTAACGGCGTTGGTAGTTTTCAGCTTTTTTGGCCGCTTCGGCCAATCAAGTGAATGCGCCGGGAATGCTCAACAGCCTGCGTCGGCACAATTGCCGGGTCCAGATGCAGTTCGTATTGCTGAGGCATTTAATTTATGGAGATCGCTTGGCGAAAAAATTTGGCCTGGCTGGACAAAGGTGTCGATGCCATTGCTCTACATTACTGCAGATTATGAATACGCCATCGGCTTTCCCAAAACGATGGCGGGATTTCGACCCCTCGAACAAAGTTCCTTTGACAAGACAGTTCAGGTAAGACAAAGAGTGCTTGACCCGAATCTTTCAGCTTCTTTTCCAATTGACGGTATTCAGGCAGTGGTCATTGGCACTCCAGCCGCCCTGGAAAAATCCTCGGCCGAGTGGACGCTCACCGCTTCACACGAGATGTTCCATGTACTTCAATACTCGCGAGGCGCACACGAGAAGATAAAATCACTTGCGTTGGGTTCGGATTCCGATGCTGCCTGGCAATTAAATTTTCCATTTCCATACAAAGATGCAGACGTGATGCGACTCATCCATCTGCAAAGCTATCCCATTTATATCGCCGCAAACAGCGCGGATGAATCCGACATAAAATACAACGCTGGAACGGGAGTCGAGGCCATCAGGGTCTATCAAAGCTACTTGCACCGTCAGTCTCCCGACAATGGACTCTACAAGTATTCACAGTTTCAAGAGTGGACGGAAGGAATCGCTTTTTACACAGAATACAAGATGGCTGAAGCGGCTGCGATCGGAAATTATCAGCCCGCGGAAGCGTTCCAACAGTTGCCGGATTACAAAAGCTATCAGGAAGTCTGGAACGAGGGTTACAAAAATCGAATCTTTCTTGTAAAACATGCCGGGCGCGCGGCACAGAGCCGGACCGTTTTTTATCACCTTGGACTTGGAAAGGGGTTGTTGCTTGACCGCTTGATGCCTGATTGGAAGACGCGCTACTTCGCCCCAAATGTATGGCTTAATGACTTACTCATGACAGTTATGGGCCAACCTGGTGAACTCCGCCTTTTGTCCACAGGAATGCTAAGTCCTGATTTCAGTTTAAGAGACGCAACGGGTAACAGCGTTTCGCTAAATCAATACCGGGGAAAAGTAGTGCTCATTGATTTTTGGCAGACCTGGTGTCCACCATGCGTTGAAGAGATGCCTCATCTCCAATCTCTTCAGGAAAAATATAAGGGTGAAGGCCTGGTAATCCTGGGAGTCACCGATAGACTAGACCCGGATGGCCTGGCAAAGTGGCGTGAATTGGTGCGCGACAAAGGCGTCAATTACTTAACACTAATAGATGAGAAGGGAGCGATCGCCGCCCAATTTAACGTGAGCGGCTATCCGCATAAATTCATTATCGATCGAGAAGGGCGGTTAGTTTATGACAAGCGAGGCTACCAGCGGGGTGATGAACTAGAGGTCGAAAAAAAAATTCTCACGGCCCTGGGGTCAAAAGGTAAAGAGTAAGAAATTGTTTGCGCGCCGCATCCAAACGGCCGCGAGCGGCGGGACGGTGTTTCTCAACTGGTTTGGTGCTGCGAAGCGTGTTTTATTTCGCACCCGTCAATCAGACGTTGGAAGGCGTTGAAATGAACATGACAGCGACTCTTCTGTTAGCTCTCATCGCCACACACGCCAATCCTCGGCAGTAAGCAAAAAACTTAACTGTAAAAACTTTAGCGCTGCTGCAATGCCCCAGCCGCGTTGCCGCTGTCACCCTTTACTAGCCTCGTGACACCATCTGGAGTCTATTAACATGATCGGTCGCTCGCCTAACGGATCGAGCTTACCTACTGACATATGGATTGTTCCGAATCCAGAATCTCCAAGGCTTTTCAATCCATTCTTCTGCATAGTCAATTCCTACGCGTGGGCCCTTCATGATGTGACGTGGCGCAACTTGTTCATATTCCTCCAGCCACACACTATCGCCAAGCAAGTCGGCACCGTTCAGACGGCGATCGATATCGAGGGCCAGACACAACTTTCCCGGGCCGTTTGTAAGGTTCCTGTCAGGATGTGAGTAGCGCCGCCTTCTCATTAATTCGATACCCTCGACGGGTTGTACACCACGCACCAATATCGCGTGTGGAATGTTTTCAACATTAGTCACAACGTTGAATTGGTAGTACATTCCATAAACAAAGTATACGTACGCTAAACCTCCAATCCGATACATTGTCTCCGTACGTTGTGTGCGGCGACCACCGTACGCGTGTGACGCGCGGTCGTCAGGACCTTGATAAGCTTCAGTTTCCACAATCATGCCGGACACCCGCCTTCCGCTTGCAGTCGGCACCACAAGTATTTTGCCTAACAGATCTCTTGCAACTGTCAGGACACTTGGGCGGGTGTAAAACTCTCGCGGAACTTTTCTCTTCGGTGTGAGCATTCAACGACGAAGGCGCAAAACCATGATAATGAATATTACAAACCCAATGGCGACGATGCCTCGTCTGACCCACTGTTGGTCAATACGTACTGCCAGGCTCGCGCCGAAGTATCCGCCGAGAAGAGCGCCGCACGCCATGACCAGCGAATCGCTCCACACTATCAGGTGCGATAGGGCGAAGCTGAGCACTGCAATACTATTAATGCTCATACCCAGAAAGTTTTTTATTCCGTTTGCACGGTGCAGGTCGTGTAAACCTAAAAGTCCCATCGCCGCGAGCATCAGGATGCCATTGCCGGCGCCGAAGTACCCTCCGTATATCGCGGAAAAAAATTGAAACGCGATCGCGCCAAACCACCATGAGGCGCGGGGGTTCAGTTCCATTGAACCAAGGCGCAACCGGCGATTAATGGCTTCCTGAGTCATAAACAGCATTGTGGCGAATAGGACGAGGAACGGAACCAGCCGTGCAAATGTCGGTGATGGAGTCCAGATTAGTAACCACGCCCCGACTGCGCCGCCAATCACACTCGTGATGCCAAGTCGAATCAGGATCGTGGAGCTGTTTTCGAGTTCGCGCCGATAGCCGAAGAGACCTCCAAGCAATCCTGGCCACAACGCTACTGTACTGGTAGCATTTGCCACCTTCGGATCGAGGCCCAGCCAAATCAAGACTGGAAATGTAAGCAAGGTTCCACCGCCGGCAATTGAATTAATAGCTCCGGCGGCGAAAGCAGCCGCAATCATGAGAAGCCAGGGGAGTAGGTGCATAGGAAGAGTCTGAAGCTTGCCTTTTGATGTTTGTTCAGTTCTGACTCTGGTCTGTGAAAACCTACAACCCTGAGCAGGACGGTAATTCCATTCCGACTTGTACTGCGATCAATGTGAATTGCTAAAAATTGTTGGCGACCATGTTAGAATGCGCGACACCTTCAGACCAAATCAAAACGAATAAAAATGATGACTCAAACTATGCGAACAACTATCGCTGCCCTTTTGCTGGTCTGCTTCGTTACTTGTCCTTGGGAAACGCGGATCAAGGCGGCCTCGCATTCGGCGCCAAACACGATCCTCCGCGTGATGACCTACAACATCCATGTTGGTGTAGGCATGGACACTAAACTGGATCTGCAACGAATCGCCGATGTCATCAAGAACGAGCGGCCTGATTTTGTTGGATTGCAGGAAGTCGATCGGGGTGTCAAAAGGACTGAGGGAAAAGATGAAATTGCGGAATTAGCCCAGCTCACAAAGATGCAATTCGCCTTTGGATATAATCTTGCTTATCAAGGCGGTCGTTATGGCGTGGCGATTCTCTCGCGATATCCAATCGACAAGATCGAGCATCGCTTGTACGAGAATAAGCATGGGGCTGAACGGCGCGGTATGTTGCGTATTGAAGTGAACATCGCTGGCCACAATATTAGTTTTGTCACAACACATCTTGATTACCAATATGAAGATGGGCGAGAGTTTGAAACGCAACAGCTGTTGAATTTTCTTGCAGACGTCCATGGCCCAATTATTGTTAGCGGTGATTTCAATGAAGAGCCTACAGGTGCAGCGTATACGCTGATGAGTGCTGCATTCGCCGATGGCTGGTTATTAACAAATGGACAGGGATTTTCTTATCCGGCTGATCAACCTTTAAAGCGGATCGACTACATCTTTTATCGCCCCAGCAGGCGTCTGCGAGGGCGGAGCATGCATACTGTGTCGACACTGGCCTCGGATCATTTGCCTGTGGTGGCGGAATTGGAGTTGAGATGAATTCAACTTACGAGATCTGCAGGACCTACCGTATGCGGAAGGACATTTGGGATGAAGAATTGCTCCGCGCCTAATATTTCTAAGATCATCTTCCTCTTGTGCCTCATTTTGGCGGGTTTCTCGACAGTTGTTGCGCAGTCTTCTCACGGCAGGATCGATTGGCCGCACTATCAGGATATGGCCGTCGATCTAATGCAGCGTTATCTTCGAATCAACACATCGAATCCGCCTGGTAACGAAATTGAGGCGGCGCAATTTTTCAAGCAAGTCTTTGATCAGTATGGGATTCAAAACGAAATCTTCGAATATAAACCAGGCCGCGCCAACATCATTGCACGCCTGAAAGGCAACAACTCGAAACGTCCGATAATTCTTTTGAGTCATATGGACGTCGTTACGGCTGATGCGGCCGCCTGGAAAGTCGATCCATTTTCGGGAGAGATTCGCAACGGCTGGATTTGGGGTCGTGGTGCCCTCGATATGAAAAACGAGGGCCTACTTCATCTGATGACGATGATTCTACTCGCTCGAGAAGGCCCATCGCTTTCTCGCGATGTCATCTTTATCGGTACTGCAGACGAAGAGGTGAAAGATGAAGGTTCGCTTTGGATGATTGCCAACAAGTCAGAGTTGTTCAAAAACGCCGAATACCTCTTGACAGAGGGCGGCGACAACTTACTCGAAAATGACAAAGTGAAATTCATTGGAGTTGATGTCGCAGAGAAGGCACCGTTCTGGTTGCAACTGACCGCGACGGGGCTGCCAGGTCACGGCTCGCGTCCGATTACCGATTCAGCGCCGAACCGACTTGTCAGAGCTATGTCGCGAATCATCAACTATCAAACGCCCATCAAGCTCATACCGGCGGTTGAAAAATTCTTTCGTGACATAGCTCCCCTTCAGAAAGAACCCTGGCGCACAAGGTTTGGGAACATCTCTGAGGCGATCAAGGACCCTGCATTCGTTAGCGAGTTGACGGAAAATCGTGAATACAATTTTCTACTTCGCGACACGATATCGGTGACAATGTTCAGCGGCAGCAAACAGACGAATGTGATACCCAACGAAGCAACGTGTAATATCGACGTTCGCCTACTGCCCGGAGACGAACCTGGAGAATTTTTGGAATCTCTCGTCAGGGTAATCGCAGACCCAACAATCACGATTAAGAACGTCAATACCTTTAAGCCGCCCAACAGCTCTCCTAGTGATACTGATTTGTATGCCACGATTGTGCAGGTCTCGAACATGTACCATCCCGAGGCCGTAGTCACTACAAAACTGCTCAGCGGTTACACTGAAAGTCAGCTTTACCGGCAACTTGGTATTACCGCGTATGGGTGGGCGCCGATGTATACGACAGTTGAAGAAAATGAAGGAGTTCACGGAAACGATGAACGTATTTCCGTGAAAAATATCAGGCAGGGTATACAGGAGTTTTACGAAGTGGTCAGCCGGATCGCCCACTAGTTTGTCCGGAGTAGTAACTGCGGGAGGCGCTGTAGGGTTGTGGACACACGTACGCCGAAGGACGCGCATGAAATGAGCGAACACGAGATTCGCTCCCGAATAATCACACTCGCCTTCGATGGCGATGAAAGGCAGTTCATTGCCTTCTATCGAAAGTTGCAACAAGGCCTGCCGGAAAGCACGGGAATCGTATTGCGCGGGAGCGTCGTTACCAACAAACGACATGAAGATGGCGCCGCTTTCGATTCGCACGGCCAACACACTAGTGATATCGATGTTACATTGGTTGGCAAAAAAGTGATGGAGATGTGGGACGTTGATGCATTCTACATTCCAGGTCTGCACACCAAGCCGTTGTGTGACAAGGACCCGCGAATTGCGCCTGGTCTGAATCCGTTGCGTGAGTCGTTGCAGAATCTGGTAAGCCGTCCAGTGAATTTTCAAGCGACCTCGAGCCTGGTGCTCTATGCGCGAGATGTTTTGTTTGGAGAAGCCTATTACATCGTTGTTCCCCCAGGGGAAAATGCGTGACCCTGAGGTTACTCAGCTACAACATCCGATTCGGGGGTGTCGGACGTGAAGCTGCGCTGGCAAATGTAATCAAAGCCACGGCAGCCGATTTGGTGGTGTTTCAGGAGGCAATCCATCCTGACGTAATTGAACGATTGTCAACGACCACCGGACTACCTTTTTGGGCGGCTCGAAAGGGTTACTCCCTGGGCTACATCAGCCGTTTAGAGATTGATTATCACGAGTGGCACTATCCAGCCGGCGCAAAACATTCGTTCCTGGAGATCGTACCCACAGGTAACAACTCGCGCATTTTCGGATTACACCTCAGTGCCAGGTTCTCCAGGTGGGACGAGCGCAAACGCGCCCGCGAAATTCGATCTCTGCTTGACGGCATCAAGCGATACCAGCATGGCTTTCACGTGATAGTTGGAGATTTCAATACTCTCGCGCCTGGTGACTTACTGGAAATGCAGCGAATGCCCGCCTGGATCAAGGCCTTGATTTGGATCTCAGGTCGCAAGTTGCAGCGCGAAACAATTCAGTTGATGCTGGATGAAGGTTATACCGATGGTTACCGCTCGCTGCACAACGATGAGAGAGGATTTACTTTTCCAACATGGGATCGACGAGTGCGTCTCGATTACGTTTTTCTGCCGGCATCCTTCGCCCGCCATTTAATTTCTTGTGAAGTCGTTATCGATCCCGCAGAACCGATCAAAGATGCTTCAGATCATTGTCCACTACTGATTGAGCTGAAGATGTCCGCACAATCTAGTTTGGCCACACACGCCACAGTGGAATAGTGAGCGATGTAAATGAAAGAGGAAGATCAAGTGGGTTGCGGCTTTGAATACAGAACTCCTCTGTTGGTCCAAGTGTCATTTGCCGGCCCCATAAACTGCAATCTTCTAATGACGCCAGGCTCTCTAATTCGGAGTACATCTCCGCATAGCGAACACCCCGGGGCTTCGCAAACCACGACGCGTATTTCATCTCGCGCTGGTTATCACTACCGGCGCGCAACCTGTATAGGCCTGCAGTACCGCCTGTTGCATGCATCGCAATTGCATCGTGAGGTTGCTCGGACACACCCGATACGGCATAGTCATTCAAGACGTCCATTGCCCCCGAATTTTCGAGTAGATACCAATCTTCGTAGGCGTCGTTCCCAGTGTCGAGCCACGGCGCACGCGGCAACGAAAACACAGTTGAGCTAACGAAACCCATTGGTTTATGAGAGTCGAGCATCGCGTGAAACGCCCCGAGTTTCGCCTCATACGATGCCCGATCGACTTCCAAGCGACGCCAATGCCAAAACACGTAGGCCAGCATCTTTGTTAGTCAGGAGCGCTGCATTTGCTTGATGTCGTTCAACAACACACGTTCATGACCCTCAGGCTGCACCTTCTCATAAACCTTTCGCAGATTGCTCTGCGGATCGATCACGAAACTGGTGCGATTCCAGTACATCGTTCCTTTGTAGTCGCTTTGGCCCACGCCAGCGGCCTTCAATAAGTCGTGGTTTGGATCCGCCAGGAGATCGATTGTGAAGGCGAACTTGTTACAGAAACTCTTGTGTGATTCAACGTCGTCTTCACTCACACCGACGACCTCGATATTGGCATCGTCAAACTCCTGCTTGCTTGCGGTGAACGATTTGCCCTGGATAGTACATCCGGGGGTGTCGTCCTTAGGGTAAACGTAAACCACCAGCCACTTACCGGCAAAATCATCTAAAGTAACTGTCTTCCCATCCTGATTCATCAGACTGAAGTCGATAAAACGCTTTCCTACTTCTAAAGCCATAATGCATTTCCTTTCGCGTATGAAAACTGATGGTCCGTTAATTGGTTGTATCAGCGAGATTGGACTTGTACTTCGTGTTGTTACGTCGATCCGTAAATACAACATAAATCCAACTAGGAGGTATAGCATCTCGGTCGAGGGCGAACCACAATTGATTTAGATCCTTTGGGTTTTTGATGTTGCAGAATCCGTTCAGACGTGTCCCATTCTGTTCATAGATGTCTATCCATGTTCTCGATGCATTCTTGTTGTTTCCACATGGCGGCAGAGTTAAATCCGCGGCAAAAAGTTCGGCGGGGTAAGCTTCCTTATTATCCACATCGAAATAATAACGAGTGAGATCTTTCCCTCCGATTGTGACCGCTTCGGCATGGGTGAACATGATCACGGGATTTGGCAATTCTGAACGCACCGCATGTGTTTCAGCGGCTGTCAGCAAAAGGCAGGCAGTTGTGAGTATTAAGAGAAGTTTTTTCATGCGAATGTGCATCGTTTGAGTCCTTGTTACCAGGCGACGGCATACCTGCCACGTCTTGGATCTGCGCCTGCTGAAGACACTCCGGTCCGCGCATCGTAAATAATTACAGTTGGCGACGACGGCGTTCCCCAGTCAGACTGTACCTTAACTTTATGATTTCGGGTCTTCAACTGTGCAATCACTTTTGGATCGACTCGCGATTCAATATTTAATGATCCCGGTAAAAATTCGTGATCGTCAAAAGAGCTGACGTAATGCTGCGTCTCAAATCGAGGTGCCTCGACAGCTTCCTGAGGATTCATACCAAACTCAATTATGTTCAGCAACACTTGCAATAGCGCCTGATCCTGATTGTCTCCACCGGGCGTGCTGAGCACCATAAACGGCTGTCCGTCCTTCAGCGCCAATGTAGGAGTGAGAGTGATGCGCGGCCGCTTGCCAGGCGCTACAACGTTTGGGCTGTTTGGGTCTGTCAGGGCTGACTGTAGCCGTTGGCCCATCAACACTCCTGTATCGCCGGCGACGACTGCAGGGAGTCAGGCCCCGCTGGGCGTGGCGCTGAAGAGATTGCCGTCTTTGTCAATAACGTTGACGCAAGTCGTGTCGTTTGCCCGCTCAATCTTCGGAACCGCGGAAACGTGCTCCGTAGTCTGTAACGCGCCGGCAAGCACCGCCTTCATGTTAAGTGGATCGCCCGGCGTTTGTGCAAGCGAGGCATGCTCTGCATCAATCAGTGCTCTACGCAGAGTGGAGTATGCTTTAGACAGTAGTTGTGCGCCGGGTATCTTGACGAAGTCGGGATCGCCATAGTACCGGTCCCGGTCTGCCAGTGCGAGTTTCAACGCTTCTGTTAGCGTGTGAATGTAGCCTGCGGAATTCTGACCCATCTTGCGAAGGTCGTAGCCCTCGAGGAGATTGAGAGTCTCGACCAGCGCCGGGCCCTGTGTCCAGAAACCAGCCTTGTAGATCTGATAACCACGATAATTTGCAACTACTGGTTGGCCAACGCGCGCACGAAAGCGAGCAAAATCTTCAGCAGCTATCAATCCGCCATGAGTCTGCATGTAATCGCCAATACGTCGCGCAATTGGGCCCTTGTAAAAATAATCTCGTGCTGCCATCAACCCTGCATGTCTGCCGCTGCCGGCTGCACGATTTTCGGCTCCTACTATTTCGCGCAATGTACGAGCGAGATCTGTTTGTACGAAGATATCGCCAGGCTTGGGAACTTGTCCGCCGGGTAAGAAGACTCGTTTGGCGTCTGCCCACTGTGAAAAAACTGAGGCTCTTGTGTCGATGTACTGAACGCGAAGTTCGTCAATTGGAAAGCCATCGGCCAACTCAATCGCTGGTTGCATAACCTCAGCAAGTGATTTGGTGCCGAATTGATCGAGCGCAGTAACACATGCGTCGAGCACTGCTGGCACCGTGGCAGGCAGTGGTCCAGTTGAAGGGATCAGGCCGGGTTTCGCTCCCGCCATACTTGGCATGTCAGCTTCGCGGCGTGTTCTGGCGGAATCCGGAGCTGTAGCTGCAGTTTCTGAATTCGAGTTATGAGCGCGGTTAACGAAGAATTCTCGTGTCGCTTTTAGCGGTGCTTGACCCATCCCTTCAACTACCGCGACGTCTCGATTCTTCAGCTTTACCAATATTGGTACCTCGCCGCCGAACGAGAAGTGAGAGAACTCAATAACTGACGCGGCCAGGATTGTCGCAACTCCTGCGTCCACTGCATTTCCGCCGTGCTGGAGGATTCTAAGACCCGCCTCCACCGACAAGGGATGACCACCCGCGACAACTCCTCTTTTACCGCGAACGACGGGTCTAAAAGTTTCGGCGTGGGATGGTGGTGGCCCAACACTGATCGTACAGAAACACAAAAAGACGGCGACTGCGACAACAGCTCTTGCTTTCATGATGGAGACCTCGAAACAGACAGGCTGGCAGATTCTTAACGCTGTTTGCAGTAACAGTCAACAGCTTTGGAGTAAGCCGGGTAAAGCAAAGCGGCCACGCTCGCTCTAGATTCCTTTCGAGTTTATCAGGAATTCTAAAGCTTCCTCGCCGCTTAGGTGTGCGCGAGAGTTGTAAACAAGACAAAAAGAGAGGGCGCCAACCTCCCCCAAGATTGACGCCCTTGCCTTTATCTCAGTTCTCCCATGGAGAATTAACGACGGGCGGGATACTAACTCGACCTACTCCGCCGTAGGTTGCATAAGTCTTGTAAAGCCTTTGCGAGGTTGTGACAAAAGTTTTTCAACAGGTTACGCTAACGGTTACACCAGCGACGTGTGTTAGAACTGGTCAGCCCAAATTCGCTAAGGGAGAGCAGCAAACTTGTCGAGAGAACCAAAGACTTCACCGTATGGCTCATGGAAATCACCAATTACTGCTGAACTTATCGTTAGCAGCTCTGTGGGATTGAGCCAGCCAGTTATCTCAGGTGCGAATCTTTATTGGATCGAAATGCGGCCGACAGAAGGCGGACGAAACGTAATAGTCAGGCGCGACGCATCGGGCCTGAGCACCGACGTTAACCCGTCAGCATATAACGCCAGGACCCGTGCGCACGAATATGGAGGCGGAGATTACGTCGTTTTCGAAGACAGGGTTTATTTTTCAAATTTTGTGGACCAACGAATCTACCGTTTGGGTGCAGATGGGCCAACCCCAATCACTCCGGACGGACCGATGCGGTTTGCGGACGGCCATATCGATGCGAGTCGCCGCCGGCTCGTGTGTGTGCGGGAGGACCATACGGAAAGTGACGTTGGGGCGATTAGCACCATCGTTAGCTTGAGTCTGGACGAGAACAGTGACTGTGGGAGAGTCCTGGTTCAAGGAAATGACTTCTATTCGTCACCGCGCGTCAGCCCGGATGGCTCGCACCTGGCGTGGGTGTCGTGGAATCATCCGCGCATGCCGTGGGATGAATCAGAGCTTTGGGTAGCGGAAATTACCTCTGACGGGGTTTTGGCAAACAGCAGGCGTCTTGCGGGTGGCCACGGCGAATCGATTCTCCAGCCGGAGTGGTCTCCCGGTGGTGTTCTTTATTTCGTTTCCGACAGACGGGGCTGGTGGAACTTACACCGTATCACTGCAGATTACGAAATCGAAACCGTCTACGAGACGCGCGCGGAACTTGGTATGCCGCAATGGTTGTTTGGCATGTCGTCGTACGCCTTTGCATCTGAGGACATAATTGTTTGCAGCCATGTGGCTGAAGGCATCTCGACCCTCGGACTGCTTAATACAGGCACGCGCAAATTGCAGGAGGTTGAATGTGCATTTACTGACATTCAATACGTGCGAGCGACGAAAGACAAGGCAGTGTTTCGCGGCGGCTCACCAACGTCTGTCGTGGGTATTATCGAAATGGATCTCGCTACGCAGCGATTTGAAATTGTTCGCAGCTCCAACGAATTGTTTATTGAGAACAAATACTTTTCGGTACCACAACCGATCGAGTTCAAGACGGAAGGGGGCGTGACAGCTCACGCGTTTTTTTATCGCCCTCAAAATTCTGATTTTCGTGCACCCCAGAGCGAACGTCCGCCCCTGATCGTTAAAAGCCACGGCGGTCCGACAGCAGCGACAACAACCGCACTCAGCCTTTCAGTGCAGTATTGGACCAGCAGAGGTTTCGCTGTCCTGGATGTGAACTACGGCGGCAGCACCGGCTATGGCCGACAATATCGGGAGCGGCTGAATGGAAAATGGGGAATCGTAGATGTCGACGATTGTGTGAACGGCGCCCGGTACCTGGTTAACCGGGGCGAGGTTGACGCTAAGCGGCTGATTATCACAGGTGGAAGCGCTGGTGGTTACACCACACTTTGCGCGCTAACATTTCGTAAGCAATTTCAAGCTGGCGCCAGTCATTTCGGGGTAAGCGATCTGCAGGCTTTGGAACTGGACACACACAAATTTGAATCGCGCTATTCGGATGGTCTGGTGGCCCCGTACCCGCAGCGCAAGGACATCTACTTTGAACGTTCACCGATCAACTTTACCGAACGACTGTCGTGCCCCGTAATTTTCTTTCAGGGGTTGAAGATAAAGTGGTGCCGCCGAACCAGGCAGAAAAGATGGTGGAGGCGCTGAAAGCTAAGGGCATTCCCGTTGCATACGAG
>JBHEMC010000081.1:0-20191 GCA_046262775.1 Pyrinomonadaceae bacterium | reverse complement strand
CTCTTTTGTGAGAGATACCAAATCGTAAATTCCAAATGCTCACGCGGTCGGCCAATGAGCCTCTCCAGGTCAGTGAAGAAGATGCCAGGCGTGGTCGGCTCAATCCGTCGTTTCGTGTACAACGCTTCGAGTATTGTGAGTCGTACAACGTGCTCCATCTCAAAATCATTCTCCGATTGCGCACCCGCCGTCACCAGCCGCCAACGATCCTTTCGACGTTGTTGATTTCCGACATCGTAACTCGCCCTCGTTTCAGGGTCACTCAGTATGCGATAAGCCTCCGTGATCTCGCGAAACTTGTTTTCGCTTCCACTCTCCCGGTTGTCGGGGTGATAACGTTGCGCAAGGATCCGATAGATGCGGTTTATGGTCTCCGGTTCGGCACTGTCGCTGACCTGCAGCAATTCGTAATAATCGATCGTTGTCGTTTTTGCCATCACGTTTCACCCCGGCAGACTTGTCATTGATCCAAAACTGATGTCCTGGCTGTTGATCGATTCGGATCTAACCGCACACCTACCATCATGATCCAGACAAGCGTCAGTAAGAGCGCAGTTTGTTGAAGAACGATCTCTGATTGCAGCCGTCAGGTGGACAAAGACTGTGTGTCAGTAATGAGGTTTCAAGTGAGCAACTAGTGGTCGCGCGGTAGCACGGTATCGCCGTTCGTTCAGTCAGAACGATCCTGACTCCATATTAATGCAAATGGCTGTGGGGCTGTAAAGGATTTTTTCTCGTGCAGAACATTGCCGCTGATTAGCGACGCCACCCACGCGAAGATCAGCACAATCAGGTAAATCATCCTTGTGGTATCGCTCAGACCCTGTGCCGCCTGATCGCGGTTGAGCTGTTTGAATCGCACCATTACCGCCTCGACAATTCCAATTGTCAACCATCCCAAGCTCAACCATTGCCCCCAAAGGTTGGCCCGAAAATAGGGCCATGCGAGCGAACCGGCAGTACCGAATGCGAGCAGCATGAACCCAACGGATGCCAAACGTTGACGGCGATCAGGTAACGGGGATGTCAGGGCCAGTACGAGAATCGAGAACCATACGGCTGTTCCATCAACTATTAAAGCTTCAACGGCAAAACCCAACGGAAACATGCGCTTCGACGAGAGTGACAGAAGCGCCCACATTGGACCATCGAACAATACTAACAAACTCCATACGAGCGACGCGGGTAAAGGCGAGTAATACAAAACAACAGCAACATACACAGCGACGGCTGCAGTCCCGCCAAGCAACAACAGCAGTGGAAGTGGATATCCATAGGCGAGGAGTAGGCCGAAAGTGGCGAATGTGGGAAGAAGTCCCAGGTATAAAAGATGAAGGCGACCGATAGTACGTGTTAGACAGGACACCCGTTGTGAAGCCATAGCGCAGTAGTTACTTACAGACAATCTGATCGGTCTTTAGTGAGTACACTATCAGTGAGAAAAAACTATTTTGCTGATTGATCTGCCGTTTCTGCATCTGAATGCAAATGTGGATCATGGTCACAGCACCACGGCAAAAAACAATATTTTGTCGATGGAGGACGTATGACAGAGCGATGGCGCGCCCACTCCAAACAGTACAGGTAACTGAGGTTTGATTATGGCAAAGGCTTTCGCTTTAGTGGACAGCGCCTTAAGATTTAGGGACTTTGCAGTGTTAGTAACAGACAGCACAACAAACGCGATTTGACGTTATAAGAGGTTCATTATGAGCTCACCAACACCCGAAACCAGCAATTTGATTACCCGACTTGCCCAGACGCCGGAACGTATTTCCGATTCCACCAGTCAATTGTCGCCGGAGGCAGTGAGATCGAAGCCGTCGGCAGAAGAATTCTCCGTGCTCGAACATGTTTGTCATCTGCGCGACCTGGAAATTGAAGCTTACGGTTATCGCATCGACAGAATGCTGGAAGCCGAAAATCCCTCACTGCCGGACTTTGATGGCGCAGGTACAGCGATTGCCCGCGTCTACAACTCTCAGGATTTCGCATCTGCGTTGGCAGGGTTTACGCGAGCACGCATGCAGAACGTGCAGACACTAAGTCGACTAAACGATTCGCAATTAGATCGCGCCGGTGACTTGCCACCGATTGGAAGAATCACCATCAAGAATTTGATGCAAATGATGCACGACCATGACGAGGATCATTTGCATGAAATGCAGATAACAATCGGAAGATTTCACCGCCACGCGCAAGATTAAAAGAGGTGCACGATCGTTGCGCCTAAGCCGCCTGCTTCAGGTGGGGCGTCGACCCAGACGACCACAAACGGTGTTTTTGCGAGAATTGAGCGCACAATCTCTCGCTGCACTCCAATTCCTTTGCCATGAATAATGCGCACGCTCCGAAAGCCCCTTTCATGTGCCTGAAACAAATATTCTTCAACGATTCGCCTGACGTCGCGCGGCGGTATTGTGTGGAGATCAAATACGTCGGTAATCTCTATAACGACTGGTTCAGGAAAGGGGTCGACTTCAGGTTCATCAGAAGACATATGCACAGAGTACAGTAAGCAGGTCTACAGATTACAGAAGCTACACGGGATGAATGTCATCTGGTGCACCTGCCTACTTTCTTGACACCCCACCAGACGCCTTATACTCTCTCACTTCAATTCACTGCCATTTTTAAACAACAATTCACGCAGAAACAGCCGCTTTGCGTGCTCACTTCTGCCTCGCGAAAGGAACGAAGAGTGTTATGGGTGTGCGAAATAAAATAACGGTGGTAGGCGCTGGAAACGTTGGCGCAACTGCGGCTCATTGGCTGGCTGCGAAAGAACTTGGCGATGTTGTACTCGTTGACATTGTGGAAGGCGTGCCGCAGGGCAAGGCTTTGGATCTTGCACAAGCAGCGCCGATCGAAGGTTTCGATGTGCGACTCGTCGGTGCAAATACATACGACGGTACCGAGAACTCGGATGTTGTAATCATTACAGCCGGCTTACCTCGAAAACCAGGTATGAGCCGCGACGATCTGTTGAAGACCAACGCGGAAATCGTTTCCAAGGTCGTAGATGAAGTTGTTCGTCGCTCACCTAATTCAATTCTCATCATCGTTTCCAATCCACTCGATGCCATGTGCCAGGTAGCTCTCAGGCGTTCGGGATTTCCCAAACATCGTGTGATCGGTATGGCCGGCGTGCTCGACTCTGCTCGCATGCGCTGCTTCCTCGCAGAAGCTCTCGATGTTTCAGTGGAAAATGTAACAGCGTTCGTTCTCGGCGGTCATGGCGACACAATGGTTCCTTTGCCCCGTTTTTCGACATGCGCGGGCATTCCGATTCCTGAGTTACTGGCAAAGGATCAAATTGACGCTATCGTGAAGCGTACAGCAAATGGTGGCGCAGAGATCGTCAGTCTGTTGAAGACCGGGTCGGCATACTACGCACCATCAGCAGCCGCGGTTGAAATGACAGAATCAATTCTGAAAAACAAGAAAAAAATTCTTCCGTGTGCCGCTTACCTCGAAGGCGAATACGGAATCAACGGGCTTTACGTTGGAGTGCCGTGTAAGCTCGGAGCGAAGGGCTTAGAACAGATCATTGAAATTAACCTTACCGCGGAAGAGCGAATCGCATTGCAGAAGAGTGCTTCCGCCGTGCAGGAGTTAGTCAATGTTCTGGGTGTGTAAAAGATTAACACCGATTAGAAACTGCTCAGAACTAGATCTACCTGCTTCGGCGTATCTGCGAAATCTGCGGCTCAAAAAAAAGGGCGGCGATCGTCGGAGATCGTCGGCCTTTTTGTTGTTTGCGAAGCAGACTTACTAGCTCTGACTCTTCGGTACTAACACGTTAATCAGAACTAACACGAACGGTACGGCAGCAAAGAAGTTCTGCCAGCCGTCCGCACTGTAGTAAAAATCAGCGCCGGTGTGAACTGCGAGAGGAAAGAAACCAGGGATCGCCGTGTGATCCTAAGGGCAAGAGTAGGCCCACACTAAGCTCTCTTAAAAGCAAAGTCAAAAGTTTGTTAATAGGAGAACGTGACGAAGCTGACTGCGGAAACTGGAACAGGGATTGTCGTATTCCAGAAAAACCGGAATTCAAAATCCGAAATGCGAAAATCGCACGCGAGTTACTTCTTCAACCAGCCAAATAGGCCGTGAACGACCGTTTCCCGGTTTTCTTCGTAGATTGCTTTGGTAAGGGGAATGCTCATGGGGCAAGCTTTCACGCAGTTTTGTGCGTTACCACAATTGGTGATCCCGTCTTCTTGCATAATGGCTTCTAGCCGTTCATCGCGTGTCATTTTGCCGGTCGGATGCATGTTGAATAAACGTACCTGCGCAATCGCTTGTGGTCCAATGTAGTGATCGTCCTCATATTGTGGACAAGCTTCAAGACAACAACCGCAAGTCATACACCGGGAGTAGGCGTACCGTTCCTGAACGACTTCCTGATCCATTCGCGGTCCCGGGCCTAGATCGTGGGTACCATCCAGTTCAACCCATCCGTGAACGCGGCGTAAATGGTCGAACATACGTGACCGATCGACTATCAGATCGCGAACGTTGGGAAATTTCGACATGGGCTCGAGCTTGATCGGTTGCTCGAGATTGTCGATAAGCGCCGAACACGATTGGCGAGCACGTCCATTAATAACCATCGTGCAAATACCGCACACTTGTTCAAGGCAGTTCATCTGCCACACTGGTGGGGTGGTCTGAGTACCGGCTTTAGTGACAGGGTTTTTTTGGATCTCCATTAAGCAGGAGATAACGTTGAGATTCGGTCGGTAGGGTATTTCAAATTCTTCCCAGTACTGAGCTGAATCGGGATTGGCCCGTCGATGAATGTGTATTTCGACCGTTTTTGGCGGCACGCGTGATGATAGTTTTGCGACTGCCGATTGGGTGGCGCTCATGAATTGTTTCCTTTACCTCCCGCCTCATCGATCGGTTTGCCCTGTTCTCGTCGCGTTGCTGTATCGGCAAGTGGGTCGTTCACTTTTTCTTTGTTCTGACTCCAAATCAAAGGTCCAGTCAGATTAGCCGGCTTCTGTTCGGCGCCGGATAAAGGGAACTGAGCTGCGCCTTGCTTGGGCGGTAGTCCGCTCGAACCTGCCGCTGCAACAGTTTCCTTTTTTGCGTGTGCGTAATCTCTTTTGCGAGGAGCGAGCAGTGAGATATCAACCGCTTCGTAAGAAAGCACGGGGCCCTCACCCGAGTATTCAGCAATCGTTGTCTTCAGAAAATTAGCGTCGTCGCGATTCGGAAATTCCGGCTTGTAGTGCGCGCCACGTGATTCGTTTCGATTTAGAGCACCCAGCGTAATTACTCGAGCGAGTTCCAGCATGTTGGCGAGATGTCGCGCATGAGGCAGAGCCATCGTCGCCCAGAGATTGGAGTCGTTGATTGAAATTCGTTTATAACGATCCATTAATTCTAACAATTTGTTTGCTGTCGCTTTAAGCTTGTCGTTATATCGAACCACAGTAACGTTGTCTGTCATCCACTTGCCCATCTCTTGGTGAATGACATACTGATTTTCATTTCCCGTTTGCTTAATCAGTCGATCATTAATTTCCTGCTGCAGCTTCAGTTCGTCATCGTAAATGCGTGATCCGTTAGAGCCGTTCCGTTCAACATTCTTCGCGTACTCGATTGCAGCCGGAGCAGCGACAAACCCACCGTATACGCAACTGACTAGCGAATTCGCGCCGAGGCGATTGGCCCCATGAATGGAGTAGTCACACTCGCCGGCGGCAAGCAGGCCAGGAATGTTCGTCCGTTGCTTGAAATCTACCCACAGGCCACCCATTGAATAATGCACTCCCGGAAAGATGCGCATTGGGACATGGCGTGGATCGTCGCCTACGAACATTTCATAAATCTCGAGAATGGCGCCGAGCTTACGATCAAGTGTCTCGGCGGGGATGTGGGTCAGGTCAAGATAAACCTGGTTTTCGCCACCAATGCCCATACCGTCAATACACACCTGGAAAATTTCACGTGTCGCGATGTCGCGTGGGACCAGGTTACCGTAGGCAGGATACTTTTCCTCGAGAAAATACCAGCGCTCGCTTTCGGGAATCGAAGACGGAGCGCGCTTATCGCCTTTCTGTTTCGGTACCCATACGCGTCCACCTTCGCCGCGTGCGGATTCCGACATCAATCGCAATTTGTCTTCGCCTGGAATTGACGTCGGATGAACCTGGATAAATTCCCCGTTTGCGTACCTTGCTCCTTGTTGATAGCAGGCGGAAACAGCACTCCCGGTGCACACCATGGAATTGGTCGACTTGCCAAATATTAATCCCGGACCACCAGTCGCTATAATTACAGCGTCTGCCGGGAACACTTTCAATTCAAGCGTCTGGAGGTCCATGGCGACCAAACCGCGACACACCTGGTGATCGTCGAGAACCAGCGACAGCATTTCCCAATGTTCAAACTTACGGACCTTGCCGGCAACTTCATATCTGCGCACTTGTTCATCAAGTGCGTACAGCAACTGTTGTCCTGTCGACGCACCAGCGAAAGCTGTCCGGTGGTGTTTTGTCCCCCCGAAGCGGCGGAAGTCCAGCAGTCCCTCATGCGTTCTTGAAAAGGGAACGCCCATTCGATCAAACAGGTAAATGATCGAAGGCGCCATTTCGCACATCGCTTTGGCGGGAGGTTGATTGGCAAGAAAGTCGCCGCCGTAAACAGTGTCGTCAAAGTGTTCCCAAGTTGAATCGCCTTCGCCTTTCGTATTAACGGCGCCATTAATTCCACCCTGGGCGCACACAGAATGAGAACGCTTTACGGGCACCACCGAGAATAAATCGACCGCGTGTCCGGCTTCCGTAATTTTCATTGTCGCCGCCAGCCCGGCAAGGCCGCCGCCGACAATTGCGAACCTCAAACCATTACTCGCCATCGTTTAAAGAATGCCTCCTAACAAACCCTGCGGATGAATAAATGCAACGGCGGCATTAACTCCGACCAGTAGGAGCACGACACCAAACGCGATGCAGGCATAGCCGGTGAGGCGTTGTGCGCGTTCACCAATAGTGATTCCCCAGTCAACCAGAAACAGCCAGATTCCATTTGCCAGGTGCCAAACGGTGGCGGTGATGCCGACAAGGTATACGAGAAAGATCGGCAACATATGAAACTCGCGCGCTACGATATCGAATGCCTGATCCGTGTGCCGCGCAACAGACATGGTGTTGAGACCGGGCACCATGCCAAATCTGAAGTTGAGCACATGAAAGGTTATGAAGATGAACAGAATGAAGCCGGTGATTCGTTGAATCAAATAAAACCAGTTTCGTGGGTAAGGGTAAGCGAGATTGTTCGGGCGCGCCTCGACCGTTATGACTAATCCGTAGACGGCGTGATAGATGAGCGGTATAAAGATGCCGCCAATCTCGACGAACAAAATGTATGGGATCGACTGCAAATCCTTAACGGCATCGTTAAAATCTCCCGCACCCGTCAGTGCTTTTGAGTTAGTGTAAAAATGCTCTAAAAGAAAAAGTCCAAGAGGAACAATACCGGTAAGCTGATGGAGCTTGCGCAGGATAAAAGTCCTGCTCAAACGGATAGCCAAGAATGCACTCCTTTTCGGCCAGATACAATTATTGCGGCCAGTGAAACTGCAGCAGGCAAGTTGTGAATGAATGTATACAGAGCATCTGAATTATATTGACAAGTTTCTGAAAAGCAAAACACTGTCTCAATGGATGATCGGTTATGGCAGCCAGGGTCGCAAATAGCGGAGTTCGGCCCGGGCGTCCCTCTGGTGCGGAATGCCTTATTGGCGTTCCGCCAAGTCGCCGATTTTCTTGAGCTTTGAGCCGCGGTTCTTACCTGGCTGACAAGTTGCATCTCTCGCACACACGCGTGGGCCGAACCGCAAACTCGCTGCGTACCAGGAAACATAAATGACGGACCTCATTACCTATCCAGTTAAGCAGCTTGCGAAACTGGTCCGAACGAGAGCAGTTTCTCCCGTGGAACTGATCACGGCATTCCTCGATCAGATCGAACGGTGTAATCCGCAATTGAATGCGGTGGTCACATTGGCGCCTGACGCAATAGATCGAGCGAAGGAAGCTGAACGCCTGGTAATGAGTGGCGACTCGCTCGCCCCGTTACATGGGATTCCAGTTACAATTAAAGACACCATTGAAACTGCGGGACTTCGTACTACGAGTGGTTCGCGCGTTCGCGAAAACTTTGTTCCTCCAGCTGACGCTCCTGCCGTTGCTCGACTCAAAGCTGCTGGCGCAATCATCCTCGCCAAAACGAACGCAGCCGAGATGGCAATGGATTACACCGCCGATAATCTTGTCTTCGGCAGGACCAATAATCCCTTCAATGTAGAGTTGACTCCAGGAGGTTCAAGTGGTGGTGAAGCGGTTGCAATCGCTACTTGCATGTCACCCGCCGGTCTGGGCAGTGATCTCGCCGGATCGATTCGCATTCCAGCACACTTCTGCGGCATTGCTGGGCTGAAGCCGGGTACTGGACGTATTTCGGGCGAAGGACAATTTCCTGCGAGCTCCGGGCCTTATTCGCTTGGCGCGGCAATTGGACCAATGGCGAAGTACACTGAAGATCTTTCGCTGATCTTCCGTGCATTGATACAGAGTTCCGCCTCAAGCCCTGATGTTCGCGGGATGCGTGTTGCGTGGTACGCCAACGACGAAGTGGCGAATGTAACCGCCGAAACTCGTGGCGCCGTAGAAGCAGCTGCAGGTGCGCTGAAGGATGCTGGTTTGATCTGCGAGGAACGTCGACCGCCGCACGTCGAGCGAGGGCACGAACTTTGGTTGAAGCTGTTTTCACGGGCATCAGTAGTTCAACTGCGGAAGGTCTACACAGGCCACGAACAATCCGCAGGTGGTTTTGTTCGTTGGCGGCTAAAGACAGCCGACGAAGTCAGTCCACCGACACTGGATGACTACATTGCAAATTGGATGGAAAGGGATCTTCTGCGTGAGGAGTTGAGGTTATGGATGGAGTCGACTCCGCTGATTCTCGCACCTGTCGGCGCAACTCCAGCCTTTGAGCACGACACTCTGAAGATTCAGGTGAACGAGCAGACAATGAGTGTCTTTCGGGCATTCAGTTACTCCCAGGCTTTCAACGTCTTTGATTTACCATCTGCTGTTATCCCGGCAGCGATGTCGGAAACTGGCTCTCCTATCGGTGTTCAAGTGGTTGGCCGTCCAGGTGAGGAAGAAGCAGTGTTGGCGACAGCGGCGATTATAGAGCGGGCCCTCGGAGGGTGGAGAAGGCCGCGTCTTTTCTAAGGAGAAATTTGTACGCGCGTGAGTTAATCCGATATAGTGCGGCCGCAAACGTTGTGGCAACAGATTGAGAAACAGGAGTGAAGTTATGGACGCGTTGATGTCAATGCTCGCAGTCATCTTCTTCGGTTTTCTTGCGATCGTTCTGCTGGTAATCGCAGCCAAAACAATCCGAATTGTTCCGCAAGCGACGGTCATGCTGGTTGAGCGACTCGGACGCTTCGACAAAGTCGCGAGCAGTGGCCTGAATCTTCTCGTGCCGTTTTTAGATCGACCGCGCGCCGTCTACTGGACCAACACTCGACCGGGTCTGACGCAGATCGATTTGCGGGAACAATACATTGATCTGCCGCCGCAACCGGTGATCACGCGTGATAACGTGACGATTCATGTTGACTCGGTGGTGTACTGGCAGATCACCGATCCGGTGAAAGCTGTGTATGAGATGAATGATCTCGTTGGCGGTATCGTACAGTTGACGATTACGGGTATGCGCGCCGTGATGGGCGATATGGATCTGGATCACACTCTTTCTCAACGCGATCAGATCAATGCCAAGCTGCGGATAATTCTTGACGAAGCAACTGACAAATGGGGCGTGAAAGTAACCCGTGTGGATGTGAAGAACATTAATCCGCCTGAAGACGTGCGCATTACGATGGAGAAGCAAATGACCGCCGAACGTAATCGTCGTGCCCTCGTCTTGCAAGCCGAAGGTGATCGGCAGGCTGCGATTACGCGTGCTGAAGGTGAGAAGCAGGCCGCTGTGACCAGAGCTGAAGGTGAAAAGCAGTCAGCGATCCTCGGGGCCGAGGGTGCGGCTCAGGCTCGACTGCGTAACGCAGAAGCTGAGGCAGAGGCGATCGTCCGCGTAGCCGATGCGATGCACGAGCATGGCAATCCCGCACAGTACTTGATTACTACCCGCTACATCGAGAGCCTGCGCGATATGACGCGAACTAACAACTCGAAAGTAATCTTCATGCCCGTTGAGACGGCCTCTATGCTGTCGAGTATTGGGGCGATTAAAGAGGTGCTGTCACAAACGGGTCAAAATAGTGGTGAAGACCAGAACCCACCTGCTCCCCGTCCCCGTGAATTGCCGCGCTGACCCGGATGACCTTCATCGGAATTTTCGGGTTGGCGCGGTCAACGGATGCTAATCGTTCGGCGGGGTCCCTCTCGCGCTTGACCCCTTCCTCGACTGACATTTTCAACGATGACGTGATAAGCGATGTCTGGAGATCACCGAATACTTTGAGCCTTGTCTGTTGAGTTCGCTGCGAAACACTACTAACTCTTCAACGTCGAGTACACTCGGTTCGAAAGTTGTCAGTCTGTGAATCTCCGCGAGTGCCCGCGAACCCCTGGAATTACGAACACGCGCCACAGTGAGGTGCGGTCGGAAAGGCCGATGTTCCCGTAAAAATCCGTCGCTTTCGTACTCCAGTTCCAGCGATTGATGTAACTCGGCCAACTTCCCGGAATCGTCCTGGATTCCCACCCACAAGACTTTAGGTGGATCGTGTGAAGGAAAAACTCCGGTCTCCGACACGCGCACTAGAAATCTACTGAATCGCTTCGCCACTCGCGAAGTCGCGTCAGAAATGTTTCCAACAAGATCCCTTCTGAGGTTGCCAAAAAACCTCAACGTCAAATGAGTGTTTTCGGGGCGAGACCAGCTCGCTTTCGATTCAGAAGCTGCCTCGCGCACTCGGCTAATGTGCTGCTGTAAACGAACTCGAATTGTTTCGGGGATCTCTATTGCGCAGAACACGCGCCATTCAGCTTGTTCATCATTTGAACCGTCCGGCAGTGTCACGTTCGTTCATCGGCCCGGTTGAAGTACGACAGTCTCTTTCGTTGCTGCTGCAACTGCGGTTTCGGTAAACGGAAAAACTCGCGGCGTCACGGCGCGCCAGTCGTCGAGTTGATCTTTCCAATGCGTGTTCGCCGGCACTCCAGATTCGCCAAGGGTGATGCCGTGCTGCGTCTTGTCCCAATCTGACGGGTCGGCGATCAAACGCATAGACACTGCCGGCCCCACATTCACGGTCGCACCGAGCAGTCCGCCAGTGCCGTTTTGCGGGAACGGTGGGATGGTAAACTGCGCGCCGATTAGTGGCGCACCGGCGAGCGGATGTGGAAACCGAACCTTGGCCATCTCACCCCAGGTCCATTTTGTTCTATCGCCACCAAGATTTGCGGTAAGGGTCTTCACTGCATCCGCATAACAGGCGCGAAACAAATCTGCGTAAGTCGTGAAATCCTTTGGCAGCCATTCCTTTGGCTGCTGTTCAATGATTCGATCCAGTGTCGAATCAAAATTTGACCATTGGTAGTTCTTCACCAGATCTCCAAGGGCAGCAGTTAAAATTCGTGACCGGAAGGCAATGCGCATTTGCGACGCGATGGGTGCCACACGAGAATCGGCATTGACCTCTCCGTCCCACTTCTCAAATGCGTCAAGTGTGTCGTGCAGTTGTTGTTCATTGGGAGTTAACTGCGACCGCAGAGTCCGCACCACCGTCTGAGTGAAAAGCATACCGGCTATTGAATACACATCACCTTGAATGCGACGAAAGTCGTCGGCGGTCAGCTTTGATTTTTGATTCAGCAAATCGAAAATGCGCCGTGCTCGATAAGGCTGAGCCCACGAGTGAGTCAGGAAGAAAGGATAATCAGTTCCGATGATCCGTTGGTTAGCTGTGACAATAATTCCCGAAGGTGGATCGTATAGTTGCGGCAGCTTCGCTATTGGAATGTAACTGGTCCACTCACCGGCGTCTGTAGATCCATCATAAGGCACGCTGCCGTCCCCGCTTTTCCTAATCGGCACCACACCGGCTGCGTGATACCCGATGTGTCCATCGACATCCGCATAAACCATGTTCTGCGTTGGGGCCGTGAAGAATTCAATAGCATGATTAAATTCCTTCCAGTTTCGCGCCCGATTGATTAAGTAGGTAACGTCTGGTTTGTTCAACTTAGGATCGAGAGCTGTCCACCGCAACGCATACCGCTTGCTGCTGTTTTGAAAAATAATCGGGCCATGGCGCGTTTCGGTTACGTCAAATGTCACTACGTCAGTTTCGGAAGCTGCAAACCCTTTCCGCACCTTAATGTCTTCATGGCGAACCACCGCCCGTTGCCATCCTTGCGGTGTCATGTAGCGTTGGGAATCGTTCGGATCAAACTTTTCTTCGTATACGTCCTGAACGTCGGGCCCAACGTTAGTAAAACCCCAGGCGATTCGGTCATTGTGTCCGATTGTGACTCCGGGTAATCCCGCGGCAGTAACTCCCGCGACTCGAACCCCCGGGGCAGTGAGGTGGACCATGTACCAGACTGGCGGCGCGGTCGGAGCCAGGTGCGGATCATTTGCGAGCAATGGTTTTCCTGAGGCCGTGTGTTTTCCGCTAACGACCCAGTTGTTGCTTGCCGCGAGTGCTTCGCTGTAGATCCCTACGCGTTCAAGCGCTGACGTGCTTAGTTGCTGGTCACGGTCCAGTGCGGCGAGAAAGTCGTCCGTGAATACTTCATGTAAGGGTTTCTGCACGGAAGAATTGCGAGAACGTTTGGTGTCATTGCCGACTACGAGTACGTCCAGGGGAGATATTTCGGGCAAGAGCGCCGCACGTTTCTCCTGCGGCAGAGCTGCAAGCGCTTCACGCATCAGATCCAGCCGCCACGTTGAGGACAGTGCTTCGAAAAAGATTTTGACTACAACCAGGGAGTCCGCCGGTGTCCACGGACGGGGCGAGTATTGCAAAATCTGAAACTCTGGAGGCAGCGTCTTTGGTGTGAGGGAAGCGACATAACTGTTGACGCCATTTGCATACGCTTCAAGGATTGCTCGCGACTGCGGTGATGTTCGTGCCGCCTCCGCGTCCGCTGCCGGACCGAAACCGAGAGTGCGATGCTGCTTGTCTTGATCCAGTGCTGTATTGTTTGGGCCGGCGCCGAGGATCTCCGACAGTTCGCCTCGTGCAGTTCTGCGAAGCAGATCCATTTGCCAGAGTCGATCACTGGCTGTCACATATCCTTGAGCGAAGTAGAGGTCTGTATCATTCTTTGCCTGAATGTAGGGAATGCCACGTTCGTCACGTCGAATGATGACCGTGTCTTTCAGACCCTTCAATTGAATGACGGATCCGGCTGAAGTTTGGTTCGTGAGTTTCGCGGTGGAAGTTGCAACAACAACATTCAAAAGAAGTGCAAGGGACAGGCAGGGAACCAGAAGGCGTCTCATTTGTTCGTTCCTCGTCTTTGGTAAATGTGGCAGCATAGTAGCATAGCGACTTAGACGCCAGGCACGGGCGCTCGATCATCATATCCAGCAACCATCGTTGCGTTACGAGTCGACGAAACGCCAATGCCGTTTCACCCAAGGCGCCCGACGTAATCTGCTTATTGACCGACCTGCGTAGGAGACTTACAATCCCTCAGCTTTGCAATCGTTGCAGTGCGTAGACAAAACTTATCGTGATTCGCCCGTTCGACACATGCCTCCGCGCAACCATCCCTCTCTTGTTTGTTCTGGCCACGGTCTACTCAGTTCACGCCCAGCAACGACCTCTGCTTACCGAAGACGTTGACATCATCCCTCCCGGCACGTTGAGAATTGAAGCGGGTATAGATTTTCTTCAGGGCTCAACGTTCCCGGTCTCCGGACTGAAAGGTGATCTAACTCGAGTGGGTGTGATCGGTGTGAATTTTGGAATGGGACCGAATGTCGAGTTTCAGATTGAAGGCGTGCCGCAGAATTTTCTCAGCATCAACTCACGAGGTACGTCTGCAATTCCACTGAGCCTGGCTCCCGGGGCGAACTCAACGAACGATGCTGGCGACTTTACATTGTGGGCCAAGTTCAAACTGCGCAATGAGACAAAACGCGGACCGTCACTTGGGTTTCGATTTGGTGTGCAACTGCCTAATTCGAATCAGGCGCGCGGCATTGGTATAAACCAAACAAATGCGTATGGCTCAGTTCTGGTTGGGAAAAAGTTTGGCCCTGATGGACGCTTCAACGCATTCGGCAATCTGGGAATCGCCATACTGACGGCGCCCACGCAACTGTTCTCCCAAAACGATGTCGTGACTTATGGGGTGGCCGGTATTTTCCGACTGAATAAACAGTTCAGTTTGGCGGGTGAAGTAAATGGCCGTGCCAATACAAGGCCGGGAAATGGACCACTTGGTACGGAGTCGCAATCTGAAGCGCGACTCGGCATGCAGATCCGGGCCTCCGGACTACGATTCGATTTTGCCGGCATTAAAGGCCTTACGAGTTTTACACATACCTCCGGGGTGACGGTGGGCGTCACCTACGATACGCCTTCCATTTTTGCTCCCGTAAGATAACCAAATGAATTGAGCTTTGTTTTTAGGTGTTCGACTGGTGTCTGACTGCGTTGCTTACCAGAATCAATTGAACAAGCAATTGCGAGCACTCGTCTCGTAAATTTACTCTCGTGCGTCTCGATCTATGTTCGATTGGTTAAGCACAATTGGTCGCTGGCTCGAGCGATACATACTTGGGTTGCCTTTATATCTGGCGGCTCCGGCAATGATTGTCATTGGAGCCCTCGACTCTTCGCTTTTGTCGTTGCCTGAGATAAACGACTATCTCGTTGTCGGGCGCTGTTTTAAGAACCCAAGTGCCGCTTTCTATTTTCCGTTATTCGCCGCAGCCGGTTCGGTGCTCGGGTGTGCCATCCTTTATACGATTATGCGGCGCGGCGGACAGGCAGTGTTGCGAAAGCGCTTCAATATTGAGAGTATCCAACGCGTCGAGAAGGCGTACGCCCGCTTCGGTTTTCTTGCGATCGCAGTTCCGGCAATACTGCCGCCTCCGCTGCCGTTTAAGATTTTTGTCGCGACCGCAGGCACCCTGGAATACCCGCGTTGGAAATTCCTGCTGACAGTGATGCTGGCACGCTCATTGCGCTATTACGTGGAAGGTATTCTGGCGGTGTTCTATGGCAGACGCGTTTTATTATTTTTCAAAGATAATGGTCTCGTCATCATAAGCATCGGCACTGCAATAGTGTTCATCGGCGTACTGATATATTTGTTAGTCAATAGACGTAAACCTGTTACGCCGGAGGGGCCAACCAGCACGGCAAACTTATCAAAAATTGGGAAGGAAACGGATTGATTGAAGTTTTTGATTCATAAGATCACGAAGAGCCTGACGCGAATTTCCGAATACCTGGTGACATTCGGCGCATTCGGACTCTTCACCGTTGCTTTGCTTGACTCTACTTTCGTTCCGCTGCCAAGCAGTGCCGATGCCTTGATGTTGCTGCTTTCAACCGCACATCCGCAGTGGATGTTGCTTTACGCTTTTATGGCCACTGCCGGATCTGCGCTAGGCTGTGGAATTCTTTATCACATCTCGCGTCGCGCGGGGGCGAGGGCCCTCAACAGGTTTTCACATGCGAAGCAAAAACGAGTGAAGGAGCTAATCGATCACTACGATATGTTTGCGGTCCTCGTGGCGACCCTTTTGCCCCCGCCATTTCCATTCAAATTGTTTGTCATGACCTCGGGTGTTTTTCGGTTCAGCCTCCTGCGGTTCATCGTTGCTGTAACCGCGGGGCGTGCTTTTCGGTTTCTGTTGGAAGGATACTTCGCAGTGCGCTATGGCGCGGAAGCAAAACAGATCCTCGCCCATTATTACCCCTGGATTGGCCTTGGACTGGTTGTGTTGATTCTCCTGTTCGTCTTAGTCCGGGCCGTTTTGAAGCGCAGGCCTGCAGCACCGGCTGAGCAAACTTTAGAGACCGGCGCCTGAAATGCGCTGAGACCTCGCGGGTTCGTTAAATTCGGAAAATTGGAAGTTTCGTGCAGCAGCAAGGTCCGTCACGCCGTGTTCTCCTTCAAGTTTTGAAAGCAGTAGCAGGAAGATCTCAGCAGTTGCGAGTGCGTCGCTGCCGGCGCGGTGACGGCTGACAATGGGGATGGAGAAATGATCGGCGATCGTATCGAGCCGATGATTGTTGAGTTGTGGAAGCACGCGCCGCGATAATCTGACGGTGCACAGGTGAGGGTTGACCATCCGGTGGCCCGGATAGACTCTGGAAATCTCGTGATTCAAAAAACTCGTATCGAAGGGCGCATTGTGAGCGACCAGAACTGATTCGCTGACAAAATCGAGCCATTTCGGTGCGACGTCTGCAAATACAGGGGCGTTCTTCACCATCTCATTCGTAATGCTCGTGAGCGCCACGACAAAGCGAGGAATAGGGATTTCAGGATTTACAAGGGACAGGAACTTATCGACTATCCGTCCTTCATGAATTCGATACGCACCCAGCTCGATCAATCGATTCGGAGGAGTCTTCGCGCCTGTTGCCTCGACATCGACTACGACAAAATCGAGTTCCTTCAGCAGTCGCATGCTCCATTCATCCTTCAGGAGTTCTATCGTGGAATGATCGACAATCTTGAAGCGGCGATCGTTGCGAAGGAGATCGGAGACAAGCAACACTGCAAGGTCGTCGTCGATATTGGAGAGCTTGAAAATACAGTCTGCGATTTCTGTAGCGGCGGCGCGGCCACCTGCGTCAGTTAGAAGGTCGATTGTTTCTTGAACGAGAGTTGAATCTGATACCAGGTTTGAGTACGGCGGCATGCGGGTTCGGATTGTAGCATGATCGAATACATCGAGGTAGCGAATTGAATGGCGACGAAGTAATTTCTGAATTCAAAAAAACAGGCGCTTTGCTTGAAGGTCATTTCCAACTCACAAGTGGGTTGCATAGTGGCATCTATCTGCAATGTGCGAAGGTGCTGCAATTCCCAGACAAGGCGGAGAAGTTCGGTCGCGCGATCGCCGACAACTTTAAAACTACGCAAATCGACTTTGTCGCTTCTCCGGCGATTGGCGGCATCATTATTGGCCATGAAGTGGCGCGATCAATTGGTGTCCGCTTTATTTGGACAGAGAGAGAAGCAGGGACAATGACTTTACGGCGAGGCTTTGCGGTTGTCCCTGGCGAAAAAGCACTTGTTGTTGAAGACGTGATCACTACTGGCGGTTCAACCCGGGAGACGATTGAAGCGCTAATCCGAGCAGGCGCGGTTGTGGTGGGTGCTGCGTCCATTATTGATCGTTCTGGAGGCCAGGTGAATCTTGGGGTACCAAGATTTGCGCTTGCCACTTTGAAGGTTAACGCAGTCGACGTCACACATTGTGTGTTCTGTGAACGCGGTGAAGCAATTGTGAAGCCGGGAAGCAGAAAGTAGTAGGCAGACACTAATAGACCATGTCAAGGAATTACAAACTCACCATTCAGTATGACGGAACCGACTTCCACGGATGGCAGTTTCAGACAAATTTACGAACTGTTCAGGGGGAGTTAAGTGATGCGCTCTCGTTAATCGAAGGACAACCAGTGACATTGCACGGGTCAGGGCGAACGGATGCCGGCGTACACGCAGAGGGACAGGTCGGAAGCGTAGTTCTTGAGCGAGACATCACGCCTGAAAGGTTACGAGCAGCAGTAAATGCAAATGTTGGCAGTGATGTTCGAGTGATGAAGGTGACGGAAGTGGACGATAGTTTTCATGCACGCTATTCGGCTCAGAGCAAGACTTACGTTTATCGGGTTATCAATTCATCGGTCATTTCACCTTTCTGGCGCCGTTATGCCCACGAGGAAGCCCGAAAACTTGACCTGAATCGAATGCAAAGCTGCGCAAAGCTGTTCCTCGGTACACACGAATGGTCCGCGTTTTCCTCTGGACAATCTGATGTCGTAGAAAAAAACCGCACGATCACTGACCTCACCGTCGCCCAGTGTGCAGACAATCGTGCTGGCGCCAACCTGATATCGATTCGGGTGAGTGCTAACGGATTTTTGCGATACATGGTCCGAACGATTGCAGGTGCACTACTGGTCATAGGTCGTGGTGAGCTTGATCAGGAAGCTGTAGGCAGTGCGATCGAACACGGTGTTCGTTCGTCAATGATTGTGACCGCGCCCGCATCCGGCTTAACGTTGTTAGCAGTCCACTACGACCGGCAATTTCATTGACAGTTATTCAACAACCGTAAAGAATGGGCTCTTGCGGAACCAATTCTAGCGGTGGCAATGAATAGCCACGCTGCGAAGATATTGACGACGTAAATTGAATCATCCCAACCGAGGGCCGGCATCGAAAGCGCCGCCGGCGGGTATTTCTTACAAATGCTTTCTGACTTCTCCGAACTGGTAAAGAAAGGCACGCGAGAACACGCGTTGCTTTCTGCGATCTCGTGGGATTCCTTGCCGCGTCATGTGGCAATCATCATGGATGGCAATGGACGCTGGGCAGCTCAACGCGGTCAGCCAAGGATTGCGGGCCATCGTGCAGGGGTTGAGGCGGTCCGCGCTGCAGTTGATACCGGCGCACGGCTTGGTTTACAGGCACTGACGCTCTACGCGTTTTCTACCGAAAATTGGAAGCGTCCGCGTTACGAAGTCGACGCACTGATGCGGATGCTGCGACGTTATCTGCGACTTGAACTCGATGAGATTGACAAACAGAACATTAAGTTTCAGGCGATAGGTCGTACTGCGGCATTATCGGACAATGTGCGAAGCGAAATTGCGCGGGCATCCGAGCGAACCTCTCAGAATACCGGCATGATTTTGAGTGTTGCTCTCAATTACGGTGGACGAGCCGAAATTGTCGATGCGTGCCGTGCAGCTGTTCGAAGATTGATGGATGAGGGTGGCCGACCCGATGAGATAACAGAAGAGCGCGTTGCAAACGAGTTGTACACGCGAAACTTGCCGGAACTGGATCTCTTAGTCAGAACGAGCGGCGAGCTACGTATTTCAAATTTTCTGTTGTGGCAGAACGCATACAGTGAAATTTACGTCACTGACACTCTATGGCCAGACTTCCGGCGTCTGCACTTACTTGAGGCTGTGCTGAACTATCAGCGTCGCGACCGCAGGTTTGGTGGATTGAAGTTAGTTGCGAGTCGTCCACATCCGCAATGATTAGGAGCCTAGTCTACCGCGCGCAGGTGCGATAGCAAACAAACGTGAAGACCAGTCCCGGATTAGCGCGTGTCCTCACAGCCGTCGTTCTTCTTCCTATTCTTATCGCCTCAATTCTGATTGCCCAGCTGAAAATTCTTTTTGTAATTCTGGCAGCCGCGGCAATGGTGCTGGCGCTTTTTGAGTTTTATCGATTGGCAAAACTGCGCGGTTTGCAACCAGACGCGTTTGCCGGTTATCTCGCCGCCGCAGCTATTTTCACGACGTTCTACTTCAACGATGCCGCTGCATTATTTGATCAGTTACTAATAACTCAGCTGATCATAATTTTGCTTACCGCGGGGACTTTGATTGCCTTCACAGTTCGTGGGGCACCATTCGATAAGATGTTGTCTTCCGCAGGCGTGACGATTCTAGGGGTGCTCTATGTCGCTCTGTTCGGATCGCATCTTCTGGCGTTGCGTACGGGGTTCACTCAACCACTCTCGGCAGACCTGCTCGCGTTTTTCTTTCTGGTGATTATGGGTGGAGATTCCGGCGCCTACTACGTGGGACGTACGCTCGGAAAACATAAACTCGCCCCCTCAATCAGTCCCGGCAAAACCTGGGAAGGCGTAATCGGCGGCATAGTCGCCGCTTTAATCTTCGCGGCGGTTGCTCACTTCTGGTTTTTTCAGCAGTTGCCGCTCAAACTTGCTTTATTGCTTGCGATTGTTATGACTGTAATCGGAATACTTGGTGACCTCGCGGAAAGTGCAATGAAGCGGAGCGCTGGCGCAAAAGATGCCGCGCAACTCCTGCCGGGGCACGGCGTCGAACTGCGCGTTGACGAAGTGGTAGATCTTGCCCTGGTCATGCAGGTACGACAGGAACGAGAACGGATTCGTCGGGTCGGACAGGATGACCAGGTCCTTGAACAGCGAGACCTGCAGCGACGAGCCG
>JBHEMC010000080.1:0-21199 GCA_046262775.1 Pyrinomonadaceae bacterium | reverse complement strand
GTCGCGAACAGGGAGGCAGGATTTTCAATCTGGTTGTGCGACTTGCGACTGGCCTTCCCTTTTGGGACACACAGTGTGGATTCAAGGGGTTTCGGATGAGTGTTTGTCGGCCAATCGTGGAGGCTGCGACTGTCGACCGCTTTGGGTTCGATGTCGAGTTTCTTTACCTGGCCTATCGCGCTGGATTACGTTTGAAAGAAATTCCCGTGCGGTGGAATCATAACGAAGGCAGCAAGGTAAGCGTGATGAGCGACAGTTTCAAAATGCTCAGTGAAGTCGGATTGATACGACAACAGGCAAGGAGAGGTGTTTACGACAAGGCAATCAAGGCTGTTCACGAGAGGCTTAGCGAAGGACGGCCGTCCTCGCCCGCTCGCTCGTAGACAGCGGGCGAGAGGATGCGCGGCGCTCCAAACGAGAGATGATGGCGAGACTCAACGTTAACATCGATCACATTGCGACTGTGCGTCAGGCGCGAGGCGCTCCGGAACCGAGCGTCATTGCCGCAGCGATGATCTGTGAGCAGGCGGGAGCGGATGGCATTACTGTGCATCTCCGCGGAGATCGACGGCACATTCAGGACGCAGACTTACGCGGCCTGCGCTCTTGCGTTACCACCTACTTGAACGTGGAAATGGCTGCGACGCGGGAGATGGTAACAATCGCCAGCGAAATTAAGCCTGATGCCGTGACTCTTGTCGCGGAGAAGCCTGGCGAGCTAACGACCGAGGGCGGACTAGATGTAAAGACCAACATGGGTGTTCTTCGCGATGCCGTCGAACGTCTTCAGCAAGCAAACCTGATAGTAAGTCTTTTTATTGATCCTGAGCCGGCACAGATCGAAGCCGCTCATCAAGTAAGAGCCCAACAAGTCGAACTTTGTACTGCACTTTACGCTGAGGCGACGCTTGGCGGTCGGGCCGTGCACGGTGAAGGCGCGATCCATGCGGCACACGAACTAAATCGAATACGTGAAGCCGCTGTCTGCGCAAGACGATATGGACTACAGGTCGCAGCAGGACATGGTTTAACTTACCGGAATGTCGGCGCGGTAGCTGACATCAATGACATTGTGGAATTCAATATTGGTCACAACATCATCGCGCGAGCGGTGTTTTCGGGTTTGGCCCAGGCTGTGGGTGACATGCGTGACGCGATTAGGCGAAATGCGGCACACGAGCTCTGGCATCCGGATGACACCGTCGGCTGAGAGTTGGTATTAGCGACGACGAGGCTCGCCTCCAGCGCGCTGTTCTGCTTTGCACCATGGAAGGACTTCCGTTTGGAGTCATTGCCGGAATGACCCTTGGCCTTCGCGTGGGTTCTTATTATTTCGCACTTTCAGTGCTATTGGTTGAGACATCTGTACCAGTGGCGACGTGCTTCGGATTACTCGGCACTTGCCCCCCGGCTTCATATCGCCGCGCCCTTGGCGCTTAAGACATATTCCCGCGCCCCTGGCGCTCAAGACATATTAGATCGGGCAGCAACTTCCCATTGTTCGGCAGCCTGCGGTGGAGCTGCGGGTGAATGCGAACACGGTCGCAAAGGTTTATGCCGAACTCGAACTAGCAGGCATCCTGTAGACGCGAAGAGGTGTGGGGACGTTTGTATGCGCCCGCCAGTTCGACGGCAAGGGTCGCAATGAGCACGTTAAGCAATTCCGCGAGATGGTCGACCGGTTCGCCGAAGAGGTCCAGGCGACGGGATCTTCAATTGACGATATGCTCGATCAACTGCAAAGCAGGCGCACAAAGGAGAATAAGAAAATGTCTAGCGCTATCACCAACAACTATCCTGTGATCCAGTTACGGCCTAGGAGAGGCGAGTTGAAGACGGATCATCGATCGCTCTAACTTCGCCCGCGCCGTTTCGAAATCTTCTTCGGTTCCAGTCCACGCGTTTAGTTGCTTTTCAAGACGCTCGCGTGACAATCGAGCTCGCGCTGCATCAATCTCTTCCGGACGTTCTGCAACTTCTGCAAGCACCGCAACCAAATCATCACGCACCTCTACAAACCCACCTGAGACGTGCAGCTGAAACGGCTTCCCATCCTGGACGTATGTGAGCACCCCCGTCTGCAGTTGAGAGATCAGGGGAGTGTGTCCGGGCAGGATTCCCAGTTCCCCACCAAGCCCTGGGACCGTAACCACGTCGACCGGCTCGGCAAGGAGACGGCGTTCGGGAGTTACAACTTCAAGTTGGATTTTTTCTGCCATGGTGAAGCGTATAAAAGAAGCCGCCTCCTTGTTACTGCGCTATTGTCTTCCCTTTCTCGACAGCTTCTTCGATCGTTCCGACCATATAAAATGCCTGTTCGGGCAGATCATCATGTTTGCCGTCGACGATTTCGCGGAAGCCCCTGACAGTATCCTCAAGTTTGACGTATTTTCCTTGCAGACCAGTGAACTGCTCCGCCACGTGGAAAGGCTGCGAGAAGAACTTCTGAGTCTTACGAGCGCGCGAGACGATTAACTTATCCTCGTCTGAAAGTTCGTCAAGGCCGAGAATCGCGATAATGTCCTGCAGATCCTTGTAACGCTGCAGCACGCGTTTTACGTCTTGCGCAGTGTTGTAATGCTCTTCTCCCAGAATGCGAGGATCGAGAATACGCGACGACGATGAAAGCGGATCCACAGCGGGATATATTCCGAGTTCTACAATCTGCCGCGACAATGCGGTAACGGCGTCGAGGTGCGCGAATGTTGTTGCTGGTGCTGGGTCAGTATAGTCGTCTGCCGGAACGTAAACAGCCTGGATGGAAGTGATTGAACCCGTTTTTGTCGACGTAATGCGTTCCTGCATTTCGCCCATCTCCGTCGCAAGGTTCGGCTGATAACCCACGGCGGAAGGCATTCGACCGAGCAACGCCGAAACCTCCGAGCCTGCCTGCGTAAAGCGGAAGATATTGTCGATGAACAGCAACACGTCGAGACCCTGATCGCGGAAATACTCGGCGACCGTTAGACCCGACAGTGCGACGCGCAAACGAGCTCCGGGGGGCTCAGTCATTTGGCCATAGATCAGAGCCACCTTCGATTTTCCGATTGCGTTCATGTCGACCTTGGTAAGATCGAATTCACCTGTGTCTTTCAGGTGCTTATTAAATGTCTCACCAAATTGGATAACTTCAGACTCGACCATCTCCCTGAGCAAATCGTTACCCTCGCGAGTTCGCTCACCCACACCTGCGAAGACAGAGAATCCAGATCGCGCCTTCGCAATGTTGTTAATGAGTTCCATCACGATGACTGTCTTGCCGACACCTGCACCGCCGAACAAACCAATTTTGCCACCGCGCAGAAACGGCTGGATAAGATCGATTACCTTAATACCGGTTTCAAACATCTGCAGTTCGGTTGACTGTTCTTCAAACGTGGGAGCATGCCTGTGAATGGGGTAGCGTTTCTCGTGCTTCACAT
Source organism: Pyrinomonadaceae bacterium (assembly GCA_046262775.1). Taxonomy (GTDB): domain Bacteria; phylum Acidobacteriota; class Blastocatellia; order Pyrinomonadales; family Pyrinomonadaceae; genus PSRF01. Next base: position 17,777 of record JBHEMC010000080.1, on the reverse strand, counting down.
CGCCCAATGTATCGACTGGCTGGCCGATCACGTTCAAGACGCGACCCAATGTGCCTTCCCCGACCGGCATAGTGATCGGACCACCGGTATCGATCGCTTTCATCCCGCGTACCATCCCGTCTGTCGGCAACATCGATACTGTGCGAACGCGCCCCTCACCGAGGTGCTGTTGAACTTCTGCAATAACGTCTATAGCGGTAGGAACGTCAAAACCATCTGAGACGACACGCAATGCCTGGTAAATTGGCGGCAAATACTTTCCGTCGAATTCGATATCCAGGACCGGTCCGATGATCTGGACGACTTTACCAACATGTTGGCCGTCGGTGCTCAGATTTCCATTGGGCGTAGCCATACGATCTGTAAACTCCTCTTTGTACTGTCGAAACAAACGTGTTGAGTTAAAAGCGAGAGAAGATAACACAGCCGTTTGAGCACAACAAAGTGGTCTCTTTTCGTTTGTCGTTTGTTAGCAGCCACTAGCGCATAGATGTTGACGCCGTGTCTCAATGCGAACGATTGTTTAGAGATAGGCTTTCGAAACTTGTCTCTATTTACTCAGGGGCGCCGCGCTCCGCTTCGGTTCACGCTTCCGCCTGGCTTTCGACGCAGCCTTGGCGCCGGAGATGACAATTTTTGAGGCAAAGATCCACGACGCGTGCCTCAGACGTGTCGCTGCAACTCTCCAGGCAATATTGAATAACCATATTTCGCACTCTCAGCTTATCAATATTGAAACCTAACTTGTACCAGCGTCGTAGTACAACTTTAGAACATGAGTCAAAAGTTTCCACTAAGCCCTTCGCATCCAATGCCGCTGTATGCACAGTTAACCCGAGCGATTCAGTTTGCCATCGCTACCGGGCGACTGCGGATCGGGGAGCAACTTCCCACGGTTCGGCAATTAGCGGTGGAGCTGCGGGTGAACGCGAATACGGTTGCAAGGGTTTATGCCGAACTCGAACGAGCGGGCATCCTGGAAACGCGAAGAGGTGTGGGAACGTTTGTATGCGCCCGCCAGTTCGATGGCAAGGGTCGCAATGAGCACGCTAAACAATTACGCGAGATGGTCGACCGGTTCGTCGAAGAGGCTCAGGCGATGGGATTCTCAATTGACGATGTGCTCGATCAACTGCAAAGCAGGCGCACAAAGGAGAATAAGAAAAATGTCTAGCGCTATGACCAACATGGTCCAAAGCAGAAACAACTTGCCGGCAAAGGACGGCCCACGTGTGAATGTCGTCTCAGCGATGGTTCTTCTTGTGCCCATACTTCTTGGAGTACTTATTACGGCGTTAACGGGAGGACTTCTGTTTGGAGTCATTGCCGGAATAATCCTTGGCCTTCTCCTGTTCCAAGCTCCGAAAGTTGCGCAGCAATGGGAACGTGCAGTCGTATTGCGACTGGGCCGCTTTACGGGCTTGCGTGGTCCGGGTCTGTTCTGGATCATTCCGTTTTTCGATTCAGTCTCTTCATGGATTGACCAACGCGTCATTACGACGAGTTTTGCTGCGGAAGAAACGCTCACATCTGACACGGTACCGGTCAATGTTGATGCGGTTCTGTTCTGGATGGTCTACGACCCTGAGAAGGCTGCTTTGGAAGTGCAAAACTATCCTCAAGCTGTTAGCTGGGCCGCTCAAACGGCCCTAAGAGATATCATTGGGCGCACGTCACTCACGGATCTGCTGCGCGGCCGTGAACGTATCGAAGAGGAGCTGCAACAGTTGATTGATGAACGATCAAATCCTTGGGGTGTGACGGTCCAATCAGTGGAGATGCGCGATGTGATCATACCCGCAGCGCTGCAGGATGCAATGTCACGTGAAGCACAAGCAGCTCGCGAAAAACAAGCCAGGATCATCCTCGGCCAGGCGGAAGTTGAAATCGCTCACTCGTTTGAGAAAGCCGCCCAGTCGTACATAGATAACCCTACTGCGTTGCATCTCCGTGCGATGAATATGTTATACGAAGGTCTGAAGGAGAAAGGCGCGTTGATGCTTGTTCCTAGTACGGCAGTAGAGTCGATGGGTATGGGCGGTTTGATGGGCGCCGCTGCTCTTCGACAGCAGACACTAACGGGCACCAAAGAGCCACCAGAATAGTTTGCACCGCAGTGGAAACGCAGCGCGACACCGCTTTCTGGAAATCGAACATGAAGCGCGGCGCCGCTTCGCCCCACCGACGAAGTAAACTATCGCTCAGGGTCGATGCGGATCTTCATTCGTTGCAAAACCTGAATGTCTTCTTCTGTGAGGTCGAGGCTTGTCTGGCTGTCGCCATCCTGTTCTTCCGCGTGAGGACGCAATCCGATCTCCAATCTGAGAGTCAACTCCATCTCATATCCGGCTTCGCGCAATCGCTCGATCGCCTCCGCTACCTTTGTGGAATTCTCGACGGATTCGTTGATGGCGCTGCCAATCTCTCTGACAATCTCTTTTGCGTCGTCGTCAATTTCCAAAATTACGGAGCCTTCTACCTAAAGATGCTCTGTCGTTCAACTCTGGTGCTATGCTACGCGAGCCGTTTTGGAGGGTCAACCAAATCAGCGATTGCCGTTGATCCGTTCGGCTGCCTCGGGATTTAAGGATCCTGCTGAGCCGTTATAGACTCTTGAGACTGTAAAGTGCGTTCGGTCTCAAACTCGATAGAATGGACCGCCAAAGATGTACGGGACAATTGGAATACTAACTGGAGGTGGCGATGCGCCTGGTCTGAATGCCGTCATTCGCGCAGTGGTCAAGACGGCCACTTGCGAATACGGTATGCGCTGCATCGGTATTGAAGACGGCTTTGAAGGTCTATTGGGCGCAACGAAGACCCGTTACCTGGCACCCGGCGATGTGCGGGGACTACTGCCGCGCGGCGGGACTATTCTCGGCACCCGCAACAGAGGCCAGTTTGTCGGCCGAATTAAGGACGGGGAAGAGTTGACAGTCGAGGGTTGTTATGACGAAGCGATCGCCAACATGAAAATTCTCGGCATTGACGCGCTGGTGGTGCTCGGTGGCGAAGGTACGCTAACGATCGCAGCAGAATTCGATAAACGGGGCACACCGGTTTGCGGCGTACCGAAGACTATCGACAACGATCTTGCCTGCACCGAATTGACTTTCGGGTTCGTCACCGCGCTCGACATCGCGACCGAGGCGCTCGATCGTTTGCATACAACGGCCGAATCTCATGACCGTGTCATGATTCTTGAAGTCATGGGGCGACACGCTGGATGGATTGCACTGCACTCCGGAATTGCCGGAGGTGCTGATGTAATCCTAATACCGGAAATTCCTTTTTCACTAAGTGCGGTGGCAGAAAAAATACGGGCAAGGGATCTGGCTGGTTCAAACTTCAGTATTATCGTGGTCGCGGAAGGTGCCGTGGAGATCGGTCACGAACAGATCTATCAGGACAAGGGAGATGCTTCGCGGGCACCGCGGCTCGGTGGTCTCGGCCTGTATTGCCAGCACGAACTCGAATCAATGACAGGAAGAGAGACCCGCTGTGTCGTGCTCGGTCACCTACAGCGTGGCGGTCGGCCGAATGCTTTCGATCGAATGCTGGCGACAAACTTTGGTTCCTGTGCGGTACGCGCGCTCGCAAGCGGCGAACGCGACGTGATGGTGGCGTTGCAAGCCGGCGACGTGGTAACTGTTCCCATCACCGATGCGATCAAAAACTTGAAAACTGTGCCTCCGAATGGTCAACTGGTGCGGACCGCACGTGACACAGGGATTTCGTTCGGTTCGCCTGACGAAGCCGGCTTTCATCAGGTATCAACCCTGAGCACGACAGCAGTCTAGTTAGTGAGGATTCAATCTTGTCAGAGAGTATCAAAGCAAGACTTCAGTCGGAGTTGGATGAACTCGAATCGGAACTGAGAGTTCATCTACCCAAGGAAATCAAACGCGCGCTTGAGTTTGGCGACTTGCGTGAGAATTCAGAGTACCGCGCGGCGCTGGATCGCCAGAATGTCGTTAAAGCAAGGATCGTCGAGCTGCGGCAACGAATCAGCGAAATCGCATCCATAGATCCGAAAAAGGTGCCGCGCGATAAAGCGTCGTACGGTTCCACCCTCGTCCTCTACGACGCGGAAAAAGATGAGGAAGTGACTTATCGTTTGGTGACTCCTGAAGAAAGCGATCCGCCCAACGGAATGATCTCCACGACCTCTCCTGTGGGTCGAAGTTTGATGGGTAAACAGGAAGGTGATGAGGTTTTGGTTCGCACTCCAGCGGGTGCGCGAAACTTTGAAATCAGAAAGTTGAAAACAATTCACGATGAATAGCGACGGCCGCGAATACGCCGTTTGGATGGGCGAGGACGTTTGTGGCGACATTATCAACTCTGATCTGGAATGATGATCGCAAAAAAGACACGGTACTGTTTTGAGAAGAGCACGCATTCTCACCGCGGTTTCGGTCGTTTGACTTGGGCCAGGTAGCGTTTGCTGAACCGTTGTGAACAATTTCGACGTTCGATACGGACGCGAACCTCAAAGACGGGTGTCAATGTTCCTTCATGTACAGTCGCGGGGTGAACCATGATGAGATTGAACATTGAATTCAAACCGAACCTGTGCACAGGAGACTATTAAGTTTCAAAACTTTTCGGCATAATGCGTCAAGGAGAAACCTAACCAGTGTTTGGGGCCAGTATTGGACGCGCTTGTCAACGAATCATCGACGCGATGGTTCGCTGGCTTGCTCACGGTCATATTAATCCGAATATTCTTACCGTTATTGGCGTCGCGCTGAACGTCGGCTGTGGTCTGTTATTTGGGTTCGGAGAATTCTTTTCGGCAGGCATTGCGCTAATTGTCGCAAATCTGTTTGACATGCTGGACGGGCAGGTAGCCCGCCTGTCAAGGCGGGTCACACGATTTGGGGGCTTTCTCGACTCCTCGCTGGACCGGTTGTCGGACATGGTTATCTTTGTAGGGCTGATGGTTTTTTACGCTCGACCCACACAATTTCACTCTACTCTTAACGTTTTTCTTGCGGGCGCCGGATTAATGGGGTCAGTTATGGTAAGCTACGCCAGCGCTCGGGCCGAGAGTTTGATTCCAAAATGTGATGTCGGTTTTTTGCGTCGTCCGGAGCGCGTCGTCCTCTTTATCATCGGTGCACTGAGTACCCATGCGGGGTCGAATAACTTTTTCGCCAATCGGATGCCGGCGGTGCTTTGGGTCCTTGCTGTTGGCTCTTATTGGACCTTTGCGCACCGGATGTACCACACGTGGCGCGAGCTACATCGTGGTAAATTAGAATTAGAGAATGTTGACGCGCAATCTTCGTATGCACAATCTGGCGAACGCCGCGCTGAGCAGCGGCTAGTGCATGGACCCGGATAACACCGTTGCACTTCATGATACCTGCAACCCGTATTCTTTCGAGGTAGAACAAACGTGACGATCTGTCCCTGTTGCGGCTTCAAATTTGTTGGAGCTTTGAGCAATGGCTGTGAGGATTGTGGCGCGCGAGCAGTAGGCGAAGCCCTTCCCCGACCTGCGCATGAGTTGCCATCGTATGGCCGGTCGTTGATCCTGGCCGTAACTGGAAGTTTGATGGTCCTGGTATTTGTCGCAGAAACAATTATCGCAATGTTTCAGCGCTGGTCAGGTTCCTTCGGGTTCTGGTCTTGGGTTGCTGCCGGCGAGACAGCCTCCTGGCGTCTGAAGTGGATCGCCATTCCAGTTTCGGTTGTTGCGCTCTGGTTTGGTAGAAAGATTTACCGGTCCATCGCCGCTATGCCCGAACAATTCTGCGGCGTCACATATGCTCGACGGGGTTTGTTGGCATCAGCCACAATGACCCTTGTAGTTACTACGTTGATTGCTATCACGATACCAGCTCGACTAAGGCAACGGCAGATGTCGATCGATGCCGCCACGATGGCCCGGTTTTATACCCTGGACCGCGCGTTTTTTGAGTATCAGCAGAAGTTTAAGACACTACCCGATCGATCGACCTTGAAAGAGGACCTCGCAAAGCTTCCGGATCCAGATGGGTCTATCGCCGATGCACTTCATAACATTGATCCAACCGGTTACCAACCGCGTGCTGAAGTCGCCGCTGTGGCACCGCAGAAATCGCCTCGCTTAAGAGGCGCAGTCATTCGCAGAGCTTCTCTCCAGTCTGTTGCCGATGATCTTCAACCAGAGGGTGTCTCGTTTACATCATATGAACTCCGGCTTCCTGGTGAGGATAAGATTCTGGATACCGACGATGACTGGGTAGGCCGTGATGGTGTCATTGTACGAGCCAGTGAGATCTCCAAGGCCAGCGGAGGTCGCATTTCGGCAGCACCCGTTAAACCCTGAGCGTTGCCAATCAATACTTACCGCCTGAATGTCCTTTCTCTCCCGCTTTCGTAGGCAACGAGAAGACGAGTCTGCACGAATTATCCGTCTCCTGAAAACTGGTCGAATTGCTGAGGGTACCATTCTGGATATTACTACTGGTGCGCGGGGAATGACGGTTGGCGTCTTTTACAACTACGAACTAGCCGGCGTGCAATACGAATCTGCCCACGAACTGTCGCTCGAACAGCAATCCCGGCTCAACGACTATTTGCCTGGCAGTCATATTATGGTTCGTTACGATCCACGCCAACCAGTGAATTCAATCGTCGTTTAGTTATTTGTCCGTAGTTAGTCGTCCCCGGTAAGTTGTGGACGATTCTTACGCGCTGCTATGAAGGAGCAACGGACAATGCATCATTAACTGCTGACATGTTTTCAAAAGTCCTTATCGCGAACCGCGGCGAAATCGCGATCCGAATTATTCGTGCGTGTCGTGAACTCGGAATCTCGCCTGTAGCGGTTTATTCCGAAGCGGACGCAGACTCACTGCACGTACGCAAGGCAGACAATGCAGTCTGCATCGGACCCGCAGCTTCAAGAGATAGTTATCTCAATATTCAATCGGTTGTGGCAGCCGCGCAATCCACAAACGCGGAGGCGATTCATCCTGGCTATGGTTTTCTCTCGGAGAACGCAGACTTCGCTCGCGCAGTAGTCAATGCTGGTTTAGTTTTTGTCGGGCCAAGTGCTGAAGCAATGGATACGATGGGGTCAAAGACCAGCGCCAGACGGGCTGCCGTGGAAGCGGGCGTTCCCATCGTCCCGGGGACTGTCCAATCGCTGCCATCGTTCGCTGAAGCCACCGAAACAGCGAAGCGCTTTGGGTATCCGGTGATGTTGAAAGCGTCGGCGGGTGGCGGTGGAAAGGGCATGAGATTGGTCCACTCGCACGATCAATTGTTATCAGCTTTTGAGACGGCCCAGGCGGAAGCAGCCGCAGCCTTTGGTGACTCTTCGTTATATCTGGAAAAAGCGATCCAGCGGCCCAGACATATTGAGATTCAGATCTTCGCAGACACGTATGGAAGCGTCGTGCATTTGGGAGAACGCGAGTGTTCAATTCAACGTCGCCATCAGAAAGTGATTGAAGAGTGTCCTTCACCACTGAATGATGCCGAACTCCGCACGCGAATGGGTGCTGCTGCCAAAAAAATTGCACGACAAGTCAACTATACGGGCGCTGGCACTGTTGAATTTCTATACAGCGACGCAACTGGAGATTTTTATTTCCTTGAAATGAACACAAGGCTACAAGTCGAGCATCCGGTAACTGAACTTGTAACCGGACTGGACCTCGTTCGGGAGCAATTTCTGGTGGCTTCGGGCGAGAAACTATCGTTTAACCAGCAGGATGTTCATTGGTATGGCCACGCAATTGAGTGTCGAATTTACGCGGAAGATCCAGCGAACAACTTCTTCCCTTCACCGGGACGTATAACGGATCTCAAGGAACCTGCCGGTCCGGGCGTGCGAATCGACAGTGGAGTCACGCTCGGTTCAGAGGTTTCAATTCATTACGATCCGATGGTGTCGAAGCTGGCTGTCTGGGGTCGGAACCGAGAACAGGCGATCGATCGACTGAACAGAGCGCTTAATGAATTCGAGATTAGCGGCATCGTAACGAGCCTGCCCTTTTTCCGCAGCATTGCGACAGATACAGAGTTTGTCGCCGGCAATCTCGACACTGCTTTCATCGATCGGTTTAACCTTCGACATCCGCAAAATAATTATGAACCTGTCGCAGATGAACTTAACATGGTGATTACCGCCGCTGCCCTGCATTATGCGAAGCTACAACGCCGGACAACTGTGCCCATTAACAGCTCCCTAAATTCCGATCGTTGGAAGACGTCTGGACGCGCAAGTCTGTCGACAACGCGTGATTTGATGTCGAAAGCTCGAACTAGCAGGTCGAAGTGGAGGGCCCGTTGAAGTTAAGGGCTGTTGTTAACAATCGCGAATATGCTCTCGCGATCGATCGCGACGGCGATAATGCGACAGTGCAAGTCGACGGTCGCACCTACGATCTGCACGTAAGTGAAATTGATAAGAGCGGTTATTTGATCCTCGACGGAACAAGAGTAAACGAATGCCTGGTACTGGGCAAAGAATCAACTTTCGATGTGTTCATTCGCGGTCGCAAACATCGTGTAGAAATCTTTGACCCGAAGAGGCTGCGGGGACTACAAACGAGTGGGAGTCAAGAACACGAACTCGCTCAAATCATCGCGCCAATGCCGGGTAAGGTTGTACGGCTTCTTGTCAGCCCCGGGGCTGTGGTTGATGCTGGTGCCGGACTGGTCGTTGTAGAGGCAATGAAGATGCAAAACGAAATGAAGTCGCCGCGATCAGGAACCGTTATGTCGCTTAATGTGAAGGAAGGCGACACTGTCAACGGTGGCGACATTTTGGCGGTGGTCGAATAGAAGCCGTGGATTACAGGAACCAACCCACCGCTTCTCCAGCCTCCGAGTTGCGCATCCTGCTTTGGGACATCGATGGAACGTTGATTCGTTCTCGTCGTATCGGGGCTTACAAAGACTACACGATTCCAGTACTGCAAGAGATCTTTGGCACAGCGGGTCAGCTGGAGCAAATGCGGGTTTCAGGTATGACTGATTTTCAAATCGTCGCGGAAGCACTGCGTGAGGAGGGCTTAACCCATCATCACATTCGCGAACAGATGCAGGAGCTAAAACTGCGTTTAACTGACGAGATGAGAAAGGTGACCGCACAAGGAGAGCCATTCTTCGAGGTGCTGCCTGGCGTTAGAGAAGTTCTTGACGCGTTGAAGACTAACGACCGTTACCGGTCCGCATTAGTGACTGGAAACCTTGAGCCTACCGCATATCTGAAGATGGAGCTTGTTGGTTTGCGGGATTATTTTGATTTGCCGGGCGCGTTTGGCGATGAATCGCACAATCGAAACGATTTACCGGCGCTGGCGGCGGATCGGATTCGAAAGCATCTCAATATTGCTCTGGAACCAAATCAGTTCATTGTGATCGGTGATACTCCTAATGATATCGCGTGCGCCCGTCATTTCGGTGCACGTAGCATGGCTGTAAATACCGGTCGGTTCTATACACGCGAACAAATCCTGAAATGTGGTCCGGACGCACTCTTGCCGGATCTGACCAATGCATCCCTCGTAATTCAAACGCTAGACACATTGTAATTCGGTTCTGTACGCGACCACTGACGTGTTGTGTGACAAAGTCGGCTTTCTTGTTTTGAGAAAGCATTTTGCCAGCACCATCTTCTCCACCACGGAAGCACTCATCTTAGTTCTAGCGTTATGAACTTCGCGTGTCACTTGCATGCGATTAGACGCAACTTTCGCAAACACAGACGGCGGCTAAGCCTCAAAATTAATCGGCTACGGTGCAGACTGGCATTTTTTCAACATTGATGGATTTTAGAGTTGCCAAATTTTCTTTCTTCAGCGCACCGTTCAACGACTCCAAACGTTCACTCTGCAATTTTCTCAGTGTGTCCACATTTTGCCTTAGCGCTTCACATGATGCTGCGGCATTTTCCGAAGCAGATCTTGCCGGTCGCACATCACCACTCTGAATCATCGTAACGAATCGCGATAGATCTCGATTGATTGTTCCAAAACCTGCCGGGCTATCCTGAAGTTCCAATAGCTGCTTATCGAGCTCCTGCAATGAATCCACTGTCGCCTTCAGGTTGGCCCTACCAGCGATGGCCTTCACATCCGCAGCAACCGTCGTACGCATATCGCTAAGACCGTTATAAGCGTTATAGCTGCTGCTCATCCATTCATCAATCGATCTTGCCAGCTCAAGTTGGGTTTCGAGATCCGCCTGCGATACGTTGACACGAGGATCAAGTTTGACGACCAGCGGTTGATGCATCGTTTGACCGCCATAGGTCAATACAATTTCATAAGTCCCGGGCACGACTAATGGACCAGGCGGTTGACTGACCGGGGTCTTCCCAGCCACAGCATGGTCGGGTAAGGTGTATTCGATGTAATCGAGATGTCGGCCGAAGAAGCTGTATGGCAACGCAGCTGGGCTGGGCCAGTGCAAATCCCAAACAAAGCGATTCAGACCGGCCTTCGTCGGTAAAACATCGGATGGTGCGAACCAATAGTCCGGAACATTCCGCGGCATCATATTCCCGGCCAGACTCGCGCTCGAGAAACTGCGCACCACGCGACCATTCGAGTCTCGAATCTCGAGCTTGATTTCGGTAGTTGCTGGGGACTTCAAATAATAATAAATAATTGCACCGTCTGGAGGGTTCTCTCCTGCCGGTGTGTCCGCTGGAAGCGGCGTGTCAGGATGATTGTCCCATCGAACGCGCACACCATTCGCCGGCTTGAGTAAATAGACAGAGCTCGTAAGAATTTGATCGTTCATTGCGAGTATTGGAGTTATGTCGTCCAGAATCCACAAACCCCTGCCGTACGTTGCGGCAAGGAGATCGTTACCCTGAATTTTCAGATCGCGGACAGATGTAGTCGGCAGGTTTAATTGCAGCGACTGCCAGTGATCTCCATCGTCAAAAGAAACGTAAATACCCGTTTCTGTCCCGGCGTACAATAAGCCCTTGCGCGTCTTGTCTTCGCGCACAACACGTGCGGTTGCGTTGTCAGGCAATCCCGCAGCTATCTTCTGCCACGTCTTACCTGCGTCATAGGTGCGATAGATGTACGGTCTCAGATCGCTGCGTGAAAGTGGTGCAGCGGTGACATATGCTCTCTCAGCATCCACAGAAGAGGCCTCAATGAGACGTATGTTTGCGCCAGGCGGCAGATCCGGTGGCGACACTTTAATCCAATGCGCCCCGTCGTCTTGTGTTAGTTGAACAAGGCCATTGCTGGTTCCAACCCAGATTACTCCGGGCCGGGCCGGTGATGGTGCGATGGTTTGAATGACACCATTTTGATCGGTGGCTCCATTTATGGTGGTGAGATCAGGACTAATCTCAATCCACGTCTTTCCATCATCGGTGGTCTTCAATACGAACTGCATCCCGACATAAAGCGTCTTCGCATCGCGGCCAAAAACGAGCGGCGTCTCCCACGTATAGCGATACTTACGTCCGGGGGCGAAGATAGTTGATATCTGACCAGTTCTCCGATCGAGTCGTAGCACGGAACCATACCAACCAATTGAATAGATCAAATTTACATTATGCGGATCAGGTGCAATGTAGCCACTCTCGAACGAACCGGAGGAGAACCAGTCACGATATGTGATTTGACCGAAGTCACTGCGACTTAAGACGGCAACTGAGCCACTGTCCTGCTGCGATGCATATGCGCGGTAGGGAAACTCGTTGTCGGTGATCACGTGGTACAGCTGACCAGTCGGTTGATTGAACCAGGAGGTCCAAGTATGTCCGCCATCCAGACTGATGATCGCACCTTGATCGGAACCCAGAAAAATTCGTTGACTATTCAATGGGTCAATCCACAAAACATGCTGGTCTTCGCCGCTAGGTGCGCCTTTGTATGCCTCAAATGTCTTACCACCATCCGTAGAGCGATACATTGAGGTCTGCATGACATAAACAACGTCCGGATTGCGAGGATCTACAAAGGTTCTACCGAAAAAGCCGCTTCCCACCACTCGAGGATCTGTTGTTGTCTGTTGCCAGTTCGCGCCTGCGTCGTCCGACCGAAAAAAACCGGCGCTCGCGATGGCGTAAACTCGGTTACCCTTCGATCCCGGTGCTACGGCAACGCCAATGCGGCCCAACCCATTGGCAGGCATCCCGGCACCGGCTATCGGCTGCCAGGTTGTACCTTCGTCCGTCGATCTGAAAATTTGGGAAGCACCGGTGAATGCCCGTCGGTTATTCGGATCAAACTGGAATGTTGAAGTCGCAGCGTAGACGATGCGGGGATCGTCCGGCGAAGCGCACATGTCAACAACACTCATCTTGTCGTCTTTGAACAAAACGCGGTTCCACGTCTTGCCACCATTTACCGACTTGAAAATCCCGTGTGTCGGACCTGCGGAGAAATAATCAAGCGCACCGGCGAGAACGATGTCAGAATTTTTGGGATCAACAATCAGCGAGCTGATGTGATGCGTGTTACGTAGCCCAATGTTCATCCATGTGCGACCGCCATCAATGGACTTGTAGACTCCATTTCCTTCGGTTTCCTCTCCAGTTCCCACGTAGACAACTTCCGGATTTGAGGGTGCGAGCGCGAGTGAGCCGATGGAGGCAACATGTGCGTCGTCGAATATTGGCTTCCAAACACGTCCGCCGCCCGTCGTCTTCCAAACGCCACCACCGGGAGTACCAAAGTAATAAACCGCTGGATTGCCCGGAATGCCGGCCACCGCCGTCACGCGACCCGCTCGATGCGGACCTACTAAACGCCAGCGCAAGCCAGAGAAGACCTTGTCGTCATATCGTTGTCCAAAGGCGATGCAAGTAAATACACCCAGCATGGTGGCAACTAAAGCTAATTTGCACACACGTTCAATAAATAAGTTCATTAGACCTCCAGGGGACGCAAAATTGGCCGTGCGAGGATATCGCATCGTGATAAGCAGGCGTAGTTCGCGAACACAAACGCGCAGCAATGCAATACAGCCCGTCGTATTTCCGTACTTTAACAAATACTAAATATGTCAATTCAAGTCTGCAGCGCTGAATAACTTTGTGTTTCACGCGCGCTGAACAGTGACGTGCTTGGCCTCAGGGTTGCTTAATGCAATAGCGACTCGCGGAGTCGCGTCCGAGGTCTGCGGTCACAAACATGTGGAGGAGGGAAATGGATACTTCAACAATAATCTTACTTGCCATTGTTATCCTCGCTGTCGCGGCGGGCGTCTGGTTCTATCTGCAGAAGCAACGTTCAAAGCAGCTGCGGGAGCGATTTGGTCCTGAATATGATCGAGCAATGCGCTCAGAAGGCAATGCTGCACACGCTGAGCAAGTGTTGCAGGAGCGAGAAAAGCGCGTCAGTAAACTGCAGATTAAGCCCCTTAGCGACAGAGAACGAGAGGAATTTGTTCGCGATTGGGAACACCAACAGGCGCTATTCGTCGATGACCCCCGCGCCGCCATGAAAGGTGCTGACAGGCTCGTGGCGCAGGTCCTGAAAGCGCGCGGTTATCCCGTAGGCGATTTCGATCAACGTGCCGCTGACATTTCGGTTGACCATCCAGTTGTTGTCGAAAACTATCGAATTGCGCACACAATTGCCGAGCGAGATAATGCCGATGCTGTCAGTACGGAACAACTGCGCGAGGCAATGATTCACTACCGCGCACTTTTTGCGGACCTGCTGCACGATGGTGGCATGCAGCCGGTGCGCGACTTATCGAACGGTAACAGAGCAAGAGTGAAGGAGGCAGGACGATGAATGATATTCGTGAACGTGATGAAGTGCGTGATGACGATGACGATGAATTGGAGTCGCGAGCGGCAAGCATGGGAGATCCGGAATCCAAGACTCGCGAGCCGCTGAGTACAAAAGACTTTGCGGCCGGAGCAGCGACCGGTCGTGCACGGCAGCCTGAAACTGCGCAGCCGTCGAAGGGAGCGACTCCTTTATTCAATACAGGCGAAGCAGAGGAGTTTCGTTCGCAGTGGATGACCATTCAAACGCGGTTTGTGGATGAACCGCGCAAGTCAGTAGAACTCGGCGACGAGTTAGTCGCGACGACCATGAAACGACTGGCCGAAATCTTTGCGGCTGAGCGTGAAAAGCTGGAACGCGAGTGGGACAAGGGCGATAACGTCTCGACAGAGGATCTGCGCGTTGCATTACAGCGCTACCGATCGTTCTTCGATCGTCTCCTTTCGGTTTAACGTCCGAAAAACTTTAAGTTCGTCGTGTCTGCAACACACGCAAGCTTGAAGAGGGGCCGTGGCGCGTTAACTTAGACGGAACAAACAAAATTATATCAACAACGCGACAAACTGAAGTTTATCGGACATTAAACCCGGTGGAAACCTTTCAGGATGTCGCGTGTTTTGAGCCTAAGGATCACTGGTCTACCGTGAGGACAAGTCGTTGGTGACGAAGTCTGCAAAAGCCGATCAATTAACCACCGCATCTTCTCCGGCGCAAGCGGCATGTTGACCTTTATGGCCGCGTGACATGCTAGGGACGCCGCAATCTCATCACGCAACGTTTCCCGCGCTGTCTGTTTCTTCTCAGCGTCTACGGTATCCAACAACTCTGAAAGCATATTTCGCGCTTCGCTTGCCGGCAAATCGGCAGGTGTCGCTTTGATTGCCACGGTTCGACCAGACAATCGCATTAGTTCGAACCCGTAATTCTCCAATTCGCTCGCTAACGAAGCGAAGACTACTGCCTGTGCAGGCGTAAGATCGAAAGTTTCGGGGACCAGCAACTGTTGCGATTCTGAACGCCGTTCCGAGTCCAACGAACGGTACTTATCGAACAAGATGCGTTCGTGAGCGACGTGCTGATCGATCAACAATAACCCTTCGTCGTCGGTCGCTATGATGAAACTCTCATCCAGTTGACCGAGAGGACGAATATTCGTTGAGAGCGACTCAGCTCTCGCTGCACGAGTGTATTTCTCGGCCGAGTTGAATGGCGGCAAAGTCGTAGCGCGAGTGCTGACCGCAGGCGGAACCGGTTCAACTGTAGGAGGAGTTTCTATTGAAATTGCCTCATCTGTAATCACGGACTCATCAGCAGCCAACGCTTCCTCAACCGAACTCATGAGCGTCACAAAATCCATGCGCGATTGAGTTGGCGGTGCGACCGGCTCGGTCAACTGAAACTCGGTCGGATCAGCTGTGCTCATCACGTCTGCCGCAGCGTGTAGTGTTCCTGGCGTTTCAGGATGTATGACGGGAGTTGAAACCATCGACACTGCTTGAACCTGCATCGGTTCTACTGACGGATTCACGTGAACCGGTTCTTCGCGTATGTAACCCGCGCTCGCGAGTGCGTCTTTCACTGCTTCGCGAACAGCATCCGAGACCGCGGCGGCGCGTCGAAATCGAACCTCCGTTTTCGCGGGATGAACGTTGACGTCGACTTCCTCCAACGGCGTCTGCAAAAAGAGTAGAGCAGCTGGATAGACCCCGTGAGGCAAAATCGAGCGATACCCTTCCGACAAGGCGCGGCCGATTAAGCGATCATGGACAAATCTCCGGTTCACAAACAGAAACTGTGAGTCGCGCGAGGTTCGGCGATCCCGCGGCGCCGATACGTAACCTGACACGGTCGCGACGTTCGGATGTCCGCCTCTCACTTCCAGGAGGTTCTCGAGAAATTCCGGTCCAAACACCTGGTACGCACGTTCGCGTAAATTTTCAGCCGGCGAGGCGCGGAGCACTTCCCTGCCGTTATTGAGAAATGTAAATGCAATTTCCGGGTGCGCAAGAGCGTAATGCGTTACGAGGTTTGTCAGATGAAAGGTTTCTGTCGCTTCGGATCGCAAAAACTTTCGGCGAGCGGGAATGTTGAAGAAAAGGTCGCGGACGAACACCGTAGTACCGCGCGGATGGGCCGCATCTTTGACGGTTCGCATACGGCCACCGTCGATGATTACTCGCGTCGCAACGTCCAGTTCTTCTGTTTTGGTTGTTAGCTCGACTCTCGCAACAGAAGCAATGGATGCGAGTGCCTCCCCGCGAAATCCAAGCGTACCAATAGCCGCAAGGTCGTTTGACTCGCGAATCTTCGAGGTTGCATGGCGCTCAAATGCAAGTACTGCATCGTCGCGGACCATGCCCTCCCCGTCATCGGTAATTTTTAAGAGTCGTCGGCCTCCGGCTTCTATTTCAACAACAATACGCGTGGCTCCTGCATCGATTGAATTTTCGATTAATTCTTTGGCAACGGACGCAGGACGCTCTACTACTTCACCTGCCGCGATTTGATTGGCTACATGATCGGCGAGGACGCGAATTTTAGACATGTCGTAAAACGGAAATTGGCTTTCGGTCTTTAGTTCGATCTTTAAACTTTGGTCTGGTTCTTCTTTTTGCTCTTGAAAGTCTCTAATTGTGAGGGAGGATAGTGATAATCATTTCAGTCCACAATAAAGATCTCGAGTTCCACAGTTTCTTGGTCCGGAAGCGTTTACCCGGCCAAGCTTTGCTCTTTTACAGATAGACTACCTGATGATCGCTACTTCCAAGATTGATCGCGTTATAGATCCACTCAATCACGTACGTGCCGTGACGGGCCAGCAGTGACGTAATGTTGATGTGCCGCTCTTGAAGAGCTTTATTTGGATAAAGCTGTTCGAATGCGCGTTGCAACTGACGCTGTGCTGCGTCGTCTCTGGTCATTTGTGCGCGATGAAACCGGGTGCGTAATCCTTCCAATTGATAATTGATTTTGCGACGCCCCGTTTCCAGAGCACTTGCCAACGTCGGATCAACTGCTTCCAGTTCGCGACGGAGTTTGTCGAGCTCGTCGTTTACATTCTGTTCTGCCTGAGAAAACCGTTCCGCCGTACGCGCACCAAGGTGTTCCTCAACCACCCGCGCCATCACTGGGTCGAGTCCTTCAAAGAAATCGGCCAGACCGAGTCCGTAGCGTTCAAGCACACGTCCCGTGTGTCGTTCAATCATTGTTAGACTCGAACGCGGAAGTATTGGTGTAACAGGCCGAGCGAGTAAACGATAGGCTTCAGCAGTTTGCGCAAAATAAGCGATCTCTGCTGCCCCACCATAGTAGGCGATCGTAGGCAGTAGATAATCCTGCACCACGGCCCGCAGCGTTACGTTTGGACTGAAGCGCGAGGGAGATTCCAATGCTAACTGCGCAAGATCTGCAGCTGAGTATTCTTCGTCGCATTCTTTTGCTTTGTATTTGCCATTCTGCAGCCGCACAACGGCGTGCCGGGCTCCCTCATTATCCAAAATAAACAGCGGGAATGAATTTGCAGTTGCGAGAACTTGCGCGTGATACCCGGCAGATTCCAATTCGCGACTGCGTTGCTCGATGGCGGAGGCTATGTCAGGCGCGCGCTCGGCCGCACGGGAATACAGTGGGGCTGCGAGTTGTTTCAGTTCACTATCAAGCGGGTCGAGGAGAATCAGTCCGTACTCGCCGAGCAACGCCGTCATCATACAGGCAAACGACTCTGCATAACCGCGGCCGCTCTGCCAGGAATTCTTCAGGAGTTCTTTTATGTCGCCCGCAAACTCAGACACGGGTAACGAGTCGAATAACTCATCAACTATAGCGTTTATCGATTCGTCTAATATTACCTTGCCGACGGGTGCGTTCTCGCGGTGTAAATGTTTGGAGATTTCGACTTTTGCAAGTCTGCACTCGCGACTGATGAACTCGGCGGAGGCGACCTCGGCAAAGTCGTGATCCTCGGAAGCGATCCAGAAGACCGGCACTGCTTTGGTGTTGCGCTGACTGAAACAGCCTGCGAGCTTTACTGCTGAGAGTGCCTTGTAGATCGTATAGAGC
>JBHEMC010000079.1:0-21271 GCA_046262775.1 Pyrinomonadaceae bacterium | reverse complement strand
AGTATGCGCCGCACCTTGTCGTCAATTGTCGCGACGGAGACTTTACCCTGTTGAATGGCCGGTAGGAGTGTCTTCCGATTCATAAAGGCCCCAAACGGCATTTCCAGATCCAGACCCCCATTCGCTGCAGCTACTCCGTCGTAGGTCGCTGACCAGTCAGACATCATGATCCCGGCAAACCCCCACTCTTTCTTGGCGACGTCTGTGTTTAGATATGAGTGTTCAGTAAGATGTGTGCCGTTGGTCAGATTGTAGGAATCCATAATGGCCCCTACCTGTGCTTCTTTTACCGCTGCCTCGAACACCGGGAGGTAGATCTCCCGCATCGTGCGCTCGTCGATAATGGAATCCGTGTTGTGACGATCAAACTCGGAATTGTTTCCCATGAAGTGTTTCACGGTAGCGCTGACCCCCTGGCTCTGGACCCCTTTAATGTATCCGACGGCAATACGGGCAGCGAGAAACGGGTCTTCACCGAGGTATTCGAAGTTTCGGCCGTTCATTGGAGCACGATAAATGTTTACGCCTGGTCCGAGCAAAAAGTGGACTCCCTTGGCCCGAGCGTCTCTACCTATTTCAATTCCAACTCGCTCCGCCAGGCCCGGATTCCAAGTGGCAGCGAGTGCGATACCGCCAGCCATTGCGGTGGCTGGTCCATAGTTGCGAACGCCAATTGGGCCATCAGCCATCTTGAACCGCGGCAAGTTAAGGCGCGGGATACCCCGGATAAAGAAGCCTTCTGTCCCACCAAGCAGATCAATTTTTTCCTCGAGCGACATCTGACTCAGCAGCGATTCGACGCGCAGTTCAACTGCGTCTGAGGATGAAAGCTTTGCAGGCAAGGAAGTTTGAGCCGGAGAGGAAATAATATTCAGATAAATGACTAACAGAATGGCGGTCGCCGACTTGGGATTGCGCATGGCATTCTATGTCTGGCCCTGCGTTCCGCCTTCTGTTGCGTGGTCGCGGCCAGGCAGCCCTTTCATTCTGGATTGAATAAGACGCTTTTACGAAGAGGAAAATTGTATGATGGTGGTTAAGTAGGGTCAATGTTCCTTCTGTTCAGAAAGCCGCGATTTGGAATATTTTGACCACACCGTATGGGCACAGGACCACAATACATTAGCCAAACTTCCGCTGGTTGCTCGAGCTTCGATGAATCATGAAACCGTTGAAAATCGGAATCACAGGTGTACGCGGCATTGTTGGTGAGACCTTTACACCTGAGGTTGCAGTTGGATTCTCCGAAGCATTCGGTACATACCTCGACGGTGGAAGAATTCTTACTTGTCGCGATACCCGCCCTTCAGGACCTATGGTCCGTGCGGCAGTTATTTCAGGTTTACTCGCGGCGGGTTGTGAGGTGATCGACCTCGGCATATCTCCAACAACCAGTTTGCAGTTGGCGATGCAACAGCTTAAGGCAGATGGCGGGATTGCAATCACGGGCGGTCATAATCCTTCTCACTGGAACGCGCTGAAGTTTGTTCGCAATGATGGTCTTTACCTGAACCCCACGCAGGCCGAGGAGCTTCTGGATATTTTTCACCAGGGCGAGTTTGCGAAAACCAGGTGGGACCAAATCAAATCGTCGATACAGCAACAGGACCCAATACCTCACCATATTGACTTGCTGAATAACGCTTTTGACGTTGACTTAATAGAGAGGCGGAGACTGAAAGTTGCGGTCGATTGTTGTAACGGTGCGTGCTCGCGGTTAATTCCACGTTGGCTGCAGGAAATTGGTTGTGAAGTTTTGGCAATCAATGATAATCCGAATGGAATGTTCCCGCATGTGCCGGAACCGAAACCTGAGACGATGGCCCAACTTAGTGCGGTGGTAAAAGCCAGTCGTGCTGAGATCGGTTTCGCTTACGATGCAGACGGCGAGCGACTCGGGATTGTCACTGAATTGGGCCAGGCACTGTCGGAAGAGCTGACGCTCGTCCTGGCTGCTCGTCTTCGACTGGAGGAAAACCCGGGCACAATCGTATCGAACGTATCAACGAGTAGCGCTATAGATCGAGTTGTTGAGACCTACGGTGGCAAAGTCGTACGCACCCCTGTTGGTCAAGCCTATATTTCCGAAGCCGTCCTGGAACAAAACGCCGTGTTGGGTGGGGAGGGCAGCGGCGGCGTTACTGTCCCGGAAGTTCATGCCACTCACGATAGTGCTGCGGCGTCAGGCTTGATTCTGCAGGCGCTCGCACGCTGCCGGATGCCAATATCAGCGGTTGTTGGCGACTTGCCCCGCCTGACTATGCTAAAGCACAACGTTGCGGTTGAACCGAACCGACTCTACTCCCTCTTGCAGAAGTTTCGGGCAGCTGTCGAAGAAGAGCAGATGGACTACGATCTGACCGACGGTATCCGAGTGGAGTTGCGCCATGCTTGGGCACATGTTCGAGCTTCGAATACGGAATCACTCATTCGCGTGATCGTTGAAGCTGAAGAACCGGCGGTCGCGCGAAATTTGTTGAACTGGGCGAGAGATATTTTGCAATAGCGGATAAAGTTACTATGCACGCCATACCCACTCTCAAGATCAGCATTTCGGGTGTTAGAGGAGTGATCGGAGAGTCGCTGACTCCTTCGC
Source organism: Pyrinomonadaceae bacterium (assembly GCA_046262775.1). Lineage (GTDB taxonomy): Bacteria > Acidobacteriota > Blastocatellia > Pyrinomonadales > Pyrinomonadaceae > PSRF01. The sequence continues at coordinate 18,675 of JBHEMC010000079.1, read as the reverse complement.
TGTTGACTCGCTTTGCTCAGGCCTTCGGCACCTATGTGGGCTCAGGCAGCATTGTCATCGGACGAGACCCTCGAACATCGGGTGAGATGGTTCAGCAGGCCGTCGTTGCTGGTCTTTTGTCGAGTGGGTGTCAGGTGATCGACGTCGGGATGTGTCCTGTTCCGACGATTCAGCTACACGTGAGAGATCGTCGAGCACGTGGAGGCATCGCCATCACGGCAAGCCACAACCCCCCGGAGTGGAATGCCCTGAAGTTCATCGGCGGGGATGGATTTTTCCTGAACAGCGGGCAGGCTCGTGAGATGCTCGATATTTATCATCAGGGTGAGTATACGAAGGTGCGGAGCGGCCAGTTGCGAAGAGTCGAAGAGATTCCGGAAGCATTCGAGAAACACCTTCAAAGAATTCTTGAAGTTGTTGGACCCTTGCCAAAATCTTCCAAAACTCTGCGTGTTGTGCTTGATGCGTGTAATGGTGCGGGGTCGCTGATTGGTCCAAAGCTACTTGAGCGCCTCGGCGCCGAAGTTATTGCGATCAACGTAACTCCAAATGGACAGTTCCCCCGTCCAGCAGAACCGCTGCCGGAATATCTTACAGATCTTTGTGACGCGGTGAAAAAACATAAAGCGGACGTGGGTTTCGCCCAGGATATGGATGCAGATCGTCTGGCGATCGTATCCGAAGAGGGAACTGCAATCGGCGAGGACTACACGCTGGTCCTCGCTACTCTCTATGTTCTTGGAAAAGAGTTGGGCGCAGTAGTCGCTAATCTATCTTCCACATCAGTGCTGGCAGAGGTTTGTAAGAAATTCAATTGTCCGCTGGCTTTGACCAAGATAGGTGAAGTTAATGTAACTGAAGAGATGCAGAAACTGACTGCCGTCATAGGCGGTGAGGGTAATGGAGGCGTGATCTACCCGCGGATCAACTTTGCGCGCGACAGTTTGGTTGGCATGGCTTTGATTCTTCACCTGCTCGCTGAAAGCAGTATGACAGTCACACAACTGGTCGAAAGTTTTCCACGCTTCACCTTGATCAAAGAAAAACTTCCTTGTCCGTCAAACAAGATCTCTTCCGTTTTGAGAACCTTGCGTCAGGAGTATGGTGCTTATGAGATGGATCTGCGCGATGGTGTGAAGGTGATGCTACATGACGGATGGTTTCTTGTTAGAGGATCAAATACCGAGCCGATTGTTCGTGTGATTGCGGAAGCAGCGGATGAGAAGAGGGCGCGTGCGATCGTTCACAGCGTTTTTGCGAAGGTGCAAGCGTGCATTGCTCACGAATGAGAACGGCGTCTGGATTGTCTGTCTAGTTTCTCCCGTTTCGCGTTTCTGATTGCCAACGGTGTATTATTCCAAGTAGCGTTTTCTTTAACCCTGAAATTGAATTTCTATGCGTTTGGACCGAGCGTTTACTGATACAGCCGCCACTAACAACAAAACGTAACACCAAAAATCTTGCGGCTTATTTTTTCAGCGTCCTTTCCTTCTTCTTTACGAAACCACCTCATTGCCGTCACACCTGTCGACGCGCAGTCTGAAAAACGGACCAATCCTTTGCAAGGATGAATGACGAAAGAGTTTATACTGTCGCGACCGCCTAAACTCTCTTTCCAGGAGCTGATGTAAAACGTGAGTTTCAAAATGCCGATTAATATTTTTGCGCGACGAGATTTCCTGAATATAACAGGCGCAGGTTTTCTTGGGCTGGCACTCTCAGATTTAGCGCTGCCGCTTCAGCGTCCTAAGACATTACTGCTCTACGTCGGCACTTACACGACAGGCGCGAGCGAGGGAATTTATGTGTATTCATTGCAACACTCCTCAGGTGAGTTAACCCACGTAGCAACAACCAAGGGAGTATCGAACCCCTCTTATCTCGCCCTTAGTTCCAGCCGGCGTTTCTTGTATGCAGTCAATGAAGACGAAGAGTTCGCAGGGAAGAAAAGCGGCGCCTTAAGCGCGTTCGCCATTAATTGGAGCAACGGTGAACTGAAGTTGCTGAATCAGCAGACCTCGATGGGCAGTGCACCTTGCTACGTATCAGTAAATCAGACTGACAAATTTGTTTTAGTGGCAAACTATGCAAGTGGCAACTTTGCGATGCTTCCTATACGTGAAGACGGAAGTCTCGGAGAGGCGACAGACGTCCGGCAGGATGTGGGTTCAAGCATTAATCGCGAGCGCCAGGAGGGACCGCATGCACATTGCATTGTCTTGAGTCCTGACAACCGGTTTGCATACGCATGCGATCTCGGCACAGACAGTATTATGGTGTTTCGAGTTGATCCGCGTCGAGGAAAACTAATTCCAAACACGATTCCGTCAGTACAACTGAAACCTGGAGCCGGCCCACGTCATTTAACTTTTCACCCGCGTGGCACGTTCGCTTACGTTATTAATGAATTGCATGCGACTGTCACGAGTTTCGCTCACAACCCACGGAACGGTAATCTGCAGGAAATCCAAACGATTCCGACTTTGCCGGCGAGTTTCTCCGGAAAGAACACAAGTGCCGACATCCATATCAGCGCGGATGGTCATTTCCTGTATTGTTCGAATCGCGGGCATGACAGTATCGCTGCGTTCAAGATTAGCGAGCAGACAGGCAGGTTACGTTTGATCGCGCACCAATCAGCAGGTGGCAAGACACCGCGTAATTTTGCGATCGATCCGACAGGATCTTTTCTTCTCGCAGCAAATCAAGAGTCAAACAGCATCGTGACTTTCCGTCGTGACATGAAAACTGGCCTGCTTAGCACAACAGCATACGTCGCGGAGGTTCCATCACCTGTTTGTCTGAAATTCATGTTGCCGTGAGCTGATGTGCGTCCTAAGCAGCTAAAATCCCGCACACGGCGTGAGCAGGCTTAGTGGTTTCAGTGGGCCTCCGCCTCCAGTGGGCCCATAGCAGCCGGAGCGGTTTCCCGAAGTCCGATCATCGAAATTCCGTAGAACAGAAGCGCGACCAGTACGACGAATTGAAATCCGACTAGCATGGAACTGTACTCGGCCAGGCCACCCATCATCGCGCCTGCGATATTGAATCCAAAAGCGCGATCTGGATCCTTGCTGCGCTTGAATGAAGAGGCAAAGACAATTCCGGCAAACAGTATCGGTCCAAACACCAGCAGGCATGATCCAAGCACCTGGATGCTGCGATTCATTCCCAGGAAGGAGTCGAGCGGAACAATGGCATTCAGTACCAGCGTTATGACGAGACCGGCGTAGTAGATCCATAACCGCACCGGGTTTGTCCGCAGTGTCCACAAATTTGATACGAGAATCATTACCAGAATGGCGAGGAATACAACAAGGTTCACGACCCAGGTACTACCGAAGAGTAACGCCATTGTGACCACCGCCTTTGTCTCCACGAGCATGAATCCTGCACCAAGGAAAAATAGTTGAACGTGCAGTGTGCGGTCCGAAGATTCAGCACTTCTCGTGTTTCGTGGCAAAAACAGAAAGACCAGCAGTAACCCCAACCCTCCCATTATCAGCATTCCACGTAAACTTAGCGTCGGTATCATCGGCTGACGCAGATAAAGGAAGGGCCAGTTGTCGGTTGCCGTATGCAGGTCATTGCCAGGAGGCAAGACGGTAGCTAGTCCGAAGTGTTGCCAGTGAGGCGTCGATGGTCCTTCGAATGACGTTAACTTTGTGACGTCGCCTGGCCCAGGCCGCTGTAGGAAACCGTTCGCCGAATGCGGCGTCGGCGGTTCGTCATTTCGCAACCAGTAGTCGGGTTTAGCAGCAAACGTGTTTGCCAGGTCTGTTGTGGCACCCGCGAAAAAAATAGTGAAATCTCCGAACGTGGCTTTACCCGGCTCAATAACCTCGCGGTACGGAAGCGTAAGGACCAAAGAATTTTGTTGTCCAAACACCTCGTCGAGTCCCTTTTGAAGTCGCGCTGCAAGCCAGCCCTGGCGAAAATAGTTATAGATTAGAAACGTGCCGGTTGGCTTGAGATGGCGGCGAACGTCTTCGAATGTCTGTCGTGTAAACAGAAAGCTCTCCAGACGAATATTGCTATAGCCGCTGTGCAGGACCAGCGAATCGACCAGGGCATAAACAATCAGATCGTATTTCCTGTCAGTCGCTCGAAGAAAGTTGCGACCATCGTCCAGGTGTATGTGAACGCGTTCATCGCTGTAAGGTTGATCGGGATGATATGTGTGACCAAGGCGATAAATAGTCGGATCGATCTCCACTGCGTCGACGTATTTGGCATCCCATTGAAGGGCCCGACTAACGTCGTTACCAGAACCTGCGCCGATGATGAGTACATCCTCGAATGGTGGCCTTCCAGCATCGCGATTCAACAGGTGTGGCAACGCATAAGCAGGAAAGTTTTGATCCCGAGAAACCATTTGTTGGTGATAGATCTGGTTCACTGAAAGAGACAGGTCAGCGGCATTAAAATCAATTCGGTAATATGGAGACCAGAGATGTTGTGTTTCGGTTTTGGTAGCGTCGTGAACTGGCGCATAACCTGCGAGCCACACCGCGACGGCCAGTAGCAGGACGTTAGCGGTTGCGGTAGTAATTTGACTCGTGCGAAAACCGTTCTGTGCGGATGTAAAATAGAAGAAAGTGAGGCCGAGTGCCCACAATGAAAACCACCAAAATGGAGAGATCTCAAGCCAGGAACATATCCCGAACAGCGCGATCCCGACGATACTTCCGCTGATGTTGATTGTGTACGCGTGCACTCGATTGGGCCAACGCCTAAGACTGCGACCCAATTCCTGTCCGGGACCCACGAACGTTAAAGCAATAACGACAAAGAAGAACCCGCAAAGTACTTCGACCGGAATCGCGTAATGTGATAGATCCTGAGCATGATATTCGGTGCCAAAGTAAACTTGTTGTGGTGAAGCCTGATTACCGACATCGACAAATTTCAAGAACGAGGCACTCGATAACTCAATTGCTTGCGCTGCCGCCATCGCAACGATCAGCATAGCTGGTGTCCAGGTTAGATAATTACGACGCCGCCCTGCTGCCAGACAACCAACCGACATGCCCAAAAAAGAGGCGAGCAGAACTATATTAGTGAAGAATGTCAGGTACAGAACGTGCGCCGGGAACCAACGAATGGCTGCCAACTCGAGGAAGAGAATCAGAGCGCTTATCAATAACAACTCGAATCCATCAGCGGATCTTGAGGTTGGCTCGTTGTTAAGCAAAGCGACAGTCTTCACAGGTTTTGTTCCAGCCAGCCAAAATTAGTTTTTAAACTCAATAGTTGGCGTTGGATACCCACGAGTTTCTAATGAATGCCAGCCAGCATGTCCACCAGCGCCTCCGGCGCCGACCATTGAGCATTGTGGTCAGCCGTCAGCTGCAGGATAGGCCATCCACGCTGCTTCGCGCGCTGCGCCTGGGACCAAAAATCATCGTCCTTCGGTTCTTTACGCGCCTCCACCGTCAAGATGTAAGTGGCGGGAAGCTTAAGAGCAGCTTGGTTCTTTAGAGAGATGGGCTCAGTAAAAGTTTTGAGAGATTGCGGTACATCATGGGGTGGCGCCTGATTCGGTTTTACCCACGCGGGAACAACGTAGTCGCCTTTGATCATTTGCTTCAAGAAGTCGCCTCCCGAGCCGATTACCGTTAGGACACTTTCGCCATCGCTAGGCACGAATGCATCCAAATAAACGAGTCGATGTATTCGATTGGGCAGGCGATCGGCCACACCGGTGATCACCATTCCGCCGTAACTATGGCCCACGAGAATGATGTCGTGAAGGTCTTCAAAAAGGATCACGTTCACCACATCGTTGATATGCGTGGTTAAGTCGATATCAGGGTTGCTGAGATGTACCCGTTCACCCAACCCGGTAAGTTGCGGTCGATAGACGTTAAAGCCCTTTTCGCGCAGCAGTGCATCGACACGGCGAAACGCCCAACTGCCGCCCCACGCTCCATGGACGATTACAATGGTTGGCTTCTGGATTTCGTCGGTCTTCTTAGTTTGGGCGCTTGTGACATTAAGCGCGGCTGCTAATATGAAGAAAAAAGTGAGTGCACAGAACGTACACCGAATGTTCATGTTGGGCTCTCGAAAACTCATTTATGGACGCGCATCTTATCACGAAGGCTGCAATCACCTTGCGAGCGATCGCATAAAGCCGAGCTTGATGAAAGCTTTGCAAGTTGTATTTTAAACCTGCGGAGAGAAGCACATTTTGCGGTCGCGGCTCTGAAAGAGTTGTGTCGCGGATTGTCGTTTATTGGTGCAAAGGCAGGTATGAAGTGATGACGTGGTGTCAAACAAGCAAAGCGCTGTGCGCGCTTATTCTCTTGCTGAATCTTGGAGCAGTGACTTTGGACCAGGCTCGCCCGAAAGCTCATTTGAGCTTCGTTACGACGCGAGGAAAGGACCTGATCTCCATAGACGGTAAACCGCTCCTATTAAAAGGCATCAACCTGGGCAACTGGCTGCTGCCCGAAGGTTATATGTTCAAATTTAAAACCGCCAATTCACCGCGTCTGATACAAGAGGTAATCAATCAACTCGTGGGTGAAGACGAGGCGCAGCGATTTTGGGAAACGTATCGCGAACGATATGTGACTGGGGCCGATATCAGGTTTATAAAACAATCCGGGTTCAACTCTGTTCGCGTTCCCTTCAACTACCGGCTATTTGTAACAGGCTCGACCCCCAAAAAACTGGAAGGTGAAGGTTACCGGCGTTTAGACGATGTTGTCGCCTGGTGCCGGAAGCAACAACTATACGTAATTCTTGACATGCATGCGGCGCCTGGTGGACAGACGGGGGACAATATTGATGATAGCTGGGGCTATCCCTACTTATTCGAAAGCGCCGAAAGCCGCCAGTTGATTATCAACATTTGGCGCAAAATTGCCGCGCGCTATCGAAATGAACCTACAGTGATCGGGTTCGATCTATTGAATGAGCCCATTGCTCATTTTTTTGACGTCGCGGAGCTTAATCCAAAACTTGAGCCGCTCTATCGCCAGATTGTTGCCGGCATTAGAGAGGTCAATAGAAACCAGCTCATCTTTCTTGGCGGCGCCCAATGGGACACTAACTTCAAAGTTTTTGGTCCACCCTTCGACGCTAAGGTCATTTACACGTTTCATAAGTATTGGATGGAGGTAAACAAAGGGGCTATTCAGGAGTATCTTGATTTTCGTGACAAACATAACGTGCCTGTCTGGATGGGTGAATCGGGGGAGAACACGGATGAGTGGATTGGTTCCTTCCGGCGATTGCTTGAGGAGAACAACATCGGTTGGTGCTTCTGGCCTTATAAGAAGATGGAAGCAACCTCGTGTCTTGTATCGATAACTCGCCCGGAGCACTGGAACGCAATCGTCGACTTCGCTGATGGACCGCGAACGACTTTTGAAGACGTGAGAAAGCACCGGCCCTCTAAAGAAGAAGTGCAGCGTGCGTTGAGTGGTTATCTTGAGCTAATAAGATTCGGCAATTGTCGAATCAATCGAGGATATGCGAAGGCGTTGGGAATCAGGTAATTGAAAGTCTCGGGCGTTGATCGACGCATGAGGTTTGGAGATTACGCTTTTTTAGCTTTCAATTTGAAAGGCCTGACTACTTGTTAAATGCCAATCCCAATGCCTTTACGATCTCTGCATCCGGGATCGCACGGCCATTCTGCTTAGTGACCACAGCAAAGCCACCCGCGTAATCCCACATCGTCCAGCCGATACCGTATTTCTCCAGCGCTGTACGCATGTCCCTGATCCAGGCCGCGCGATCAGCAGGTGGCGCAAAGTTGCGAAAGGTCCCGAATTCATTGCAAGTAAGAAACACGTGATACTTCGCGGCCCAGGCGGCGGCCACCTCGATCTCTCGTTCAATGCGGGCTGCGTTCCAACCGTCTTCACCATACCGAAGCAGATTGTAACGTGCTGGTTCGTCCTGAATTGTGTCTAGTACTTTGCTAATGCTTTCCAGATTCGATGGATATGGAACGTTTTTATAAAAGGCCAGATTGCTACCAGCCCACGATGCTCCCTGATGAGTGAATGCAAACGGCTCATAAAAATGAAAGTTGTAAATTATATTCGGGTCCGCGTAGGGAACCATAAACAGCAACTCTGGAAGACCAGACCACCTGTGGCCTGACGCGATAATCGTATGATGCGGTGCGCCAAGTCGAATAGCCGAAATAAGTCTCGCTTGCATACCAAACCAACGATAGCCGTCTTCTACCATTGGCTCATTGAGAACTTCGAGAAAGAGGCGCTCGGGATCACGAGTCGAAAGATGCTGGGCGAGTGCCAGCCAGAATTTTGCGAAAGCTTCAATCTGACGATCGTTGCTGTTAAGTTTTAGCTTGAATTCGTCGGAAGGATGGATATCAACGATCACAGCCAATTCGTGCGCCAGTATTGAATCAAGCGCCTTGTCGAGGTATGTGAGGTATGCGGCTTTGGGTCGGCCTGGATCATCTCCGTTGAATAGTGGTGCGGGATCGAGAGTAAGACGAACATGATCGAAGCCAATCGCTTTGATTAGAGCGATGTCTTCAACCGTGGTATGTGTTTCAAGATGAGCTTGAGAATAATCCGCGGATTGGGCGAACCAATGGCTCAGATTAATTCCGTGGCGCAGCCGGGAAAATCTGGAGGCTGGCACCTCCGAATGCACTGCCAAATTCTCCGGCGTATCGACCTCAACAGAAGCTGACTTGATCTTCACCGCGGTTGACACGGGTGCCAGGATAGAGATAGTTACGACGACAATTAAGCAATAGATCGTTCGTATGAGCATGCGCTTCTTTTACCAGCCATCGTAATGAAAGCAAAGTGAAATTTTTTTGAAAGCCGCCTAATAAATGAAAAGCGCAAAATTCCTGACGCCCCTTCTGGCGCTGCTGATTTTGACCGCAGTCACTTCTCAATCCCAAAACAGACTGGAAGCGCTCGGCATGGATAAGACCATGCTACCCGTCGACACTGGATGGCAATTTCGCGAGGTCGGTAAAGACACGTGGCACCCGGCTGCTGTACCCGGTTGTGTGCACACCGACCTTTTGGATGACAAACTCATCGACGATCCTTTCTATCGTGACAACGAAAAAAAACTCCAGTGGATCGGAAAGACAGATTGGGAATATCAAACGTCTTTTGTTGTCGCTCCTGAAGTCCTCACCCGTGACAATGTAGACCTAATCTTCGAGGGTCTTGACACCTACGCAAACGTTTTCTTGAACGATGTACCGTTACTAAATGCCGACAACATGTTTCGTACGTGGCGCGTTGATTGTAAGCGCCTGCTCCGACCAGGCGCGAACACGTTGCGCGTTCGGTTCCGCTCTCCCATCAACGAAGTCTTACCGATTATGGCGAAACTGAAGTACGAGCTTCCTGCTGCCAATGATCAGGGAGAAAAGACGAGTCCGTATACGCGCAAGGCCCCATATCAGTTTGGCTGGGACTGGGGCCCGCGGTTCGTTACTGTTGGTATCTGGCGCCCGGTCTACTTGGAAGCTTGGACCACCGCGCGCGTCGCGGATCTGCACATTTTGCCGAAACAAGTCGCCGCGGAGGCGGCCAAATTATCAGCTCAAGTTGAAGTAATAGCCGGCAATAACTCCACAGCGACGATCGTCCTGGACAATCTCACCAACAAAACCATCGCTGCTCGTAAGGATGTGGCGATAACGGCCGGTCAAAACCTTTTTTCCCTCGATTTTATAGTTCGGCAGCCGTCGCTCTGGTGGCCTAACGGTCTCGGATCTCATCCGCTATACAGTTTCAAGGTGCGATTGATCATGAACGGCAAGCTCACTGATCAAGCAACTACACGAACCGGCTTGCGATCCCTGGAATTGCGGCAAGAGCCTGATCAATTCGGCAAGAGCTTCACGTTTGTAATTAACGGCGTTCCGGTGTTCGCCAAAGGGGCAAATTGGATTCCTGCCGATAGTTTTCCAACTCGTATCACCAGAGAGAAGTACCGGCAGTTGTTGGAATCTGTACGCGACACGAACATGAACATGTTGCGGGTTTGGGGTGGCGGCATTTACGAGAGCAACGACTTCTACGAACTGTGTGATGAGATGGGAATACTCATCTGGCAGGATTTCATGTTCGGTTGCAGTTTATATCCGGGCGATCAGGCTTTTCTCGACAATGTAAGACACGAAGCTTCGGATAATGTGAAGCGACTGCGCGATCATCCGAGCATTGTGATCTGGGTCGGCAATAATGAAATGGAGTCAGGATGGTTTCACTGGGGTTGGAAAGAGCACTTGCCTGCAAGTCTTTGGGACGACTATCTGAAGCTGTTCTACGGTGTATTACCGGAAGTTTGCAGCACGCTCGATCCTTCGCGACCTTATTGGCCCAGTTCACCGAGTTCCAAACTAGAAGATGACCCGGAATCACAGAAGATGGGGGATTTGCATTACTGGCAGGTCTGGCATGCTGCGATGCCGTTCAGTGAATACGAAAAACAGCACCCACGGTTTATGAGCGAGTACGGCTTCCAATCCTTTCCGCAACTCGAAACAGTCGACACCTATACGGTTGCGGCAGATCATGACATTCAATCTCCCGTAATGTTGGCCCATCAACGACACCCACGCGGTAACCAGTTGGTTCGTGAATACATGTTGCGTGAGTATCCGGAGCCAAAAGACTTCGAGTCATTTCTTTACGTCAGTCAGATACTGCAAGCAGAGGGAATAAAGATCGGGGCGGAACACTTGCGCCGCATCAAGCCGAGGAACATGGGCTCGCTGTTCTGGCAACTCGACGACTGCTGGCCGGTCGCGTCGTGGTCAAGCATCGACTACACCGGCCGTTGGAAAGCCCTTCAGTTCTATGCCCGGCGGTTTTACAAAGACATTCTCGTGAGTCCGCATCAAGAGAAGGGCATGATGGACGTGTTCATTGTCAGCGATCGCTTGCAACAGATTCCGGCGCAGCTAAACATCAGTGTCGTTGATTTCGATGGCAATAGGTTATGGAGTCAACACCAGGACATCCTTATTGCACCAAATAGCAGCAGGGCGTACGCGACAGTCGCAATTAACACCTTACTGGCGGGGAGCAACGAGCGAAAGGTGTTTCTGCTTACTGACGTATTAGTGGGAGGCAAGCAGGTAACGAGTAATAAACATTTCTTTCACCCGTACAAGGAGCTTGAGTTACCTCACCCGCAGATCGCCTTCGACGTTAAGCCATCCCGCCCTGGACTGAACATCACTTTGTCCAGCGACAAGTTTGCACGGGGAGTGTACCTTTCGGCGCCAAATTACGCCGGTTCGTTTTCGGATAATTATTTCGATCTACTCCCGGGCCAGAAAGTTGAAATTCAGTTCCGACCGAGCACTCGAGTTGCCGCGGGAACGTTTAGCAAGAATCTGAAAGTCCGAACGTTGGTAGACGCATTCTAACGGGAGTTATGCATTTTTGACCCAAACTGGATTGCATTGTAGCTGCCGGCAAGCCAGAAGACCGTACAGACACATCTTACGTGTTGACTACAAGCCCACTCTCACGGTTCTGAAACCGTGCCTGGTCGCATGACTCCTAAAAGTAATCGGAAACTTGCACACGTTTCCGTAGGCCGCGTATAAATTACAGCGGCCGATTTCACTCCTCAAGATTTGCAGTCGATTAAGCCAAGGTGGGAACAACTCCTTATCAACTTCCGCTCCGATCCAGTTCTATGAACAAGCCTGACATTCAACTTGCAAAAATAACTGCGCTTCGATCGATCCTGTTGTTTCTGATGACGACAGCAAGTCCGGCAGTCGTTTTTTGTCAACAAACATCACCGACGCCAATAGCTTCGCCCGCTCCAGCACGTACAGGCAAGTCGTACAGTTCAGAAGTGCCACCAAACAGGCCTCCACCGCCCGCGCCACAAGCACAGTCACCCGTCACATTCACCGACATTACCGCCTTGAGCGGCATCAAGTTCAAACGAACACCCACATTGACCTCTATGAAATACTTGCTCGAGGCAATGGGCAGCGGTATAGCAATATTTGACTATGACAACGACGGGCGCATGGATTTGTTTTTCGCCAACGGCGCGGCGTTAAAGGATCCAATGCCGAAAACGGAAGCTCCAGACAAACGGGATCCGCAGTACTGGAATCGGTTATATCGCCAGAAGGACGACGGCACGTTTGAGGATGTTACGGAACGGGCGGGTCTAAAAGGAGTGGGATTCAGCATAGGTGTTGCGGCCGCTGATTATGACAACGATGGCTATGAGGATTTGTACCTAACTGGATACGACAACAATTTTCTGTACCACAACAACGGCGATGGGACGTTCACTGACGTTACGAAAAAGGCAGGCGTAGGTGGCGGTGGTTGGTCCACCAGTGCCGCCTGGCTTGATTATGACCGCGACGGAAAACTCGATCTTTTTGTCGGGCGCTACGTTGAATGGGACTTCGAGATCGGCACTGTTTACTGTGGCGAACTGCGAGCAGGGTATCGAGCCTACTGCCATCCGGACAATTTCAAAGGTGCAACAAATATTCTTTACCATCAGCGCGCCGATGGTTCCTTTGAAGATGTAAGCGCCAAGTCAGGGATTCAGGAAGAAGGAGGGAAGGCGCTGGGGGTGGCGCTCGGCGATTTCGATAATGATGGATTGATAGACATTTTCGTAGCGAACGACAGTGTTCGGCAGTCGCTCTATCACAATAAAGGTGATGCGACTTTTGAAGACATCGCCATCCCTTCTGGTGCCGGATACGACGAAAATGGAAAGACTTATGCAGGAATGGGCATCGACCTGGGCGACTACGACAACGATGGGTATGTGGATATTTTCATTACTACACTCTCAAATGAAACGTATCCACTGTATCACAACGATCGAGACCTGAACTTTACCTACGTGACGAACTCTGCCGGCGTCGGTCAGATTACGCTGTTAAATTCCGGATGGGGAACTCGTTTTATCGATGTTAACAACGATGGTTGGCGTGACATCTTCGTCGCTCAAAGTCACGTGCTCGATACCATCGAAAAAACAAACCCTTATTTAAAATATAAACAAAGCCCGCTGCTGATGCTGAATACGGGCAAGGGTTTTGTAAATGTTTCGGCAACGGCTGGTCCACCCTTCACTGAAGCTTTCATTGGTCGCGCTGCCGCTTTTGGCGATCTGAATAACGACGGGCAGATTGATGTTGTTATGTCGACGCTTGATGGTGCTCCCGTGGTGTTGCGCAACAATGGAACAAAGAACCACTGGCTAGGCTTATCTCTTGTGGGTTCGAAGTCGAACCACAACGGAATCGGCGCGCGGATTACAGTTGAGGACAGCAGCGGGAAGAGACAAATTTTCGACGCGAATACGGCGGGAAGTTATTTGTCCTCGAATGATCCACGCATCCTCGTGGGGTTGGGTTCGGCGTCTGCGGTTCGAACAGTGGAAATAAAGTGGCCGAGTGGGATTGTTCAAAGGATCAGCGCACCGCAGTTGGACAGGTATCTTGTTGTTACTGAGCAGGTTGCAAAATGATCCAGACGGCAGGTTTTGTTTCGACTCTTGCGCTATGGATTTGGAATAGCTGACTGTAATGTTGTTACTCGGAACCAATCAAACTTTGCAGTCGCCCCCTCGGCGCCGCCTGCCGTTAGCGCGATTCTGACGGATTCGAGATAAGCAACGGGAATCTCATCCCCGCAGTTTTTCCAGTTGTTGCCATCCTGGCTGAACGCGAATCGGAAGCGCGATCCATCCTTCACACTCATTCGCAAGTAAATGCGAGAAGCATTGAACCCGGCTTCGCTTGAGAGGATTTGATGGTTCTTGCCTTCGCGGAGGTACGCAGACACTTTGCCGCCTCCAACCGTTATACCAACTGCATTGTCGTCTCCCTGATAAGCTGATAATCCAGCAACAGACCCGGGCTTCAGGAGCGAGATGTCAATCAGTGTTGTTGCGACAAAGCTACCAGCTGTGACCGGTTGCGTCACGACAGCGCCCAGCTCATCCTGCGCAAACTTCTTTACGGGCGACAACTGAAGCCAACCGTCAGCCTGGATTTGTATCGTCGGTTCCGCGAACTGAGGCCACTGCCAGCCGATTGATAACCTCGAACCCTCAAAAGGATCAAACAACGGGCCCATTGGTTTATCCATGTCGAAAGATCCGCGTCCAGAAGGTCCGCGCCCCCCATTGATGTTTGGCCAGCCATCTGATCCCCAGGATACCTGGTCGAGTAATGCTTCGCGGCCAATGAAGAACGCGCTCTCTGATTTTCTATAGGCGTGATAAAGGAGGAAGTCGCGCCCCTCGGTGTCTGTCACTATGCTGCCGTGACCCGGGCACTGCCATGTTTTATTTTCCGCAAGAATTGGATTCCTTGAATACTTCTCATATGGGCCAAGGACATTCTTGGAACGCGCGAGCCCCAAAGCGTAATTGCACTTTCGGCCGCAGCATGCGTTGCCCGAATAGAAGAGGTAAAACCAATTCTCACGCCGAAGAATAAAGGCACCCTCGACAACCCCCCCTTCCCACGACCGCGGTTCGTTTCGGATGAGTTCTACTTTCTTGCCAAGCAGCTTCAGGCCATCATCAGAAAGTCGTTGGGCCCAAATAGGAGTCGCCTGGTTTCGACTATTGCCGTCTTCTTTCCAAACAAGGTAGCGTGCACCTTTTTCGTCACTCACAGCCATTGCATCAATTGAACCATCTTCCTGACACACGAGGGGGCCATGGTCAATGTATGGACCTGAAGCGGCGGAAGCTGTCGCGACGGCAACGCACAGCGGCCCTGATTTTTTACGCGCGGTGTAGTAGACAAAGAAACGGCTACGGTCTGTAGAAATTTCCGGCGCCCAAAAATCACGCTCGGCCCAATCGGGACGCGTTTCGAAAACGGCGCCTGATATTTGCCAATCCAATAGATTTCGAGAATGAAAAAGCGAGAACTCAGGCTCCCAGGTTCCCGATGTCGTTGTAGCCCAGTATTCGTCGCCCACGCGAATCACCGAAGGATCAGGATGATCACCGGGAATAACCGGGTTGTTGTATCCGTCACTCGTTTGTGCCCCAATCGTGCTGACACAAACGAAAAGGAGTGACACCATTAACCAAAGAACCCCCGACATTCGGCGATCGGTTTCCAATGGCATGGATCGATTGATCATCTTCGGCCGTAAACTATTAGCGAAATTCCTGACGAGTGGCGAGAATGATAATATACCACCTGGCATTGATGCAGCCGGTAGATGCTGATCGGTCTGTCGAAATTTCAACTCCAGCTTACAACGCATTGAACAACCTGAGAAATTACAGAAATACACGTGTCTGCGGGCGAGGAGTGCGGCATATGACATTGCGAATTCACTTGCTTCTATTAGCGTTCGTCATCGGAGCGCCCGCTGGGATCTACGCGGATCAGGTTGATTTAACGACCGATCATTTGCAGCGAGCGGCCGACCTGATTCGCAAAGGGGAACTCGGCCCGGCGGAAGCTGAACTTGGTACGGTGTTGAAGCGATCACCACGTGAACCAAATGCTCTTAATTTGTTGGGGGTAATTCGTGCACAGCAGCATCGTCAGGACGAAGCCGAAAGATTTTTTCTTGCCGCCATCGAAGCTAATAAATCGTTACTCGGAGCGTACCTGAACATAGGCCGGCTATACCTTGATTTGGCAAATTCTGATCGAGCTCTCTGGGCCTTTAAGGAGGCTGAGAAGCTGCAACCGGATAACGACAGCGTTAACTACAATCTCGCTTCACTCTACGAAGAGAAAAAAGATTACGCGCGTGCACTGGCATACCTGAACAGGCGAGCTGCAAGCCAGATGGGGTGGGAAGATCTGTTCCTCGTGATTAAATGTCATATCGGTCTTGATCATATAGAACGAGCAAGGACACTGGCTGCTCCGCTCAAGCAGCCTGGCAAAACTCCACCCGAGATTGCTGCGACCATCGCGTCAGCCTTTGCTCAGCATGGATTGGTCGACGATGCAATTGAAATTCTCGAGGCAGCTAACAGCGGGACGGAACCATCTTTTCCACTCCTTTTTAATCTCGGCGCAACTCTGTACCAAAAAGGCGAACGCCGGCGCGCCGAGGAGTCCTTTCGTGCTGCGTTAGAGATCGAGCCTAACGATGTTCCGACGTTACGAGCTCTTGCAAATATTGCACGTGCCAATGGTGAGTTAGAAAAGGCACTCTCATTTCTGGTTCGGGCGCGTAGGATTGCGCCTGACTCGGCTGTAGTGCTCTACGACTTTGGCTGGACGGCGCTCAACATGAATCTCGTTTACGATGCCTTGTCTGCGCTGGACCAGTTGCACCGGATGAAAGTCGCCGATCCGCAATATCTGTACCCGCTGGCAATTGCTCGTCTCAACAATGGAGAGAGCAACGAGGCTCAAAGTCTTATAACTCGGTATATCGAGTTGCGACCCAACGATGGTCGCGGCTATTTCGTGCTTGGGGCAACTCTCTATGCAGCTAGGAGATTCGTAGAGGCTCGTGTGGCGTTTCAGCGTAGTCTGGCTTCAATCTCATATCCAGACACTGAATATTATCTCGGCATGATTGCCCACAACGAGGGTGACGAAATTCAGGCGATTTCCTGGTTCCGGCGCGCCCTTCGTTCTGACCCGAAAAATTCGGCCACTCACTCTGCGCTCGGCACAGTGCTCGCCCGTCAAAAAGACTATGAAGCCGCCCGCGCTGAACTGGAGCGAGCGGTGGAGCTTGACCCCAAGGATCAGGCTGCTTACTACCAGCTGGGACTGGTCTACGGCCGGTTAGGCGACAAAAGCCGGTCGCGGTCAATGTTTGCGATCTCGGAAAAGCTGCGAGGGGAGCAAAAAGAGCGCCAGGGCATCGGCGTCAGACTGATAGATCTCTCCAAGTAGTCACTAGTATCACATTTCAGTAATAATGATTGACAACTAGTCCTACCTTTGTGCTATAAGCCGACTCCATTAAGTAACCGTTTGCGTAACCGTTTACACGGATTCCAATTTCGTTCTACCGCGAGGGAATTTTGGAGTGTAACCCCTGGAATATCCCCCAAAGCCTCTCATTTTGGTGGATACGAAACGATTTTCGTTAGCCGAGAACTTGCTCCCCTCGTTGCGAAATGTGCGGAATCTCGAGGAACAAAGCTTCGAGTGGGCCGACTAACAGGAGGACGTGAATGAACTCTCATAGACTTTTCCTGCTCTCAGCGCTGCTTATTGTCTTTACTTGTATTCCCGCGTCTGCCCAGAGTGACCGCGGTTCGATAACAGGCACCGTCACGGATCCGAATGGCGCCGTTGTTGCTGACGCAAAAGTCACTGCGACCAATTTAAATACTGGCGAAGTTAGAACAACGAGCACCTCTCCTGAAGGAACATACACGCTTCCGGAGTTGAAGGCGGATCCATGGAAAGTTACGATTGAGGGTGTCTGATTCAGTTCGTCCACCATCGAGAAAGTCCAGGTCGCGGTTCAGGTGGTCCGTCGGGCTGATGTTCAGCTTCAGTTGGGTGAAATCACCAACGTCGTAACAATTGCCAGCGACTCCGCGCCGGCTATTCAAACGGATGCTCCAGTCAGACAGACCAACGTTACTGAACGACAAGTGAAAGAATTGCCTCTGCAAGTCAGTGCGGAATCGGCTGGCCGCACGCCACTTTCGTTTATTTTCCTCGACAGCAACGTCACTTCTAGTGGCACGATCGGTGGCCAGGACAGCCGAGGCACAAACGCCGCACGGTTTAGGGTCAGCGGTGGACAGTCAATGGGTACCGATATTCTCGTTGATGGCGCTTCAACATATCGTGCTGAAAACGGCACAGCTTTCACCGAAACCGCTCCCGGACCAAATGCCTTCCAGGAATTTACTTTGAGCACCAGCAGTTACTCCGCCGAGTTCGGCCGCTCCTCGGGAGGAATTGTCAATTTCACCCTGAAGTCAGGAGGCAATGAATTTCATGGTGAGGCTTATGAGCTTTACAGGGGCAGAGTACTGAACGCAAATACGTTCTTAAACAATGCAGCCGGCATCGACAGACCTTTCGACCTTCAGCACGACTTTGGCTTCAACGTTGGTGGACCAGTTTACCTGCCTCATTTTGGCGAAGGCGGCCCTCTGGCGACCAGCCTGAAAAATCGGACGTTCTTCTTTTTCAATTACGAAGGTTACCGTTTCAATCAATCAGAGTCGGTGAATGTCTCTGTGCCCACGGTCAAGATGCGTCAGGGCGATTTCTCCGAGCTCTTTACTGATCCGGCTATTCTGCGACAATTCCCGGGTGGCGTTCAGGTTTATAGTCCAATTGCGGGATTCGATGCTTCCGGGAACCCAATACCTGCGCCACCGGGAACGCGTGTCGCGATCCCCGGTAATCGTATCGACCTGTTCCAGCTGCCCGGTGGCAGATCGATCATCGATCCCGTCGGTTTCGCAATCCTGCAAAAACTTCCTATACCTTCACGGCCTGGAGTGTTCGGGAATTACACGGCGTCGAGCAGCGTGCCGACGACGATGAACAATGCGGTATTCAAAATCGATCAGGTAATAACGGACGCGCAGAGACTTTCGCTGAGTTACTCTTATCGCAAGACCAACACGATTCTCGGAGGCTTCCCTCGTTTCGAAAGGCCACTGTTTGCATTTGGCCGTTATGATCGAATCCTTACGTCGCACATAGCCCGCCTCCAGCACGATTGGACC
>JBHEMC010000078.1:0-21406 GCA_046262775.1 Pyrinomonadaceae bacterium | reverse complement strand
CATGGTGCTTATGACTAAACTGGATTGGTTGTTGACGTTCTACCCATTGACCGGTATTCCATCCCGAGCGATTCAGCTCGGCTGTGGCCCACAGAGCTGCCACAAGAATGAATACGGCGCCATATATCGTCAACTTGGCCAGCGCATTGGTGCTGTGATGGAAAATCTGTGGCATCGCCGCTGCGTTAATAGTGAGCTCTACATCTACGAGCGAAGATGAAATCGATTGAACAGGGGCAGAAAAGCATACTTAGATGACAATTACACGAGGTTAACGGATAGGGGAGGCCCGCACCTTTAGCATCAACTGTTTGATTTAAATGTAAGCGGTACTTTACCAGATGAATTCGAATTTTCAAATTAGGGGTCATAAAAACGTTTTGGCAGGCGCTGCGTTGCATTTTTCATTCACCCGATCGTTCGAAAGCTCTGTGCCGCCGGATGTGAGATGCGCGTTTGACCCAACCAACCTTGAGTTCTGATAACGGCTGCGTCGCTTGCGGCTGTGCGTTCTACTGTTCGCCTCAGGTACTGACGCTCGGCTTAAATAATTGAGGCGTCAGCAATAAAATCGCCGCAAGATAATACGAATGCGGCTCTGGAAGTTTCAGCGAGGCACTCAAAGCCATGACGCGCGAGATCGTAAAGTGACGGGATTCTGAACAATTAAAACTGTGGGAATGTAAATACCTTTGGGCATGCAAAAAGCTGGAGCGGAAGCAACGCTCCGCTCTCCGAACCCGTAATTGGAAGTGTTTTGAGCAGTGTCAAAGACGATTCTGAACGGACCTTCGGCAGCAATTGCCGCCACTGCTGGGTTGATTTTCTTTGGAGTCAGTAGATCGTGAGGTTTTATTGAATCCGATGTAGAAGACGATTACGAAATAGCGGCATCGCGGGCAAGCATAGCTGCACCAATAGGCACTGCGTCTTTGCCAAGTTTAGCCGCAACGATGTGCGTAGCTTCAAAGCAGGGTTGAAAAGCGCGACGCTTGGCCTCGTGGATAATCGGATTCAGAATTAGATCGCCGGCATCCATCACGCCTCCACCAAGCACAATTCGCTCGATGTTCAGCAGATTGATCACGCTTGCTACGCCAGTTCCGATAGACTTACCGGTTCGCTTGATCATCATCAAGGCAAAGTCGTCGCCTTCATTCGCCTGGTGCGCTACATCGTCAGCAGTAAAGTCGTTGTTGAGTGCAAGTCGGGACAGTGAAGAAGTCGAATCGCGATGTAATCTTTCGCGGGCGCGTCGCACGATGCTCGGTGCTGACGCTACAGTTTCCAAACATCCGGTGTTACCGCAAACACACTCCATTCCTTCAGTATCGATTGTGATATGTCCAACTTCGCCAGCGAAACCTGACGCGCCAGTCCATAACTTTCCGTCGAGAATGATTGCGCCACCAATACCCTGACCAATCATCATGTAGAACATATCGCGACTACCACGGCCTGCACCTGCTTTGTACTCACCGTAAGCCGCCGCATTCGCATCATTTTCAATCTCCACGCGTAAACCTGTCGCTCGCATAAACTCCGCGTGTAAGTCCTCCCGCATGGTTGCGGGTAAGTCGCGAGACGAAACCACTCTGTCAGTTTGCCTGTTTACCAGGCCGGGAATGGCAATGCCGATTGCGCCCAATTCGGTCGCGGCGGCTCTCAAAGTTTGTACGACGCCGGCGACCTGCTCAACCAGATTTTCCGTTCGAATTTCAGCTTCAGTACGCTTGATAATCTGGCCGTCTGGATCAACAAGGGCAGCTCTAACGGTCGGACCAGAAAGATCGACACCAATGAAATTCTGAGCGGGAGTAGTCATGAGATGCTCGTGATTAGCGCCTGAATACCTTGTTAGCGGAGGCGCAGGAGCGCGGGTCTCTGGCCCGCAGGCCGAAGCATAGTCGAGGGTACTGGGGCTGTCAAACCTGCGATTCTGAGAGTAGAATTGCGTCAAACGACCGATTTCGCTTTCAAGCTTTGGTTTTCGGTCTTCCGTTTTGAACCCTCGATCTGTGCTTTGGATAACGCGTCGCGGCCCGGGACGGCAAGACCAAAGTCGAAAATTATGGAAATTAACTCGATACTGTTGCCGACCGACTTCAGTGAATGCGGTAACTATGCGCTCTCCTATGCCGCTTCACTGGCTCGGACGTTCAACGCGTCAATCATTTGCGTAAATGTGATTGAACCAATTGTTCCGACTGTAGGGTATTCCGGACTGACCGAACCTTTGCCTATCGCTGATATCACTGAACAACTCGAAGATTCGGCAGAACGAGAACTGCCAAAACTGGCGGAGTGTGACGAGTGCGCGGGTCTGGAGATTGAAGAATTGGTCGTTCATGGCGAAGCAGCTTCAGAGATAGTTCGTGTCGCAAAAGAACGCGAGGTTGATCTCATCGTCATCTCCTCACACGGCCGGACCGGACTGGGACGAATTCTTTTTGGTTCTACCGCTGAGGCAGTGGTGCGACACGCCTCCTGTCCCGTGCTGGTCGTTAAGCCTCCACAACATGAAGAACCGGAAAAGTAGTCAGCGCCGCCGCCTCCAGTTTATTCTGTCAGTATCTAACGCGGTCTGCCGTTGCTTTCATGCATAGTTTAGATCTTGTTTACGACCTGATTGGTCAATACGGCCTGTACGCCGTGTTCATACTTGCTATGCTGGAAGGAGACATAACTCTCCTGTTGGCAGGCGTGCTTGCACACAGCTATTTTTTTGGGGAATACAGTTTTGCGCGCGTGTTGCTATGGGGAACGCTCGGAGGTTGCGCCAGCGACAATATTGCTTATTTCACGGGACGTGGTTTTCGAAAAACAGTTAGAGAGTTTCGTTTCTATCGCGCCGCAAAGCCTCGAATCGAACGGTTGACCAACAGATTTGGATTCTTATCGATTTTTCTTTCGAAATATATTTACGGACTGCGTTGGGCTTCATGCATTTTCTACGGCGTCGGTCGCATGCCGTACTTGCGTTTTCTCGCCGTTTCTCTGGGAAGTTGTTTTGTTTGGGTGTTTGTCTTAAGTGGCGCAGGATTTTTTTTCAGCGGGGCCGTGATGGGTCTCATCGGAGACTTTCAACGACTCGGGAAAGTACTGCTTGTCATTGTCGTAGTCGGAATCACGGCGTTTTATCTTGCTGAAAGGTTCTGGCTGTCCAAGAAGGTCGAAGAAGCCAATCCTGAACGACTGCAGGAGCTCGAACAGGTTGCGCAGGAAAAACTCCAGGACCTGCGACAGGAATTTCAGGAACACATACCGTTCAAGCCGCACCGTAGCGAACAAAACAAACATGTGGTGAGGAAGACCGAAGGCGATAACGATTGAACATTGATGACTGCTATCTTATTGCCGTTTGTTTAGTTAGCAGGAACTTGCTACTTTCACGCAGTACTACCTGGTGCTAACTACAGAAATTCCAACTTAAGTTATAGGCCAATTGAGTTCGACAATTGGCAATCATCCATGATCATAGAGTCCCACGCTCCTTCTCGTGTCGATCTTGCTGGCGGCACAATCGATATCTGGCCGCTCTATCTTTTTCATCCCGGCGCAACGACCGTTAACTTTGCGGTGTCGTTGTATGCGCGTTGCCGTATCGAAACGCGCGACGACGGACGAATAGTGCTCGAGTCGCGAGATCGGAAGCTGGCGTTTGAGACCGATCTCTCTGCTCTCGAAGATTTATTGCAGGAAGAGCGGCTTGAGCTCATCGCCAAGCTTGTCCACTTTTTCAAACCAACTACTGGATTTCATCTGATTGCAGAAAGCGAAGCGCCGGCTGGAGCTGGCCTCGGTGGGTCTTCAGCACTTGCGATCGCCTGCGTCGGCGCTCTTAACCGACTCGTGGGCAACCGATACGAACAGCGGAAGTACATAACGATTGCCGCAAACATCGAGTCAACCGTGATCCGCGTGCCGGCTGGTTTTCAGGATTATTATCCCGCGCTTTTTGGATCTGTATCGTCCCTGCATTTTCGTCACGACGGTATTCAGCGGGAAGCTCTTTCCATCAACACGAAGGAACTAGAGCGTCGAATAGCAATTTGCTATACGGGCGAGCCGCGGAACTCAGGCATCAACAACTGGGAAATTTACAAGAGACATATCGACGGCGACGCAGAGCTTTTCGGCCTCTTCGATGCAATTCGCGACAGTGCACGCGACATCCGGGCAGCGCTACTCGCGGACGACTGGACGCGCGTGGCGGATTTGATGAAGCGCGCGTATCCAAATCGCAAGCGGTTGGCTCCCACGATCGCGACACCACAAATGGAAGCGCTAGTCGAAAAAGCGCTGGAGAATGGTGCGGAGGCGGCAAAGATCTGCGGCGCAGGTGGTGGTGGTTGCATCGCGTTTCTATGCAGAGAAGGAAGACGATCTGATGTGGAGCGTGCCTTGTCAGCGGAAGACGGGGCCCAAGTGCTCGACTGGTCTGTCGCCCACGACGGCTTGATCGTCAAGGAGAGTTGACGAGGCTTCGACGTCACTCAGTTGCGTTAAGCAAGTATCTCGGCTTTGAGTCACCATTTTGCACATATCACTTCACTGTATGCGCTCGTGGGGAGATGTGGTCCCTCCGCTGAGTTTAAGGAATCGGTCGCCGCTACCCTATTTCCAGAGCTTACAGCCGAACTGGCATTGAGATTATTTCGCCGTGGTGGGATCGATAAACTCTCGATGCCAAAGCTCCAGACCCAATAATTGGAATACCTGCAGGTTGTAGTCTTCCCTGCCAGACTCATTCAAATTAATCAGTCGCTTCACTTCCGCCGAATCGAACAATCCACGTCGTTTCACAGTTTCTTCGCTGAGCAGGTCATGGACCATCGGCCGCAGGGCTCCACGTAACCATGATCGAATCGGCGCACCAAATCCTGCTTTGCGTCGCCATATGACCTCGCGAGGTAAAACATCTTCTAAGGCCCGCTTCAGTATGTATTTGCGTTTCAAGCCGCGGAGCTTCAACTCAGGTGGGATGCGAGCCGCCAGCTCAACCATTTCCCGGTTTAAAAACGGCACACGCACCTCAAGATTTGCCGCCATCGACGTTTTATCCGTAGTCAGCAGATTGAGACACGGAAGAAACGTTTTTAGATCTACGTACAGAAGCCGATTCAATGGGTCCACATTACGAACCTTCTCGAAGTAGCGTCTGTGCGTGGCATACGCGTCAAAGTCGCGCGTGATTTCACGAAGTCCGTTTGCATACAGCGTTTGCTTCGCCTCGTCAGTGAAGTAGGTTCCATAACCGAGATACCGATTCTCAAAATCCAACGCAGCGCTGCGGGCAAACTTTTTTGCGTTGCGCAGCGTTCCGGTCATATGGCCCGGACGCCCGCCTGGCAATGCCCGCGCCGCAGTTTGCAAGAGTGGCCGTCGAATCAAGCTGGGCACCGGGTCGAGTAGCGCCGCGATCTTCATTGCCATTTGACGCGGATATCCTGCGAACACTTCATCACCTCCCATGCCCGATAACATGACGGTCAAGTTTTCACGCGCAGCACCCGACACGAGATAACTCGGTATTGCCATGTCTATCGGGGGCTCCTCCATGTGGTAAACCAACTTGGGCAACAGATCTGCCACTGCGGATTCCAAAGCAATCTCGTGATAATCGGTGTGCAAGTCCTGACCAACACGGCGGGCCCACTTCACATCATCAGGAATGATGTCGAAGCGTAAATCTTCACTCTTGATGCCGACTGTGTACGTTTTGACCCTGCGTCCATTGCTGTGCCGGTTCATCATCGCGACGATAGCGGAAGAGTCGATGCCTCCTGAAAGAAACGAGCCGAGCGGGACATCGGCAACCATCTCCATCTTCACGACGCGGTCAAGCATTTCCAGCACTCGTTCCCGCCACCAATTTTCAGCTCGTCCTTCCTCAACGTTCTCAAAAGAAACATCCCACCACTCACTTACGTCAATTCGATCATCGCGGAAGCGCAAGACACTGGCGGGCGGGACCGTTTTGATTCCTGCAAACAAAGTGTTTGGATCAGGCGCCCAAAGGAAGGTCAGGAATTGATGCAGCGCCTCTGGATCCAATTCTGGTGCGATTAGTTCACTTGCAAGGATCGCTTTGATCTCGGACCCAAATATGAACGATCCAGCCGTTGCATTACCTGGAGGAACGAAAGCGTAGTAAAGAGGCTTGATCCCCACATGATCGCGGGCAAGCGTCAATACCCGCTCTTTGTTGTCCCAAACGGCGAATGCAAACATCCCGTTCAGCCGAGTCAAGCAGTCGTGATCCCATTCCACAAATGCCCTCATCAGCACTTCGGTATCCGTATCTGTACGAAATTGATGACCGCGTGAACGAAGCGTCTCGCGCAACTCGCGATAGTTGTAGATTTCACCATTGAAGGTCAGCACATAACGACCATCGTCTGAAAGCATCGGCTGGTGCCCGGCGGATGACGGGTCGATGATCGCAAGTCGACGGTGACCGAGTGCAACAGCGCGTCCCGTTTGATCGATTCGCGGTGAGATCCAGACACCTTCATCGTCACGACCCCGATGCTCGATTCGCGTGAGCATAGGTTTGATTTTTTGTTCGGGATGGAGAGAAATGATGCCGGCGATGCCGCACATGAATTAGAAAACTTTCCTATCCGACGTAAACAACGTGGGAGTTAATAAAAGCCCCAGCTTCCTATCATTCAACGCGATTAGCCTGGCGCCACGGATGTGAGGCAATGGCTTTCGCACCGCAAACACGGTCATCAAGAACTCCTTTAGGAACAGTCCGATTCGTCGAATCGGGTCGTGTCCTAATGCGGGCCCCGGATGTCATCGACCGTGTCATTGAACGGGACAATTGGGGTAAGACCAACCCACAAGAGAACAAGCTCAACGGAAAGGCTAAGCCTCCTCACAACAGTTGATCGCTAAGCGGTGGCGACTCAATACTAGTCTCGTGCGCCTCTGCTACCCTCTACCGTCCCGAAACGCCAGTCATACAGCAACGTCGATTGGCATCACGTGCCCGGTTTTCAAAGACTCAACAGCACGAAAGGTCGCAAGCGTTGCCGACTCCAACTCAACCAAACTGAAAAAGCTCGGCTTGCCCTCTCGAACACTGTTGCAAAGAGTTCTCACCATATCACCTTGACCCTTGTCCTGAGTGCGCAAGGAAATCCTTTTCTCTCGTCCATTATGGAAACGACTGCCATGTTTAAAATCGTCAATGACGAAAGTCTTGCCGTCGCCGAATATCTCAATCCGCTCTTTTGCCAGCCGGTTATCTCCTTCGCTCAGATACGCGACACAACCGATGGAACCGTCGTTGAAATGCAGCGTCAGGAATACAGAATCCGCATCGATCACATCGCTACGTTTCGCGTCAATGCATTCGGCAAAGACTGAAACCGGCGGGGCGCCGATCCAGTACTGCAGCAGATCTATGAAGTGACAGGTTTCGGCTTTGATGCGGCCGCCGCCCTCAACCGCGTCGTGGGTCCAGTGTTCCTTTGTCACGCGACCGGCGTTGACCCGATAAAGAACTGATAACGGTGTGGTTCGTTCATTAAAAACTGCTTTTGCCTGCTGCGCCAAGGGCGAGAGGCGGCGGTTGAATCCGACCCACAACTGACCTGAAGAGTCGGCTGCAGCGTTGATGAGTTCCGCAAGCTCTTGCTCATTGAGAGCGAGTGGTTTTTCAACGAACACATGTTTGTTTCGGCGGAGTGCCTCTGTTGCTAACGATGCATGCATGCCATGTCGAGTTCCAATAACGACAAGGTTTACATTTTCGTCAGCCAGCACGTCTTCGGCGCTGGAAACCGCATAACGAAAACCAAAGCGTTTACCGACGTCATGAGCGGAAACTCCGGAAGCGGTTGCGATTGTGTGAAAATCCACGTGCTGCGTACTGAAGTGCGGCAACAGTATCGAGGATACATAACTGCCGGCTCCAATCAGACCAACAGAAAGTGTTGCAGCACCGACATTCGCCAGCGACTCTCGCAGAGTGATATGTCTGGCTAATTCTTTGTTCGGTTCGTAACGAAGCAACACTCCAAGATATGGTTCACCCACTTCACCGGTAATGAGTTGATAAGCGCTCTCCGCCTGATCCAGCCGAAAGCGGTGACTGATCAACGACTCAACATTAATATGCCCGGCCGCAACGAGGTCGAGAAACGCCTCGATATTGCGTTTCTCGGTCCATCGTACGTAGCCAAACGGATAATCGTGACCTTTTTCTTCGTAAGAGGGATCGTACCGACCTGGGCCGTATGACATTGAAACTGTTAACGACAATTCGCGCCTGTAAAAAGCGTCGCGGGGAATGTCCAACCCTGTCGTTCCAACAACAACTACTCGTCCTTTCAAACGCGATACTTGCGCCGCCATTTCGACTGGCTGGTTTGAATCTGTAGCTGATGTCACTAACACAGCGTCTGCACCACGTCCGCGAGTCCACTCCTGAATCTTCTTTTTGGCTTCGTCCCCCGGTAAGGCGGCGGCGTCAGCTCCCAACTCAAGTGCAAGCTTTGTTCGATCAGCATTCGTATCTAACCCGAAGACACGACAGCCGTTCGCCTTCAACAGTTGTGCTGTTAACTGTCCGACCAGCCCGAGTCCGATGACCACAACAGATTCACCCAAAGTTGGCTGGGCCAAACGGACGCCTTGAAGAGCAATCGCGCCTAAGGTGCCGAATGCCCCGGCGTCAAAATCGACTGACTCGGGAAGTCGCACGCACAGATTCCTGGGAACAGCCAGCACTTCTGCGTGAGAGGCGAAACCCAGTCCGGCGCATGCAACCGCATCGCCCACACGGAATTCAGGCGCGTCATCAGCCACTTCGATTACCACACCCGAAGCGCTGTATCCGAGCGCTTGCGAAGTCGTCAGTTTGTCGCGGACAGCGCTGAAGGTCTTAACAAATCCTTCCGTAGTTGCTTTCGTTAGGACCCTCTTCACGAGGTCGGGCCGCTCGCCCGCTTCCCTCAATAAACCTTTGCCCGCAAGTTCGATGGCCGCGCGCTCGGTGCCTGCACTGATCAGAGACGATCTCGTCCGAACCAGCACGCGGCCGCGCTGCAATACCGGCACGGGAACATCAGCAACAAACGGTCTACCGGTTTTTCGATTTTGAAGAACCTGTTTCATGACTTAATCAAGCGATCCTGGCTGCATAAATTCGCGGATTGGGAAGGGCCAACCGTACGCCCAACAGGCCAGTTCCGATAATGCCTCCCAAACTTGGACCGCTCTGACAGATCTCACGATGATCTAATCCTCGATTTCGTGAAGACGCCTTCTAACTTCTCCTCTATCAATTGGCTGACCCATTCGGCTCGCGCGTCCCATGTTCCGGACGCCACTGCACTTTGGCGTCGCCTTGCGGCATCGGGATCATTATCAAGAAGCGCATCTTCAACAAGTCGGAAAAACTCATCGCGAGAACGCGCAATTCTTAACACGTTGGCAAGCGGTTCATATTCCGGCAACGGCGCGATTACAACGGGTTTTCCCGTTGCCAGATACTCGCGCACCTTAATCGCCGAGCCATAGCTCGTGAATGCCTGCTCAGTTTCCCACGGCAGCACGCAAACGTCGAATCCGGCGGCATAATGGGGGAGCTCCTCGTATGGTACGGCAGGCAGAAAATGCGTGTTTGGCAATTGCTCGATGTCCAAACCACGTGACCGATTACCGATGAAAATCCAATTCCATTCGGGGCGTTCTTGAGCTGCGCGCTTGATCAACTCCTGATCGACTAACCACGGCTCAATCGCGCCGAAATATCCAAGACGCGGCCGCGCGATTTTGGCAATGGCTTGAGCTACTTTAATGTTCGCGACTCCACTCCACCGTTCATAATCAACACCCTGTTCCAGCAGGAACGAACGGTTGCGGGCCGCAGTTGCCTCGGCAAACAGTTTTCGACCGGAGTAAAGAATCACGTCGGCTGCAGCAATCGCTTTATCGTGGTATTTTCGGATTACCCGCGGGTCCGTCGCATGGTCCATTGTGTTCGCGTCGTACTTGTCTGAAACCTGATACACGATCAAAGACTCGTCGAACATACCGATCAATTCTGCGGCTGTAGGTATTGCGATCCACAGGATAGGTTCTTCTAAACCCTTACGCCTTGCCAGTTGTCGCACCTGTGTGGCAATTAGCCGGCGATTGATCGTTCGCGCCGCCGAGGTACCAAAGAATGGCAAACCCGCTGGTGAAAAAACTGTAATGCCGTCTTCCGTCTCGCGGGCGAGACGAGTATAACTTTTCAACTTGCGTGAAATTCGAGGCAGCAAGTCTTTATGAGCAAGGTGGGGCAGCCCCATGGAGATCGAGTTCACGAAGATAACTCTATTTCGGGCGCGCGCAAATCGCCGCATCAAGTGCGACTTCGAATGCGGATGGTGATACCACCAGTCTTCACCCCCAAAACAGATTATCGATCTGTTATGCAGCATTACATCGAGTGTCAACAGTTGGAAATTCTAACGGATGTGATCGCATAAAATTTGCCGAATTGAAACTTAGTTGCAGGCTTCGATAAAGCCGATGTATCGCGAAGGTATTGAACTAACGAACGGCCCTTTTCCGTGGGCGAATCGCAATCAGTTATTTCAAACCAAGTTTAAGCCACGCTAAAGAATGTTACACGTGAATGACGGTTTCACGACTCGGTTGCGGAGCGATCCGTTAGTCGCTGCCGCAATATTTTGTCTCACACTCGCGATCTTTTTGAGTTCTCACGTCCATCAGGTGAGTGATTCAAACTATTCAATGCTCCTTAGCGAAAGCTTGTTGCGGTACCGAACATTTACGCTCGACCATTTTGCATTACCACGGCACGAACCTCGATGGACGGACTATTATTTTGCCAACGGACCCATATATCAGATCCAAGTCGTAAACGGACATTTGTACTATTACCTGCCGCCTGGTTCGTCGATTCTCTCACTTCCCTTCGTAGCTGCAATGAACGCAATCGGCATCTCTGCTTCGAACCCGGACGGCACCTACAATCCGAAGGGCGAAATAAGTATCGAGGCATCTCTGGCAGCGCTACTGATGTCGAGCCTCGTTGTCATTTTCTTCTACTCGGCTCGACTTACGTTACCGCTGTCGTGGAGCATTGCAGTTGCAGTGATAGCCTCGTTAGGTACTCAAATCTTCAGCACAGCATCGCGGGCCTTGTGGTCAGAAACCTGGGGTGTACTACTGCTCGGGATAGCTATTTATCTGATACTCGCAACGGAATTGAAACAACACGCGATGCGGCCGACAATCCTTGCGACCCTACTCGCCTGGTCCTATTTTGCACGACCAACTTTTGCAATTGCCGTTGTCGGCATCACGTTTTATGTCCTGATGTTTCAAAAGAAAAGTTTCTTTCGCTATGCCGCGACCGGTTTCGTCTGGTTTGTTTTGTTCGTCGCTTATTCCTGGTACCACTTTCATGACCTACTGCCAACATACTATCGCGCCAGCCGTCTGGACTTCAGCTCGTTCTGGACGGCCCTGGCAGGAAACCTAATGAGTCCCGGCCGAGGTCTGCTGGTATTTGTTCCTGGTTGCCTGGTTGTTGTTTACCTGCTCGTCAAACACCGGCGTTCGATCCGATTGCTGCGACTCGTGGCCATTTCCGCGGCAGTTATCGGGGCGCACATGATCGTCATTTCTGCCTTTCCGCACTGGTGGGGAGGTCACAGTTTTGGTCCACGTTTTTCAACTGGTCTTGTGCCGTGGTTTGTACTGCTCGCGATTCTTGCTGTTGATGGGAAACTCCGCGCGCCGCGCGTAACACAGTGGCTACGCTTTCTGGAATGCGCAGTCGCCACATGCCTGCTCGCCGCGAGCTTGCTCATCAACACCGCAGGAGCGACCGAGCGTGCAACGTGGAATTGGAATCTGAGGCCTGCCAGCATCGACGAACACCCGGAACGGCTATGGGATTGGCGACAGCCTCAATTTATGGCGAAGTTTTTGCCTTTCCCTGCGCCTCATGAATTCCCCGATTTACCGAAAGTTCGCGTTGACTTCTCTCACGGCGATGGCCAGAACTACTTGTGGTATGGATGGTCCCGCGACGACGCAAACGATATTTGGGCCGACAACGACGCTGCGTTCATATTTTCGGCCGATGAGACTGAAGACATTTCACTTCAACTGAGTATTTCTGCTTTTGTTGTGCCAGGCAGATTAACTACACAACCGCTCGCAATAAGTTTTAACGATCAGCCGCTGACTCATGTCGAATTAGATACAAGCCTGCCGCGTGAGATCGTGTTGAGACTTCCTGCAACCCGAGTGAAGGGAAAAAACGTTTTGCATTTTCTGATGCCTTCCGCGCAGTCATCACAGATGCTCGGGATTGGTGAGGATCCGCGCCTTCGTAGTTTCAAGTTGCTTTGGGTACAGTTAGTGAACTCAACTCGCTAGAACGGATGTCATGCAGGTCGGAAAGCCATGCGTCAAGTAATTCAATTTCCTTCTGGCCAACGAGGTTCATGCTAACCAATTTTTCGTAACAAGAGCGTATATTGTCAGCGATGTTTTCAACTCCAGACTTCAACGGCAGCGCTTCCAAAGCCTGGCAGATCTGCGCGTTATGCAAATAGCCTGGTATCTCGTCCCGAAAATCGCTTAAAAGATCGTGATCATTGCGCTCATGCACAACTGTCGGCCCATGAAATAGGACACCCCAGTTATTGGTCCATGCTATGCGTTGCGCGACAAAACTGCGCCAGATGTCTGTCATTCGAAACGAGCAGTAGGCCGGTAAGTACATCAACGGCAAAGCTTCTTTCCACCAGGTAGTGTTCTGACTATTGAATGGGCACCAGGAGCCAGTAGTCAAAGCGACTTCACGATCCTTTCGAAACGAATGCTGTGACGGAATCGTGAGCCGGTAGATCGCATCGACATCAGCGTCTCGATCTGTTAAGCCCTGCTGAATCGGACATCGGACATCGCCAACTGGCAAGCTCTCGAAGGAGGGTGGCTCGCTTTGTAAGTGATCGAGCGGAAACCCGCGCGGCCAAATGTTCGACTCCGCAAAATAACGAAATACATTTATCCAACCACCCCGCTCGATTATTCCAGTTGAAATGCTCGGTTGTCGCTGTTGCCAGAACAGTTCCGTGGGAATGTTGTCGTCGTCCGTCTCAACAATCGTTTCCACTGCCTGTTGCGCGGCAATCAGATATCCGATGTTCTTTCTTGCGTAGTGCTTCTGCCGACAAAGCTCTGCAAACCTGAAACCGGTCGCGAACTGGGCGTTAAGATTGTAGAAACAGCAATTAGCCAACTGAAAGTCAGCTGGACTCGACTCGTCGCCAATGACAATGAACGTGTGTCCAGCCTGCGCACAGCCTCGCGCCAGAGCACGCAGGCCTTCATTCGGTTCAGAAATAGAGGTCACTACAATGGCGGTGGTCATCGTTTTATAAGGTGCCACGAACCCGCAGCATCAACAATCGCCAAAGGTTTTTGAAAGCGTCAGTTAGAGCCGCGTTGTTCATATGGTGACTCGGCGCTCGATAGCGAATTGGTACTTCCATGGCGCGGGCCGTACGACAATAGGTCTTGATCTCCGTTTGAAAGAATGGCCCACGTGACCGGATGCCTCGCTCCAGAACGTTTTCAAGAATTGAACGTGAAAACAGTTCGAAGCCGCTAGTCATATCGGTCAACCGCGTTCCCAGAACAAGATTTGTCAGCGCTGTCCCGCCGCGGCTGATCAATCTTCGCTTCAAGGAGCTCTCAATCATTTTCCCGCCGCCGTCAAACCTGGTGCCAAACACGCAATCAAACCCATTGAGCATAGCGTGTAGGAATTGAGGAATGTCGGAAGGTTGATGACTGTACCCGGCATCGATTTCAAGGATCCAGTCGCATCCGGCCGCGAGCGCCTCACGATAGCCACGCATATATGCGTCCACGACATTGCGATTCTCGGGTGCCCAGATAACTCGTACAGCGCGGTCGTGGAGTCCGAGGCTCTCCAGTAATTCTTGCGTGTTGTCGTTGCTGGCATTGTCTACGATGACAAAAAAACTGATGTCCTTGAATCCAAAAGATGCGCAGATTTTCAAAACCTCTGTGACAAACAGAACGGCAGTAGCGCCTTCATTCGCCATGGGACATACGATTCCCAGGGAGATATCGGCAAACACTAATTGTCGTGGAAGAACGGCTGACCCTTCCATGTAGATTCAGTTGGCGGAAGCTTGCAAACTTTCGATGTACCCAGGCTCTCGCGTCCGACTATTGCCTCCGTTGTGGTTATAGGCTATCAACGCTCCATTGTGAAAGTATCAGAGTCTCACCAATTGAATTTAAGGGCATTAAAGCCAGTGCTTTCGTGCGTCGCGATTTTCCTTCTTGCCTTCGTGGTCAGGTTTTTTATGTGGCAAGACGTTCGTTTTGACGTCACTCGCGTGCAAACATCTGTCACGGCAAATTATAAAAGTGCGGCTTTGGAAGTTGTGCGCACTGATCTTCATTCGTTCCTTCATGACGTGGATCACCTGGGCCATCCTCCAGGGTATCCGTTGCTGCTTGCAGCAGTTCTCAAGTTGTTCAAGAGCTCGGATACGCCGATACAATTTATTCAGATCACTGCTGATTGCACGGCAGCAGTGTTCCTTTATTTGTGTGCACTGGAACTTCTTTCGTATCCCACGGCGCTGATTGCCGGACTATTTGCCGCACTCTCGCCTCAGTTTGCTTACAATTCTGTACTCCTGCTACCTGACTCACTAGCGGCCGCACTGGTGGTCCCCGCAATGTATTTAATTGCGAGGGGCTGGAAGACCTCACGGTGGCAAGAGTTTGCGCTCGCAGGAGTGTTGGTTGGCATCTCATGCTGGTTTCGCGCCAACGCACTCCTACTCGCGCCCTCGTTGGCGTTGTTTGTCGCCCCAATCATTCGACGAGGCCAGCGTTCAACAGCAGCACTTGCGCTGGTGTTAGGTGCGACGGTCGTAATCGCGCCCATTACTATTAAGAACGTGCTAATTTTTCATCGTTTTATTCCGCTTTCATTGGGCGCAGGTCAAACACTTCTTGAGGGAATTGCGGATTACGACAAAGAGAGTCGATTTAATGTGCCGAAAACCGATCTGGAACTGATGCAGCAGGAAGCGCAATGGCACGGCCGGCCGGATTATGCACAGCGACTCTTCGGCAATGACGGCATTGAGCGTGAGCGGGAACGCGTGTCAAGAGGCATGGCGATCGTACGTGCACATCCAATCTGGTTTGGACGGGTCATGCTGGAAAGAGCTACCTACTCGATTCGATTAGAACGTATACCGCGCATCGAATATCACTCGCCGTTATCGCACGATTACAAGACAGCCCAAAAATCCGAACTGTCAATCTCGGCCACAGATTTGTGGAGCAAACAAAGCATCCTTGCGAACGACGTTGATGCTCGGGTCATGAGCGATCAATCTCTACTAGTGCTTGGAAACAACGAGACGTATGGCGACCAGATCTCATTTGGGAAGATACCAGTCCACCCCTACAGCGATTATGTTTTGCGTTTGCCGGTCCAACTGCAGCAAGGGCGCGTGTGGTTTAAAGTGATCGATGCGAACGACGACGAAGTGCTCGCGTCAACTGGAGTGGATCCGATCCAGCAGATGACATCGGAAGATCATGCAGTTCAAACACTGCAAATTCGGTTTGTCAGCCGAACTACCAAACAAATAGCACTGGTGCTTGGGAATAACGCGACTCACGAATCACCAACCATTCTTCTTGGGCAAGTGCAATTAATGCGGTTGGGCACCAGCTCTTATCAATGGCTGCGGGTGGTGCGCGTACCGCTCGCAGTCGTACAGCAAATGTTTGTTACGGCGTTGGTGCTTCCCTTGACTATTCTCGGTCTGGCACTGCTCTTGTATCGCAAAAACTGGGCCGGCATATCCATGTTGCTTTCCGTGCCCGCTTATTACCTGCTGGTGCAATCTGCGTTACATACAGAACGTCGATACGTATACGTCATTCAGTACTTCTTTTTCGCGATCGCGGCGTTTGGGTTAACCGAAGCTATTCGTCTTGCCAACAGATTGGTGAGAAGGAGAGCATCCTGACGCCGGCGGTTGCAATTCCTTCTTGAGGCAAGGACCACATTTCCAGATTCAACTTTGTTTTCAGAAATCTGAAGTGGAGGTTCTTGAGCGCCAAGGGGCGATCTCTTGAGGCCAAGAAGCGGTGTCTTGAGCGCCAAGGTCGCGGCAATATCAAGGCCAGGGGAGTGCTGAGCAACGCGAAGCACGTCGACCCTGGTATGGATGGTTCGAATCAATAAGCACTGAAAGTGCGACAACCTTATGCGGCTCTTTCAGAGCTCAAAAACTTCTTCGAACGTTCCGGGGGCGACGCAATTTGCTCCGCTCCGTGCTTGCCCCTGGCTTTCATATTTTCGCGTCTTTGGCGCTCGGAGCCGGTGGACCATTGCGGAATGGCGCAACGTTCAATTGGATCTGATCCACCCCGCTGCCTCGAGGCCAAGTGGCACCCGGACGATCGGAAATCGAAAATCGACTATTCGCAATGTTTTCAATTTCGATCGATCCATCGTTCGTACCAAAGACTCAAATTCAACAAGGCCCACAATTGGAAGCCCCAGTCTTTCCTGCGACTTCGATGTTCGTCGAGCAGTCGCTGCACAAAGTCGTAATTGAGCACATCGCGTCGTCGTAGAGATGAATTCATCAAATGCGACTCCGCCAGATCCCCCAGACCATTTCGAAACCACTCTGTCACTGGCGCCCCAAAACCTCGCTTTCGTTCATAAAGAAGATTTCTGGGCAGTATATCTTCCAGTGCCCGTTTTAAAATGTGCTTACCACTCGTGCCCTCCACCTTCAACGAACCCGGCACTCCCATTGCGTACTCCACCAGGCGATGATCCAGAAAAGGCACGCGAGCCTCGACACTTGTAGCCATCGTGATCTTATCGACCCGCATCAACAACAGCTCTGGCAAGCGCAACTTCAGCTCCAGATATGTCATGCGAGCTAGATAATCTGATTCGGGTCGCTCGCGTTCGATCAGTTCGAGATATGGATTGACGACCTCAAGCGAGGATAGGCCCTTCAGCTGTTTCCGCAAACGTTCTGAAAGTACACGCGATTTGAAAGCTTCGTCGTAAACGACCACGGCTCCCCAAAACAATGGTTCTCCAGCTCCAAATCGTCGAGCTAACTCAATAGGAGTGCGTTTGCTTCCTGTGGCTTCGAGCGCTGGACGCGACAGTGCGGACACAAAACGACGTAGCGCCAGAGGGAGATGCTCAGCATGACGCCAAAAACGTTCATAAATGCGCAGGTGCCGCACATAATTGTCGTAGCCGCTAAAAATTTCATCCGAACCTTCGCCAACCTGAATAACAATAGTGCCCGAGTCTCGTGCAAGTTTCGAAACGTAGTACAGGGGAATACAAACCGGGTCGGCAATTGGTTCGTCCTGATGAAAAACGAGAGCAGGAAGAAAATCCCGCATGTCATTTGACGAAATGATTACTTCGTGATGATTCGTGCGAAAATCTTTTGAAATGCGACGGGCTGATTCGAGTTCGTTCAGATATTCTGCATCCTTGAATCCTACAGTGAATGTTTCCACCGGGCGCGACATTTGTTCGGACATCAACGCTACGTTCGCAGACGAGTCGACTCCGCCTGAAAGGAAAACACCGAACGGCACATCTGACATCATTCGTTTGTGTATCGACTCCCGAAGCAATCGCAGAATCTCGGTCTTGTGCTCCGCTTCTGTGCGGTGGTCCCTTTTCGGCCCAGGCAGAGCATCCCAATACTTTGTGATCTGCAATGTGCCGTCGCGTGTGAAGACCAAGACATGCCCTGCGGGCAATTTTTTTATTTTCTTGAATAATGTTTGCGGCGCAGGGGTGGTCAGGAAAGTCAGGTAATGGTAGAGCGACGGCTCGTCAATGTCCGCAGTCACGGCTGGATGCTGGAGAATTGCTTTAATCTCGGAAGCGAATATGAAGCGGCCATTCTCAAAATAATAGTAGAGCGGTTTAACACCAATACGATCGCGTACAAGTATCAATTTTTGACGAGCTTGATCCCAGAGTGCGATTGCATAGTCACCTTCAAGTTCATGAATGAAGTCGAGGCCGCGATCCTCGTACAAATGAATGATCGTTTCAGAGTCAGTCTTTGAACGATAAACATGACCACGTTGTTCGAGGCGGTCACGCAGCTTCGCGTGATTATAGATTTCGCCGTTAAATACCAGCCAAACGTCGGCAGTACAACCATGCATTGGCTGATGACCAGCAATTGAGAGATCGATTATCGAGAGGCGACGGAATCCAAATCCGCCACGACCACTATCGAAAATCAGCTCGCCGGCATCGTCAGGACCACGATGGACCATCCGATCACGCATTCGCGTGACCAGTTCAACATCGATCGTTCCCTCGTTTGCTGCGTATTCCCAGACGCCGCAGATGCCACACATCAGACGTTTTCCTAAATCATTGCGCGGAAGCGGTGGTAAGTTTGAGACGATCCTCACTGGTTTCGCCAGGACAAATGGGAACGAGAGCCCAGCTCAAGGTAAGCGAGCTCGCGCAGAATCGCCAGCAAGCCGTTAATGATGGTTTGCGCGACCCATAGTCTATTGAACTGAACTGATCTTCTATTACTGGCGTGAGTTGTTGATTCAACAGCTTAATAATTAATCGCGCTCCAGTTGCAGGATCCAGTGCGATCACCGTGCCTTCATCAGCAGTCAACGAAAGGCCCGGCGCAAAATGAAATCGAGCGTCAATTTGATGTTGAGCTCGACTGGAGATCTCGTCTTCAATTAACCACCATCTGTCGGCTTTAAAGAAAGTAACGGAGCGCCTATGGTCTGCCGGTATTCCTAGTCTGCGGTAGCCATGATGTTCGGCGACGACTTTATCGACTTCCGAACTGCTCTCCCACAAGTGAACACGCGGATGGGCATCATTGCCAATCTCAAAAGGTGCATTTTCGTCCGTTCTGTTCTGGTCGGTGCGATCAAGCATGATGGTTGAATGATACGCGGTAGACCGAAATTGATGACGGTCCTTGAGATTGGCCGTGTACACAAAAGTACCGGGGTCGACAATAAATGAGCGA
This sequence comes from Pyrinomonadaceae bacterium, assembly GCA_046262775.1. Lineage (GTDB taxonomy): Bacteria > Acidobacteriota > Blastocatellia > Pyrinomonadales > Pyrinomonadaceae > PSRF01. The sequence goes on along the minus strand of JBHEMC010000078.1, from coordinate 2,279 downwards.
TTACATGCTGAGATTTCAATACTTAATGCATCGTTGTGTGCATGCGAGCCGCGTCCGTTAATACCTGCTCCGTTTGTATTGAACAGGCAGTAAAGGTCGCGCGAATGCAAAATGTATGTGCCGGCCTCAGGAAATGCCTCCGACCCATCGTTTTCATGCGCTTGTAGACTGTTGAGGGTATCGACACCAGCGTGACCGAATAGCCACAAGACTTCTTCAGGAACATCATCGTGGACTGGTTTCAAACCTGCATCTTCAAACAGGACGGCACCTATTGAAAGCAGGTGCGAATGATCATCTGCAATGCGACAGGCCAGAGGGACCACGCGCCCGCTGTCAGTGTCTCCGATCAAAGGCGCTCGCCCATCAGGTCGCATATAGGCTTTGATGTAGCGAAGCATACTTCGCAGTCGTTCCCAGTACTCTTGGTCGATGACAATTCCATTACGCCGGCAAAGAATAAAGGAGTACAAAAACAGTTCAAGCACGAACCGATGGTATCCCGTTGAAGCTTCGAAATCGGCTCCATCGCTTAATACCTGTCTATCCATTTCATTCAGCATTTCTCGCAATGCCCAGTCGCGCCACCTTTTTGCAGCCGCTAGTTCAGGCAACAGAATACCGAGCCACAACAATCCGACGACATCTGATAAGTAATGATTGCTTGTCCGCAAGTAAGAGAATTCGAGATTACGACTGATGTGCGCTCCATGCTGATCGAGCATAGCCAAAATGCGCATCAACGTGTCTTCATCGAGCGCTTGCGCATCGCGAAAGAGATCAAGTGCAGCTAACACATTCATTGCGCGGAGTGCGACTTCCATTGCACAACTCCAGTTCACGCCACGACCAACAGGGTTCGCTTTTCGCCAGCTTTCAATTTGGATAAAGAATTGCCTCGCGAAATCGTCGTTGTGTGTCAGCGCATAAGCTCGACCAAGCGTGAGTAAATGGCCAAGACGATTCTGTTCCCAAAGCACACGTACATCCGACCCATCGTCGTATCGAAGACAGATGTCAGCATGGTACTCAAGCGGCCAAATGCGTCCCGAGAGCGGATCACGATGCCAGTTGATCGTTTCGCCGAAATCCATTACGCCAAACCCGAGCAGGGGCCAGCGATGTAGCGTGATCTCCTTCGCGTCGTCAAGCAATCGAGCAGTTTCGACTGCGAAGAGAGCTTGTTGTGCGTGCAAGTCGTGTTCGTCTTTGAAGCGAATGTAAGAACTCGGGGAAGAACGCTCGCGAAAATGGGACAGCAACGCTACCGGAGATAACGCTGAGAATTCTGGAAGTAGTTGCGCAGGAAGCGCGGCAAGTTTTTCGACGGACGCGCGCTCACGTCTGCGTGCAGCTTTCGCGCCGCGACGACGAATAACTTCAAGTGTGGCGGTCCGTGCGTTGATCTGGCCGGTCAGCAAGCCATTTAGACCGCGTTGGAGACGTGAACGACGTGCGAATGACTGATTGAACAGTGTTTCGCTGCGCTCTTTTTGACCTGTCTTCTCGCTATTCATGACTTACGACCGTTGAGACCGGTTGCGCTCGGTGTTGACAATAATACAGAACCCGACGCATGGCGACCGCACTTAACCGCAATTGCATTCGGCGAAACAAGCGACAGACAAGTACATTTGTATTGGGATATTTGAGATTTGTCGTTTTTGTAAAAGTGGTCAATTGAGCTACGGCTGGATGACAAACGTCAAATCACCAAAATCAATTGCAACAAAAGCAAGGAAGCAGATTGGTTGCTATAAGAAGGTTTCTGCTACGCGCCCCCGCGCAGCAGAGCGTCGACGATACGATCCGCAGTACGCCCGTCCCACAACTCTGGAATTCGTCGAGGAATGCTTGAGTTGTTTTCCAAAGCGGCAAGGGCGGCGGAGACGATGCGTTCGGGATCAGTTCCCACAGTTCTGTTGGTGCCCATCTCGACAGTTATTGGACGTTCGGTATTCTCTCTGAGAGTCAAACAGGGGACGCCGAGAACAGTTGTCTCTTCCTGTATACCTCCGGAATCCGTCAACACGAGACGCGCATCGCTGTAAAGATTGAGGAAATCCAGATAACCAAGCGGATCGATCAACTTCAATCCGCTGATCTTCTCCAGGCGATCACTTAGCCCAAACTCGATAATCATTTTTCGTGACCGTGGGTGTACTGGGAAAATTATCGGTAACACTTCGCTGATTCTTTCCAGCGCATTCAGAATTCCCTCCAAGATGTCTTTCCGGTCGACGTTCGATGGCCTGTGCAGTGTTACAACAGCGTAGGCC
>JBHEMC010000077.1:0-22007 GCA_046262775.1 Pyrinomonadaceae bacterium | reverse complement strand
GCTGTAGGTATGTGCCACTCTTTGTTGTACCGGTGCCTTTCAATGACTTCGTAGAACCGCCGAGTACCAGGTTCCGCATCCGCAAACTTGCTGCCGCATGGGTGCTCCTGCCAGAACGAGCGTACTCTCTCCTTCAGCTGCGCATTTTCGATAGACATCCCGTGCAGTTACCGTTTGTAAGTACCCATCAACTCGCTCTGCGAGATGATTTTAGTTTGCATTGCATGTAGCAGTTCGTCCTTACTGGCGCCCGGTTTGAGATCCGTCGCAGCGTTTAGCGAGTAGAGTCGGAAGAAGTATCGGTGCGTTCCATTTGGAGGACATGGACCACCGTAGCCGATCTTCTTGAAATCATTAAGGCCCTGTTTCGCCCCGTCGGCAAATTTTTCGTTTGCTTGAATGTTTTCGTTTAGTTTCGTGGTGTTCGGCGAGACGTCGTAAATCACCCAGTGAACCCACGTCTTTCCTGGAGCATCGGGATCATCCACTGTTAATGCGAGCGACTGCGCTGTGGGAGGAACACCAGACCATTCGAGCGGCGGGGAAATGTTCTCACCGTCACATGTGTATTTCGTGGGGATCATTCCGCCGTCGTTGAAGGCTGTACTCGAGAGACTCAATCCCATACTGTTCCCCTTGTCGTTCTGGTTGGATGCAGACAGGTTTTGACTCCTAGGCTGTGCCTGGTGTGTGTGATTCGAGGTATTACAACCAGCGAACACAAACGTCAGAAACATAAAGCACAGCACTCTTAACATCTATTGCATACTGAGGCTTCCGGCGTCACATCTCCACGATAATCTTCATGTTTTTCCGTTATTTGGCGAAACGCTACTGCCTGGAAGCCGATAAAATTTTTTCGATCAACTTCTGATCATCCGGTAGTAAACCGGATTTCGGCAAGCGCGGGGTTAACATGACCCAATTTTTATCCATCGCAAATACTTTGCGAAACAGGGGCAGCGATTCATCCACTCGTCCCATGTTGACGAGAGCAACCGCGTGCCAGTAGATCATCTCGGCATTGTCGGGAACTAACCGCTCGGCGGCTCCATACTCCCGCAGCGCCCCTTCATTGTCTTTCTTCTCGACAGCGAGATCGCCGGCATTCATGTGATTGTACGCACGCTGCAGAGTGACTAGTCGGCGCAGCTCTTTTAGTGGCTCGGTACTATCGTCGACGCGTAGATCGAATATTCGATCCTTCCAGGCCATCCCGGTTGGCTTTCCAGTCACAACAATGATCGCCGCTGATTGTCGTCCGCGAATATCTCCCCCTGCGGCTTGTCCAGCATCGAGTGCAGCAAGCATTCGATCGGCCAGGTCGCCTTTAGCACTTTCAAAGGCTCGCGCCATGGCGGGCCAGATTTTATTATTTAGCATCAGGTTTGCCTGCACTGAGAAGTTGTTTCCAACGATATGACCGGCTTGCTGAATGTCATTTCTGCCTGTCCATGCGTCGACGCGTCCTTGTGAGTCGATCATTGCGACTTGCCTGACCTCACGACCGTCATCTTTAGCTAATAGCTGTCTGAGCGTTTCTGGCGCACTCCTCCCGCTGCGCATCAAATCCAGGCCGTTCTTGCCATAGCTCGGATCCACGAACGACTGAGTTGCCACTGCTCCCACACCAGCTTCCGCCCACGGAACAATAGGTCCAACTGAAAACCAGTGGGACTGCACTGCCACACCGAGTTCGCCTGTCTGTGGATCGCGGGCAACAATTGAGAAAGTATGAACTGGTCGCATCGGACGGTTCCGTGAGGGAGTTTGTGCCAATGTTGTTAAAGATGAAAACATCAAGAAAAGGAAGAGCAGTCGCATGAGATTTGGGGCCTCCATGGTTTCGGGATACGGTTTGAGGGAACTTTACAACTTGGGGGCCCGCGAGACTAGTTGTCCACCTAGTCCGGTGACTAAATTTGAAAAGGGTAGTACGACGTATTCCGGAAAAACCAGAAGGCCGCAACGATCGCAACCACGGGCCATATTTGAACCGCACGCAGCGGTAGGCGTCGAGGTGAGTTTCTAAATGCATTGCGCGTGTAACGCATGAGAGCCCAGATTAGAAACGGAAGGGAGATGATTAGCAGCGGATTCAATTTGAAGGCTGAGGCAATATTCCCGTGGACCAGCTGATGTAAGCAACGAGTTGAGCCGCAGCCTGGGCACGTGAGTCCGGTCAAGGCGCGGAAAGGACAGGGCGGGAAAAACCCGGTCCTGCCGGGATCGAACATGAACACATACGTCAGCACCAGCAGGCTCGTGAGCCAGGTTACAATCGCCAAAGCACGTGGATTGTCTGCAATGGAAGAAAGAGAGGCAAGAACAGGACCGATCAGACGTCTAGCCATACGCTTAGTGCACGCGTTTGTCGAAGCGGGTAATCAGAACCAGCCGCGCTTGTTTTGGATGTAAGTACGAACAAACTCTTCATCCGACTTCGTGAGGTAAATGATGCCCTCGACAATACCGATAATGTTCGTAAGACCGCACGTTAAGACGCCAAGTATCAGTTGAATAACACCTTCAGTGGTATAGCCCAGAATAAATTTGTGAACGCCGAGCCAGCCCAGCAAAATCGCGCAAATTCCGGCGGTGATTTTTTTGTCTGCCCCCATGGCTTTCCAGTCAGTCATTGCTTGCGGATTGACCGACTGCATTGGTTGATAGCCTACCTGAGTTAGGGGAGCCTGACAGGTTGTACAGTACTGGGCGACGTCTTCATTTGTCGCGCCACACTTCGTGCAATATCTCATCGCTTTATTTCAATCCGATTTGATTTTAAAATTCTCGAAATCATTTATCGACTCGTCAGAATCGACAACACAGCTCCGAACGCACCAAACACGAGGGCGATGACTAAACCGATTGCCCCCGCAATTATGGAGATCCAGGCCCACATCTTGGCTTGCTTCGCTGAAGTAGCAGCGCCCGTCATATCTCCCGCCGAAGCTTTCTTATCGACCTGGAGTGCGAAAATCAGCGAAATGATGCCATGCGGAATGCAACATCCCACGATCGATACCACGATCGCGATGATTGCCAGCACCATGTTGTTGGAAACCTTGGCAGGCGTATCCGTGGATTGGGGACTCCACTGTTCAGACATTCTTTTCTCCTCTTATTATTGAACGAAGATTTCAGTAACACGGCCGAATTAGAAAGCACCAGACTACATCGCCGGTGGTGGCGGTGGCACGTTACCTTTTCGTCTCTCGAAAATCGGTACTGCAAGAATCCCGCCTAAGACAGCGAGAATCACTAAGCAGATGGCGCCGATCAATGCTGCAACTATGACCAACACAAGCCCCGAAACGGGAAGGTTTACGCCGCTCCGAGCTAGCTGTTCATTTATTTGGGCGGTTCCGACAAAGAAATAGGTAATGGGAATTCCAATGATCAAGTAAATTACCGCGCCAATTAGACCGGTCAATGCACCTACCACGGCGCCATCGCCAATCCGCACTGGAAGCGGTGACCGTTTGATATACAAGAGTCCTGCTAATAAACCGGCAAGTATCCCCCAAAGGCAACAGCAGAAGCCTGCGAGGGGGATTACTGATGAGATTACCGCCAAGATCCCTAAAACAAACCCTCCCAGGAGGGCTGGTTTCAATTTATTCGTCATTGGAATCGCACTCTTTCGCCCTTGAAAGTTAAGTAACCTGGATTTCTATTGTTTAAAAGCAGGAATGTTTTGAAAGCGCCGTGCATAACTAACAAAGAGGGGCGGGAATGTCAATAAATTTGCTGATAAAAGTCGGACAAATACGTCAACGCACTCTTTTAATGTAGTACCTCGATCCGATCACCGGCTTCAAGTCTTGGATCCTCGACCCTTCCACTCTTGATGTCGTTCATCTTCACTCTCGTGCTGGTCAAACGACCATCAGGTGACTCTCGAGAAATTTCGACTACATTGTATCCGGAGCGAGGTTGACCTCCTGCAGCGAGAATAGCTTGCAATAATGTGATGCCCGGCTGAAACAACTTCTGACCTGGGTAATTAATGTGACCACCCACGTAGTAGTACTGTGGAGGTCGTGACGATACCGTGATAACGTCACCAGGGTAGATAAAAGTGTTGAGGCTGGCTGCGTTCGACAGGTCCAAGATTTGCCCCGGACTACCCACTCTCATAATCGACACACGATCACCGTCATTCCGCAGTTGTGCTTCAGCTAACACCACATAAAGTGGTACCGCCTCGCGTCGCAAGTACTTTGTACCGGGAAGTCCCACTAATCCGGTGATGACCACTGGATGGCTGAGGTATTGGCGAATGCCAATCGCCACCGTGGCTTCGATTGCTCGTCGCTTGAGTTCACTTGATATACGATCCTGAATTTCTTCGAGAGTATAACCGCTGACAATGATAGGGCCGCCTGCGACTGGTAAATCGATGACACCCTCATTAAGAACCGTCAACGATGTTGCGCGGTCGTTAAGAGTGTTTAGCAATCGGACTTCCAGAATGTCTCCAACTCCGATACGGTAAACCTCTGTCAAGGTCGACGTCTCCGCAATTCCTGATTTTGGCGACCGTGTCAGAGCAACAGCAGGTGCCTGCGACTTTCGATCAACATTGGCAGGTTGTGGAGCTGAAGCTGGGCTCGTAATTGGCTTCTGCAGTTCTGCAGTGACTTGAGCATAAGCCGAAGTGCAGGTCATCAAGAGAAGAAGAAAAGGCAACGGGGGCCAGCAAGTTGTTTTTCTCATCGTAGTAAGTTCCAGCTAATCAGGTAAGGTCGTGCGGCTGTTTTCAGGTGGCGCGGATTATACACGAAAGCGGCAATTTGCCTGTCGTGGTCCGGGCAGAGACACTCAATGGAGGAAAATGGATAATTGTTCGCGTTTTCCGATTTTGTAATGCGGTGGCAAGCGCAGCGGCTTTAGTGTTGAAAATTCATGCGCTGAAAGCCCGGTTCATTTTGCCGGTTCACAAAGGATCTTTTGGTGGCAGTTAACGAAGGCGGCGGCGCTTTGTTATAGTACGAGGTTTGTTAGATCCGTGATATCAGCATCTATCTGTTAGCGCACATACAGTATGTACGAATTTGCGGTTGCTCCAGCTGTAACGACCATTCGCCGTCGAGGCGTCGAAATTGCCGACGTGTCTGCCGGAAGCCTTGGCGCCGAAATGGAGATCGAGCCAGGTGATCGGATAACAAAAGTCAACGGACGCACAGTTCGCGATTATCTTGATTTTCGGTTTCACACAGCCGGTGAAACGGAATTGGTGCTCGAGGTACGCAAAAAGAACGGACAGGATTGGGAGGTGGAGTTGGACCGTGCCGAGAACGAAGACTTTGGTTTCAGCTTCGAACCCATCGTTCCGCGGCAATGTGCTAACGAATGTATTTTCTGTTTCTGCAAAGGCAATCCCGCTGATGCACGTCCATCTCTTTTCGTCCGGGATGAAGATATTCGCTTATCCTTTCTCTATGGTAACTATACGACACTTACATCTATTACGGACGACGAGCTGAGTCGGATTATCGAACAACATTTGTCACCGCAGTATGTTTCGGTCCATGCGACAGACCTCGCGGTGCGAGCTTATCTTCTTGGAGTTGATAAAAAGCGCGCTGACATTCGAGAGAAGTTGAGCCGTTTGCTTGACGCAGGAATCAACGTCCACGCTCAAATTGTACTTTGTCCAAAAATCAATGATGGTCCGATACTCGAAAGAACGATTGAGGATTTGGCTGCGGAGTATCCGCGAGTGACTAGTGTCGCAATCGTCCCACTTGGTCTCACACGTTACAACGACGATGATCGACTCACCCAGGTTACGCAGGAGTTTTGTCGTGACGCGATCGCGCAGGTGTCGGCCATTCAAAAACGACTAAGGTCGCGACTCGCTACGAATTTCGCTTATCTTGGTGATGAGATTTACTTGAAAGCGGGGCGTCCGTTACCGGCGAGAAGTCATTACGGCGACTATCCGCAAATTGAGGACGGCATTGGGATGGTGCGCGCGTTTCAACAACAGTTTACCTCCCTTACAAACCGACTCGTGCGTAACGGAGCTAAGGACATTTCTGCGACGATCGTGACCGGCACGTTGTTCGCGCCCGTGCTTCGAGCTCTGATTGATAAATGGAACGGAGTGGCGGGCATTCAGTTAACAGTGGCGGCGGTGCCCAATCAGTACTTCGGTGGAGACGTCTCGGTAGCAGGTTTGGTGACCGGACAGGATGTGGTGGCTTCGCGCGAACAGATTAAAGGCGAAGTCGCATTCCTTCCAAAACAGATGTTCAAGAGCGACGAGCTTGTCATGCTTGACGGGATGAGACTCCATGAACTGGAAAAGAAGCTTGGCCTGCCTGTTCGCGTAGTGCAGTTGCCGGAACTTGCTAACTTTTTGATGAATTGATCGACGTGTCGTTCATGGCTGCAAACTATGTCCATACCGATGATAAGAGATTGCTCGACGTTGGTTGTGGTCAGAACAAAAAGGTCGGTGCGATCGGTATTGATGCGAACCCAAAGTCGCACGCAGATGTGATCCATGATTTGGGCGTCTTCCCATACCCGTTTCCTGATAACGATTTTGATGAAGTGATTTGCCGGCATGTGATCGAACACGTTCCGGATGTACTTGGGTTTATAAACGAGCTTCACCGCATAACCAAACCCGGCGGCACGCTCCTTATCATTACGCCTCACTATTCGAATCCGGATTGGGCAACTGACCCAACTCATCGGAATCATTTCAACAGTTATTCGTTCACTTGTTTTATGCCTGAACGCGCACCTTTTCCTTTTTATACGGACGCGGAGCTGGCGCCGGTTAAAACGAGGGTGACGCTGGCAAACCTCTGGCGCGCAATAGGTCTGGAGTTCATCATCAATCTCGATCAACGTTGGCCCGCTTTTAGATTCACGCGGAAGTTTTGGGAATTCTATCTCAGCAATGTGATTCGTGGGAAAGAACTGCAATTTGAGCTGCAAGTTATCAAAAATTGAATTCGCTCTTATGCTATTCAGTGGTTGATCGGCAAGGACGGGTCTGATCAGGGGAGCTCACCTTAGGCGCTACGAAAATTTGCATAATTTTGTACGAGATTCTGAAGAATCTTCTTGTTTACGAACTCATACTGCTTTAAACCCGTGCAAATTAGAAGTTTCGTGCAGACGGAATTAGCGGCTTGCGATTTGCTTAAAACGATAAAGACAACCCGTCGTGGCGGGCAACTCGCGGAAACAAGCACAAACTTAAGTTTGGTTCTAGCTTTTCCAAATAAGGAAAAACTTGCGTGTTAAGAAACGGTGGAAGTTCCATTCGAATTCCGAATCGAAGCTACCACCTGAGTTCATCGAGCCAGACTCACAACACGTTAATGGCCAAGATCCTTTTGGCAGAAATCCTTATCTCAAACGACGTTCAGTTTATCTTGCTACGCCGCTTGGCGTCCGCGAGGTGAACTTTCTGCGGCATCCGTCTTCAGTTCCCGCGCTTTCTTTTCTTTCAGCTACGATGGGTCTACTCAAATCTGAGTCGGACTGACCGCTCAGATTTGTGCAGCTGGACAATTTTCGACCACTTTCTGACGGAGGAAACCAGAATGACAAAGCTCTTCTTTAAGGTTGCAGCTTTGACAGCCTTTGTTGCTATATTTGGCTTTACTGCTTTTGGCCAGGTTGGCGTCACCGGCTCGATTGGAGGAGCTGTAACCGATCCGACAGGCGCTGTTGTGGCAGGCGCGACTGTCGTCATTAGGAATAACGCTACATCCGTAGAAGACACGGTGACCACTTCCGATAACGGAACTTTTACTGTCCCGTCGCTCAACACCGGTCTTTACACGGTCACCATTTCTGCCGCAGGGTTTAAGCGGGCAGTAATAACCGACGTCAAGGTTAATGTTGGCTCGCCTTCGAGCATCAACGTGGCTCTTGAGGTCGGCGCACCGACTGAATCAGTAACAGTTGTTGGTACGGGCGAGTTGCTTCAAACGCAAACCGCCAACGTGGCCAGCACCATCACCGGCCGTCAGATTACCGATTTGCCGTACGCGTCGAGAAATGCACTTGATGTGGTTCTATTTCTCCCCGGCACCGCGACGGTGGGCCGCCCGCGTTCATCTTCCGTCAACGGTTTGCCCAAAGGTGCGCTGAACATCACGTTGGACGGTGTGCAAGTTCAGGATCCGCTGTTGAAGAACAACGACGGATTTTTCACTTACATTCAACCGAAGACCGACGCTATCGAAGAGGTAACGCTCTCGACAGCAACACCCGGTGCGGAGAGTGCTGGCTCAGGTGCGGTGCAGATTAAATTCGCGACTCGCCAGGGCGGTTCCGAATTCCATGGCAGCGCGTATATCTATCACCGCAACTCTTACTTCAATTCAAACTATTGGTTCAACAATAGAGACTTGAAGCCGGACCCGGTCGACCATAAAGCACCGCGTAATCGCGTGCTGTTAACTCAACCTGGTGTTCGCGTCGGTGGGCCAATCCTGATCCCCGGCTTGTTAAAGAGCAGGGATAAGGCGTTCTTCTTCGTTAACTACGAAGAGTACAGGCTGCCTGAAAGCACTACTCGACAGCGTACGATATTCAATGCTCCTATCTTGTCCGGAAACTTCACCTATATTCCAGCAGGCTCATCTACGCCAGTCGTCAGAAACCTGTTCACTCTTGCCGCCGCAACTGACTGTGATAGCTCCACTCCCGGTGTGCAGCCTTGTACATCGACGGTTGACCCGACCGTTGGTGGGTTGCTGAATGCGATTCAAGCTTCGACAAGCGCCGGTGGCGTTACAGCAACGAGCGACCCGAATCTGAATCAGTTCAGCTTCATCAACCTCGGCGGACAGACGCGTCGATTTCCAACAGTGAATTTGACTTGGAACATTACCAAGAACCATCAGCTCACAAATGTTTGGAACTATCAACAATTCAAATCGGTCGTTGACTTCTTGAACAACGCGGATCCGCGCTTCCCCGGATTCCCAAATCAGGGCAGCCAGGCGTCGAACCGCTTCTCGAACTCGACAGCATTGATTTCGAAGCTCGGATCCTCCATCAGTAACGAAGCTCGCTTTGCACTCGTTGGCGGAACTGTCGTGTTCTTCCCGGAGATTAGTCCAGGTCAGTTTGCCAACCAGGGGGGCTTTAGTTTGTCCCTGGCCGGTGGCATAACTTCGGCAACTGCCAGCAGAGGACCGCAACGACGTAACTCTCCAATTCAAACGTTTAGCGATACCCTCAACTGGGGCAAAGGCAATCACAGCTGGAACTTTGGTGGCAACTTCACCAGAACCAATCTGTTTATTCTGATTCCTCCGGGAGGCATCGTTCGACAAGTTACATTTGGTCTCGACACAAACGTCGATCCGGCAAATGCAATATTCAACGCAGCCAACTTCCCGGGAGCTTCGGCTACGCAGTTAAACAACGCCAGGGCTATTTACGCGACCTTGACGGGTAGAATCACTGCCGTTGACGGAACGGCGGTAGCGGATGAGGGCCTGAACTACACACTTCAGGGGAACATCATCGAACGCGCCGGCCAGCAAGCCTGGGCGGTTTTCGCGCAGGATAATTGGCGATTCCGTTCAAACGTCACGATCAATGCCGGTTTACGGTATGAGCTTCAGGGTCCGTATTACGCAAAGAACAACGCGTACACTGTGCCCTTAAGCTTTGACAACATTTTCGGTTGTTCTGGTCCCAATCACTTCTTCCAACCTGGAGGTTGCACCAACCCCATTACGCGGTTGCAGAGACTGGCGCCGGGTTCGAAGGCATACGATACAGACCACAATAACTTTGCTCCCAACGTAGGCATTGCCTATAGCCCTGATTTCAAGAGTGGCTTTTTCCATCGAATCTTCGGCGATAGTGGACAGAGCGTGCTCCGGGCAGGGTTCTCCATTGCTTACAACCAGGATGGTACTAACGTCGGTTCGACAGGTTTGGACGACAATCCAGGCCAGGCGTTCAGCGTGACTCGCAGCACGGCCGCAGGAACTCTGCCGGGTGGATTGTTGTTCCGGAACCCTGGCGTTATTCCAACGCCAACAATAACTGCGCCGACTTTTCCCTTCACTCCCGGCGTGAACGACCAGGCGATTGCCTTCACTCCGAATCTGAAGACCGGATACGTCGAATCATGGACCGCTGGATTCCAGCGTGAAATCATGAAAGACACCGTCATGGAGGCACGCTACGTCGGGAATCGCGCGCACAAGCTGACTCGGTTGTGGTTCATTAACGAAGTGAACACAATCGAGAATGGATTTGCGGCTGAATTCGCGCTGGCCCAAAGAAACCTGATCGCCAACAATGCGAGTGGCATCGCCTCTCGCCGTGGTAGCTTCGCGTTTTTTGGAACTGGTTCGGGCACTTCGCCGTTGCCACTTCTTTTGGCCTATCTCAACGGAATCAATCCGACCAACACAACTGCGGTCAACAACACTGCGAGTTATGCCGGATCGCTCTGGACCAACACCACACTTACAAATAACATGACGATCGCTGGACCAAGTCCGACGGGTGTGGCGGGTTCGTTGTCAGCCACCGCGTCATTGCGCAATAATGCACTGGCGGCCGGACTGCCGGCGAATTTCTTCATCGTCAACCCCGGTGTTCCAGCCGGCGCATTTTTGATTGACAACAGTGCTAACTCGACCTACGACGCGCTACAAATTGAAGTCCGCCGTCGTATGTCGGCCGGCTTGTTGCTCCAGGCGAACTACACTTTTTCGCATGCGATGAGCGATGCCTTTGCGTCAAGCTCAATTTCCCAGTCAAACTATGTCAGTCTGCGCAATCCACGGCTCAACTATGGCCTCTCTCCATTCGACATTCGCCACTCCTTCAAGGCCGACTTTATTTATGAGTTGCCTTTTGGTAAGGGTGAACGATTCGGTGGCGGCGTAGGTACTCTGACAAACTGGCTCGTTGGCGGATGGGGTGTTAACGGTACATTCCGCGTTCAGAGCGGATCCCCAATCAGCTTAGGTAACGTCACGTTGGTTAATATGACTCGCGGCCAGCTACAGCACATGGTTGAGATTCGCAAGAACCCAACCACCGTCACGTGGCTGCCCGACAACATCATCACCAACACGATCAGAGCATTTAGCTTTAGCCCGACTTCAGCTACTGGCTATTCCGGTACGCCACCGGACCTGACCCAGCCGTTTATCGCTCCTCCAGGATTCGGTAACTGCCAGGCAAGGTTCAACGGCGAATGCGGTAACAGCAATATCATCATCTATGGACCGCGGTTCACCAGAATTGATACGAGCCTGGTGAAGAAGTTGACGTTCTCCGAAAGCAAAAACCTCGAGTTCCGCGTGGAAGCTCTGAATGTTATAAACAATCAGAACTTTAAAGTTGGAAGTTTTGCGGCGGACGTGACCAGCTTGGCCGGTACCTACTCGTCGCCGACCTTTGGTCAAACAACCGTCGCCTACCAGGATACGTCGACAACGACTGACCCTGGCGGCCGATTGATTCAATTCGTTCTCCGCTTCAACTTCTAGTCTCAACATTCAACCTTTACTGGGGAGAAGGCGTTATGCGCCCTCTCCCTTTTTTTATTCTTTATCCAGCTCGTTTGCAAAATCTCGTCGTCGAGTCTCCGTAAAATTGTTGACAACAAAACTGAGTGAAGAGTAGTTTTACCCCACTCGACGCAAGCTTATTGCTTTTGATTTAGACGAGTCTCTTCCGACTTCAGCCCAACAACAAATGGGAAATCCATAGGTTCACATGGACTCCTTCGACCGCCGAGAGTTTCTTTCCATCGTCACAGGCTCCGCCGCGGCGGTCATTACCCTTCCGATCCATGCAGCGGTTTCTCCAGTCGCTGCTGTTACTAACAACTCAACCTCAGCTTGGACTGGCAGCGTGGAGCAAGCCGACAAGCCATGCTGGCTGGATCTCTGCGTTCCGTTCGTACTCGAGGATGCAGACCGCGGTTTGCATGCAGAAGTTGTGCTGACCTCCGACACGTTTATCGGTAGTGAGGGTTACGTCGACGGTCGCGACGCGACTGATTACGAGTTCTATTTGTACGATGCTGGCGGCTCGATTGTTGGCTCCGGCAATCGTAAAACCAGGATTTCAGTCGCCGCAATGCGTACGACCGTTATCCCCATTCGTGAACTGATTGCGCCCAACACGAGTTTTTGCGGCGGCATGAGTATTCGGGTGCGTCCCAACGCGCGTGTGCCAATGCACGCTTCCGATCTTTTTAGTTCCGCTTTTATTCGCTGGCAAACAGAACAGTCCTTCGACAACGTTCACGCCAACCCTGATCCGCTGCAGTGGCAGAAGAAGGAATGCTTCTATTACTCTATGCCGTTTCCCTCGTTGAACGATTACGAGTGCACACTGGGAGTCTTCAATCCCTACGATGCCGAGAGCTCGGGACAGATCGTCCTGCATGATCACGCTGGAAATAGGGTTGTCGAACAACCGTACGACCTAAAGCCACGAGCTTCGTTGCTGTTCGAGTTGAATCGTCTACGGCCGAGTGCCGACGCGTACGCCGCGTTCGGTTTGGGCGGCACCAGCATCGCCAAACCGATCACACATCATTTGCATGAACGGCACGGCGCTTTGGATTCGGCGAAATCAGGTGGCATGTTAGTCGTAACGAACAAGCAAGCAACAACCAAAAGTTTTGCCTACCTGATCATAAAAAGAAATGGCGGTCGCCACTTCAGCGTCGAACATCCGATCCATCAACCGGTAACGAAACCATTGCCCGCTGTCGCTCCGTTCGATACCGCTGGTAAATTCAAGGCGCGAAATATCTTGTATTCGCCACTATTGTTTCGAGCGAAACGGATCGGTGATATCACGTTGGAGTCGCGCTTTCACCTCAGCACTGGTTTGCCTTTTGAAGAAATATTGTGGTTTGCGCCATATGCTGTTGACGACGGAGGTTCGGTCGCGTGGCTTGCGAGCAAAGATCAAAAGTTGACTTCACAGCTGGAGCAGTCGCAGGTCGAACGCGGCGCCATCCGTCTCGGTACTGAACAAAGTTGCATTCTGGATTTTGCGCGACTCACATTAAATCCGGAGTTTTCCGGCGGTCTGTGCCTCGCGATTGCCCCTGACTCAACTCATACATTTATGAAGGTCGAAGTTCGTGTTCCCGAGTGGGGTGCTCATGCCTTTACACACTTCCGGCCAGGTTTGCGGGCAGCTCGCGCGTACCAGAAACCCGAACAGCGCGCCGGTTTAATGACTGACTATATGACGTCTGATGCTCGCTTCGAACGCACAGAGAAAGGAATAATCTTTGACGAGCTCATTGGTGTCATCAATATCGACGATCGAGCGATCGACGGATCGCCCGTACTGGAATTGTTTGGTCCATCAGGCTTATGGAAGCGTGTCGCGTTGGGCGCTGTCCCGGCTTACGCATGTCGCCACTTTCTGTTGTCAGAACTTATAAAAGATCGTCAAAGTATTGAGCGGATGACCATGCGTTTAGTGGATGATCGCGCTACATTGCTGATGTCAACAGTGCATCTTGACTATATGCGTCGCGATATTGCGCTGGATCACGGTTCCGACAGATTTTCTACCTACAACGATTATGGTTGCGACAGGGCGTCGTAGTTTTTTTAGAAGCAACTTCACTAAAGATTCCTGTGAGCCTGTTAAGATCAAAGGCGATAGCCGGCCGACTTACCGTAGCATGAGAAGTGAGGTTTGCCACCCCAACTGAGTCTTCTCTGATTTTATTCAGCATCAACGATTTACTTGTTGTTCAGGGATAAGGACGTACTTACGTCTCGGTACGCAGTTGATCGCGACTTACAATTGCAAGTTCTCACCGCACATGCGGCCCGCAAGGACAAATGGAAATGGGAAATAGCGTTACACCATCAACTTCTTGTAGATTCACGCCGAGGGTTTAATTTAGTTCATCCGATTGGAGATCTTAGTCATGATTAGAAGAACCTGGGTTCTGCTAGTAGCTGTGCTGGTGGGCCTGAACGTTGTGATGGGCCAGAAGCAGATGAAGCCTTACACAGAATGGACTGACAAAGAGGCCGAAAAGATTCTGAATAACTCTGCGTGGGGTCGTACACAGACGGAGACTGATACGTCAGAGATGTTTTTCAGACCCGATGGGCAAAATGCTGCAACTCCAAACTCGTCGGTTGATAGACAACTGAATGGAGCAACGAATCAGGCGACCGGTATTAATTACCGCGTGCGTTTTTTATCGGCACGGCCCGTTCGCGAGGCCTTCGCGCGCCGCGTGGAATTGCAGCAGAAGGCGGCCAACCCGAACCTCGTGGCGCAATTGAAAAAATTTGTGGAGGGAGGATTCGCCGATTACATCGTCGTAGTCGTCGACTTCGACACAAAAGACGCCCGCTATGCTAATTTGCCGCGACAGGCTTTCGCTGCCGCGGTGCCGGCCACTCTTAAATCAACAACGTACCTCGATCGCAACGACGGTAAGCGCCTGTTTCTTATCGACTATCGGCCGCCTGCGGCAGACGGCATGGGAGCCAAGTTCATCTTCCCACGCACTTTCGAAGGCAAACCGTTTCTCAGTTCCGATTTCACGCAAGTTCGCTTTTATTCGGAATTGTTAAGAGTAGGAGCAACGGGCGACCTGGCAGGCCTGAACAAGAGTGCGACGGGATCCAAACAGATCAAGATTGATGTCAGGTTCAAAGTCGCTGACATGAACTACAATGGACAACTTGAATATTAATCTCGATGGAAGAGCAGCAGGAGAAAAATATGAGGCAGACAATTTTTTTATCTGTTTTCGTAGTGATGGCAACGGCTCTGGTTTATGCGCAGAAACAAAAGACATGGACAGAATGGAATGCGAAGGAAATTACACGCGTGTTGACCGATTCTGCCTGGGCCCAAACACAATTGGAGACAAAAGAGGCGGCCGAGGCGGCCGGCGCCGTTACTTATACTGGGTCCTCTCGACGCATGGAAGTGCGGGATCCAGGCCAGGATGCGCCCGGGGCAATTACTTCTTACATCAAATATTTTATTCGCTTCTTATCGGCCAAACCTATCCGACAGGCGGTGGTACGCAGGGTACAACTGGAACAACCTGAAGTTTTTCAAAAGCAAGCTGATCAGTTGAAATCGTTTACGGATTTGACATCGGACGACTTCATTGTCATTGCTGTCGCCGCTGAGGCTAAGGACAAGAGCACGGGAGGCGCAGCGCTGCAGGCATTCCGTTCGGCGAGTCTTGACTCACTCAAAGATGTGACCTTTCTCGAGCGCAAGGATGGACAACGCGTGATGTTGTCTGATTTCAAAGCGCCAGCGCCAGACGGGCTTGGAGCAAAATTTGTGTTTCCTCGTCAGCTTAACAGTGCCCCTTTTATCAATGCCGACAGCGGCCAAGTACGTTTTGTTTCGCAATTAAGCAAGAATGTGAAACTTGAAGCTCGGTTCAAAGTCTCCGAAATGGTTTACGAGGGTAAGCTCGAGTACTAGCAGCAGCAGCTTCTTCGAATTTGAACATGCTGCGTGGAAAAGCGGAGGCGGCATGATGCGTCTCCTCTTTTCTTCGGATGCAGCGGATCGGAAAGCGGGAGAAACCAGTTCACACACATTGGTCCTCAACCGTCTTATGCTCTCGTGCCTCAGCCTCGCGGAACGACTGTCGGTTTGCCAACGCGCGACGAGCCAACGTAGATCTCGGGTTGAAGCTTTCCGGTGAATCACTTTCATAGTAACGAGTGATCTGAATGACGGGGCAGTTCGCCAGGTGGACTTAATAATCCAGGCAAGCTGGACCTGACCGCGACAAAATCAGCTTCCCTCATACCGACGGTGCTAGAATCCCGAACGCCAGATGCAGACTGCAAATCCATTAGCACTCACACCGTTGGGCGCCGGCGACTTGATCGATCGCGCCGTCAGATTGTATCGGCGTCACCTCTTCACACTAATTCGGATCGCTGCACCGCCGGTGACAATCGCAGCAATTGGCTCAGTGCTGTTCACGATGGCGTGGCGACAGCTCTTCCTCGCGCCAACAAATAACGGCTTGTTGCTCTACATCCTGTTGACGCTGATCGGATTAGTGATTTTTACCGTGGGGCATCTGCTGAATGTCGTGATCATGGGCGGAGCAACGCGAAACCTTGTCGCACACCTGCTGCGCAATGAGCCAGTCAGTGTCCGCGCGACTTATACAGCCGTACGTGCACGGTTTTGGGGACTGCTACTCGCGTCCATCATCGTTGCGGCCTGGATTGTTGTTTCGAGTATGGCCGCAGCCACAGGATGGTACATTGGCATACTGATCATCACTATCGGAAGCTTTGCATTGGCCAACCTCATGCCCGCCTGGTTTTCGGTGTTGTTCGGAACTATCGGTGTGTTGATATCGACCGCAATTGCGCTTTGGATTTTCTTCTTCGTTGTGGGTCGCGTCGCTTATGTACCCCAAATCATGCTGGTAGAGGGCCGTAGCGTTGTTGAGTCGTTTACCCGCAGTTTTACGCTTGCCCAGGGCAATATTCGACGTTTAATGGCCATGGCGCTTTTTACCACCTTCGCCACCTATTCCGCGCTGATGATTTTGGTTGTGCCGCTGGGCTGGTACGGCTACATCAGCGGCGTCGATCCTTCCCCGTGGAATTCCGCTGAATGGCCGGCATGGTATGCGATAGGTTATAGCGTGGTTGGACCACTTAGCTCCATTCTATTAACGCCTGTGTGGATGCTTGGTCTGTCACTGCTTTATGTTGACGAACGAGTGCGGCATGAGGGATACGACATCCAACTCATGGCCGAGAGACAGCTTTCCGAGATGCCTAAGCTTGACGTCGAATCACCTTTTGGACCTGCGCTCGCTTCTGGTTTTAGAAAACAAGCGCCACCGCCTCCGATTTCCTCAGGCCGGATCTTCGATCTCACATGAGCCGCACAATTACAGTTCATGTAAATCCCGGGCGAGCAGCAAAAGTTGTCATTTCGGTAGTGACCGCTACGCTTTGTCTACTGGTTACCGCAAGCTCCGTACAGGCGATTCCTCTTGAAGATTACGTCAAGAATCTTCAGATCGCGCTAACGGCTCTCGACAAGTTGGCCCAGTCTGATGGACAAGAAGTTAAAACCCAATATGAAAAGCGTGTGGCCGACGCAATCGAAAATGTTCGAAAGGCTTTGCCGACCGAACAATCAGTGCAGTTCGGAGCCGACGTTTGCGAAGTAGATCATCGCTGGTTACACCACGAGCTCGATGACTTGGAAAAGAGTCGAGACTTGGAAAGGCAAAAGCTGATCAAGCACGTGCTCGAGCGCTTGAATGCCATCAATGAGCGAGTCAATGAACTGATTAACGCACAACGAGCAGACATGAGTCCTGCACAGGCAAGCGAAAAACTGGCAGGCATCTTGAGTCGCCCTGAATATGGACAAAAATTACAAGAGAGCAGTGCGCTGGTCCGCTTACTTGAAAATTTCGTGCGCTGGCTGTTGAAGCTATTGCCAAAGCGCGCACCGATGTCAGCTGGTCGTGCGAACGTACTAAGTGCAATAGCGCAGTGGCTGGTCATCGGTTTGGCCTTGGCAGTCATAGCATACGTGATTAGGATGTTTGCGCCGCGACTGATGCGCGAACGGAAAAAGAAATCCAGTACGAAGTTAGAAGCGCGAATCGTTTTGGGAGAACGATTGGAACCGGAAGAATCTGCTCGAGATCTTCTGTCGGAGGCGGAAGCGCTTGCGCGCGCCGGCGATTTAAGATCAGCGATTCGCAAAGCTTACATCGCGTTACTAGTCGAGCTTGGAGACCGGAAAATAATCAGTCTCGCGCATTATAAAACCAACCGCGATTATTTGTGGTCTCTCGGCAAATCACCGGCCTTACACTCCAGCGTCTTACGACTTACTGAGAGCTTTGAACGTCACTGGTATGGCTTTGCTTCACCAACCCAGACTGATTGGCAGGAGTTTCGAACGGGCTACCGTTCGGCGTTACAGCAAAGCAGGTAGACGACATGCGACAACGTATCGCGATCACACTCACGATCATTGCCGTAGTAGGCATCCTGGTTGTCATTAATACCGCAAGTCGTGCAACCGAGGAAAAACCACGCGACTCCGAAATGGCTCCTATTCGATCGACATATCATGCTGGACCAACTGGCATGCGTGCCCTGTACGAATTATTGAGCGAGTCGGGCTATAAGGTTATACGCTGGCGCAAGATTCCGGAAAAATTGCTGTCTGACGAAGGAAAGCAGGTCCAGACATTTGTCGTCGTAGGATCGACGCAACTTCCGTTTACAGATGACGAAGCTAAAAGTACTTTGCGTTGGGTCGAACGCGGCGGTCGACTTGTATTGGTTGACCGCTCGCCTCAAAAATCACTATTGCCGCCATCTGAAGATTGGCGGGTTCAGCCCATCGTTTCTAATGTCCCCGGATTCTCAGTTGATCCAGCAAATCCGAAAGATATGACCGAAAATGTTACTGCGGTGCGACCGCAGCAATTAACAACTTACACTGCTTCGGTTCAGTCAGTAATGCCGTCCCGGTTTGCTTCACGCCTGCTTATAAAAGCGCAAAAGCAGGAAACCGCTAATCAATCTGACGCAGCTGAGGAAAACCGCCAGCACCCAAACATCCCACCCTCGATGCGCAACGGCTCGCCAGCCCCGGTGGTTCACGTCGGTGACGCCGATGGCGCAGTGATCGTGGATTACCCACATGGCGCGGGTCGAATCGTTGTCATTACAGATCCGTACTTGATTTCAAATGGCGGCATCAGCCTGAAAGACAATTTGCAGGTCGCAATCAACACGATGACGAGCAATGATGGACTGATCGCTTTTGACGAATATCATCAAGGCAGGGGCGCAACACAAAATGCATTTGCGAGTTACTTTGCCGGTACCCCTGTAATTCCCATTGCGGTGCAGATTGCTTTGCTCGTGCTCGTGATTATCTGGACGGCATCACGTCGGTTCGCTCGACCGCTTCCGTTGCCACAAGTAGATCGTCGTTCGACGTTGGAATTTGTCGCGTCGATGGCTGAGTTGCAGGAGAGATCCAGAGCGTTTGATCTCGCACTGGAGAATATCTATTCGCGCAGTCGTCGTGTGCTGGCGCGTTACGGCGGTTTGGATTACAACAGTTCCCGCGCTGAGATTGCTCAGCGTGTTGCCTTACGCTCGAGCGTCAATGAGGAGCAGTTGGAGAAGCTGATGCGGCAATGTGAAGAAACAATCAACGGCGCTCCTACTAATTGGCGGACCGCTATAGAACTGGTTACCGCATTACGCAGTTTGGAACGAACTCTCGGCTTGGGAATGCGCTCGCGTGACGTGCGACAAGCAGCAGAGAATATATGAGCGCGATGAACACAGGTAAACAATAGATCAGCCAAGTTCAATTCACGAGATCTTCGGAATCTGCGGCGGATGTTTTAGAAAATGACCAATGACTAATTACATATGACAAATGAATACGTTTCCTCCACGGTCACACACATTCGGACTGAACTAGCAAAAGTGATAGTTGGGCAAGAAATACCGATCGAACAGATCCTCATCGCAGTACTAGCCGAAGGACACGCACTGATCGAAGGAGTGCCTGGTACTGCCAAGACCCTGACGGTCAAAACTTTTGCACGTATAATTAACGCGTCCTTTAGCCGCATTCAATTCACCCCTGATTTGATGCCGTCAGATATTACCGGCACGAACGTATTCAACATTGCCACGTCAGCATTCAATCTTCGCCGCGGTCCGATCTTTACGGACATACTTCTCGCCGACGAAATCAATCGCACGCCTCCAAAGACGCAGGCTGCGTTATTAGAAGCGATGGAAGAGCGGCAGGTAACAATCGATGGCGAACGTTACGTCCTACCCACTATTTTCACTGTACTTGCAACAGAGAACCCTATCGAATACGAAGGTACCTATCCGTTGCCGGAAGCTCAGCTCGATCGTTTCTTATTGAAGATTTTTCTGGATTATCCGGGTGAGGAGCACGAACGTGAAATCGTTGCCAGGTGGAATGCGGGCTTCAACTCGAAACGTCTTGAAGAGGTCGGGATTGAAACGCTCGCTGACGCTGATGCAATGATCCGCTGTCGTGCGGCAGTGAGTAAAGCGCGCATGGAACCTGGTGTACAGCATTATGCGGTAGACATTGTTCGGCGAACACGTTCACATCCATTCATTCACTATGGTGCAAGCCCGCGTGCTTCGGTGGCGCTGTTGTTGTGTTCGAAAGCACTTGCCGTGATTCGCGGTCGTGAGTTTACAAGTCCTGACGATGTTCGTGACGTAGCATTACCTGTTTTACGACATCGATTGACGTTGCGCGCGGAAGCAGAATTGGACGGTGCTACTTCAGATGCTGTAGTCGGCGACATTCTGAAATCAACTGAAGTCCCAAGATGATCGTTGCGCAAAATTGAAAGAATACATGGCTGCCAACAAACAGAACTGAAGCCACCTTGATTACGGCGAGGCTGACATTCTGCCGTCGCTCATCTAAAATCCGGCGGTGCGTTTTGTTTTCACAAAGCTGTTCTATCTTCTTCTCGCCATTGCACTGCTTCCACTTTTCCTTTCCTGGACCTATCCAAGGTTGCGTTGGTTCGCATTTGCTTATGATGCGCTATTGATCGTCATCGCTATTGTAGATTCTCGTCGCAGTCGCCTGCCGTCAAGTTTTGTCGTAACAAGAGACTTCAACGGGCGCTTTGCAGTTGGCGGGGAAACAGATGTTCGCGTTCATATCGTTAACAACAGTAGGCGAGCGGTCGTGCTCATGATTAAAGATGAATTTCCTCCGCAGATGGTCTTACGTGGGGTGCGAGACGCACGGTTGCGAGTTGATGCGCATAGCGAGGCTACTTTGATTTATTCGCTAATGGCGCCAAGACGTGGTCGGTTTGACTTTGGCCAAAGTGCCGTCAGGTTCGTATCGCGTCTGGGTCTCGTTTGGTGTGAAGAGAAAATCGGCGTATCTCAAACAGTAAAGGTCTACCCAAACATGCGGCGCGCGCGCGAAGCGGAACTGAAGGCACTGGGTGCGCGGTCGCTTGTGTCTGCTCATCGTAGAACGTCCTGGCGCGGGGAAGGTAGAGAATTCGAGTCACTGCGCGATTACGTGCGCGGAGATGAGTTGCGTCACATCTCGTGGACCGCTACTGCACGGCGCGGAAAACTGACAACTCGCCAGTACCAGATCGAACGCGATCAGACGATCTTGATAGCACTCGATGCAGGTCGTTTAATGACCGCACGAATTGAGCGCGAAACAAAGTTGGATTCAGCGGTCCATGCGGCGTTGGCGCTAATGTCAGCGGCAGCCCGTGCCGGAGACAATGCGGGTATGGTCGTGTTCGGCCGGAGCATCAAAGCTTTTCTGCCGCCAAGCCGGGGTCGAGATCATCTCGATGCCGCATTGGAAGCTTTGCATGCATTAGAGCCTGAGATGATCGAACCGTCATACGCGCGTGCGTTCGAGTTCATTGCAGCGAACAGCAAACGCCGTTCGTTAGTCGTGCTATTGACAGACCTCGTCGACGAAGAAGGTTCGAAGGAACTCCTGACGTCTCTCAAACTGTTGCGGCCGCGTCATCTGCCGCTAGTCGTGACGATTGCGGATCGAGATCTAAAGGCAGTTGTACGAGAAAGTCCGCGGTCGGTTAAAGATCTGTTTACGCAATCAGTCGCCGAAGAGATCATTTACCATCGCGAGGCTGCGTTGCGGTTGGTGGAATCGCAGGGGGGGCTTGCGCTGGATGTAACTGCGGCGAGTCTGGCGCCCGCATTGTTGGAAACGTATCTACGTATCAAAGAACGCGGCCTGCTTTAAGGAAACAGACGGACAAGGCCATCCGCGGCAGACATAAGGGTCATCGATAATAATTCGACTAGCCCAAAATTCGCAGGTCAGAAAGAGTCAAGCCGCAGCGCGACCCCGCTTCAACTTGCACCGCCCTCCACCTTTACCTGTTATGAATGAACTCACACAAATTCGCAGGTCAGGAAGGGGTT
>JBHEMC010000076.1:0-22958 GCA_046262775.1 Pyrinomonadaceae bacterium | reverse complement strand
CGATTGCTGACCCCGAGTGATCCACAAAATCTTTCCAGCCCACCGACGCCTGGCCCGGCACCTTCGCCATCACCATAGCCTTCGGTGACACCCACGCCGCTTCCTACAGCAACTCCAACTCCGACGCCGTCGCCTTTCCTGCGTGAAAGGATCGTGATCAGCCAGTTGTATGGCGGCGGCGGGAATTCTGCTGCTCCGCTGCGTAACGAT
Organism: Pyrinomonadaceae bacterium; assembly: GCA_046262775.1. GTDB lineage: Bacteria > Acidobacteriota > Blastocatellia > Pyrinomonadales > Pyrinomonadaceae > PSRF01. Next base: position 22,748 of record JBHEMC010000076.1, on the reverse strand, counting down.
TTCATCGAACTTTTTAACAGCGGAACAACCACAGTGAATCTGGCAGGGTGGTCCGTACAATACTCAAGCGCCTCAGGATCAACCTGGGCCGTCACCGCCTTACCTCAACTATCGCTTGTGCCAGGCCAGCACTGCCTGATCCAGCAAGCGTCGAGTGGTTCAAACGGTGTAGCCCTACCCGCGGCAGACGCAATCGGAACTATCGGGATGGCAGCAACTGCTGGTAAAGTCGCGCTCGTGCGAACCTCGACAGCACTCGCCGGCTCATGTCCAGTAAGTGGGGATATCGTGGATTTTGTCGGCTACGGCACGAACGCAAGTTGCTTCCGTGGCATCGCGCGAGCACCGGCCCCAGGAAATTCAACTGCAATAATTCGCGCCGGCAATGGCTGCAGCGACACGCAAAACAATGCGTCAGACTTTGCGGTAGGTCCGCCGGTCCCAAGAAACAGTTCAGTGTTGCCGAATGTCTGTTCGCCTGGTATTACAACAAGCCGGCAAGAGCTTTGGATGATCCTCTTTGATCTGTGGTATCAGAAGAATATTATTTGACTATTGGGTCAGGACAAGTACTAGCATTAAGGCGTGACACAGGTTCTCTCCATCCAGAATGCGGCTGCCGCATTATATGAACACTTTGGCTTCAATGACTTTCGCGCGGGACAGAGCGATGTAATCGCGGCGATTCTGGCCGGCAAAGACGCTCTCGTTGTAATGCCCACTGGAAGCGGCAAGTCGTTGTGTTATCAACTGCCTGCATTGATGTCGCCAGGTGCAACGGTCGTGGTCTCTCCGCTGATCGCTTTGATGAAAGATCAAGTCGACGCCCTACACGCGCGAGGTCTGGCCGCTACTTTCATCAACAGTTCGATTGACGAACGAGAACAACACGCTCGCATTGCCGCTTTGCGTCGTGGTGAATTTAAGTTGGTTTATGTAGCTCCTGAAAGGTTTCGCAGTAGTCGTTTCCTGGAGGCGTTGAAGGCAGTCACGATTTCACTGTTTGCCGTCGACGAAGCTCACTGCATTTCCACCTGGGGTCATGACTTCCGTCCAGATTATTTACGACTGAAGCACGTCATCCATTTCCTTGGAGATGTTCAAACGCTGGCGCTGACCGCAACTGCTACGCCTTACGTCCGAAACGACATCATTCAGCAACTCGGTATCAACCAGCCACAGATCTTCGTAAGCGGGTTTGATCGACCGAACCTTGCTATAGAAGTCGTACATACGGAACGACAACGAGAAAAGATTGCCGCCATCAAAGCTCTCGCTCGCGCGCACAACGGCTCGGGAATCGTTTACACAGCTACTCGTAAAGCTGTCGACGAAGTATCAGCGGATCTCTGTGGATTGGGCCTGACAGTGGTGGCTTACCACGCGGGAATGCGAGACGCAATCAGAATACAGGCGCAGGAAGAGTTCATGTCTGGTCGCGCCCAGATGATTGTCGCAACGAACGCTTTCGGTATGGGTATCGACAAACCCGACATCCGTTTCGTCGCACATTATCAGATGCCGGGCTCCATCGAAGCTTATTATCAGGAGATCGGTCGCGCGGGTCGCGACGGACTGCCGGCATCATGCTCCTTGCTGTTCAATTATGCAGATAAGAATACGCACGACTTCTTTATTGAAGGGTCTTACCCGGGCCTCGAAGTTATCCGTGACGTTTATGACGCACTACTGTCGACAAAGCTTGAGACCATTCACCTGGCCAGCGCCGAGGTCGCGCGGCTTTCCGGCGTTCGCAATGAGATGGCAGTGCAATCAGCGGTTTATATGCTCGAACGGGCAGGGCACATCAAACGTACTATAGGCGTTCGTGGCGGCAATGGCGCAACCATCGAGCGCCACCAGCATCGAGCGATTCGAGATATCGTAATGCTCGATCGTGTACCTTCGAAGCAACTGCGGATCACTGCTCAGGATGTAAACCGAAGAGCTGATCTCGAGCGGCGGAAGCTGAGAGAGATGATTGAATTTTGTTATTCCGATCAGTGCTACAGAGCCTACATTCTCGATTATTTCGGTGATCACCATCATCTGAAACAATGTGGTTCCTGCGGCAATTGCAAGCCAATCCCTCCACTTGCCGCAGCGCATAAACCAATTAGTGGTGCCAAAGATGACGTTGGTACCGCTCCTCGAACTTTAAGTGCGGACGAAACGCTACGTATCCGAAAAATACTTGCCTGCGCCGCTCGCATGAAAGGCAGGTACGGAAAGAAGATGCTCGCCGCAACGCTCCGCGGGTCTGCAGCAAAAAACATATTGCAAGCAAGACTAAACACGCTCTCCACCTATGGCCTGCTGAGAGATATGACTCAGGCTGATGTCGACCTCTATATAGAACGGCTGATAGAAATTGGTTGTCTGGTCGTGACGAAAGGTGAGTATCCCACTGTTTCTCTGACTGCATTTGGAGATCGCGTCATGCGAGAACAGGAAACGATAAAACTTAAGCTGCCGCAACCCGGGCCAAACGCGCGGGCCAATGTATTGGACCATTCAATTGAAGGACCGGCGACAAGTTCGGCAGTAACAACATATCGGTTGTATAACGATGGCTTGTCTGTTAACGAGATTGCCCAGAGTCGTCAGTTGATGTGCCACACGATCGAACAGCATTTGCTTGAGTGCCTCCGTTCGGGACTTTCAGTCGACATCGCAAAATTGGTTTCCGAATCAGATCAGGTGGTAATCCGACAAGCTATCGGAGAGGAAGAGGTTGAACGACTGAAGCCGCTTAGAGAGCGTCTCCCGGAATCCATTAGTTACAACATGATCCGGTTTGTTCTGGCTGATCGTCGTCGCAAAAAAGACTGAGTCAGCGTATTAAACCTTCAACCGGGCTCGAGGCGCTGGCATATAGCCGACGGGTCATGCGACCTGCAAGGTACGCAAGCCTTCCTGCTTTGATCGCGAGCTTCATGGCTTCCGCCATTTTCGCCGGTTGCTGGGCCTCAGCGATTGCAGTGTTCATCAACACAGCATCCGCGCCAAGTTCCATCGCAATTGCAGCGTCGCTAGCTGTACCTACTCCCGCATCAACAACTATTGTCGCGTTTGGCAGCTGCTCTCGCATAATGCGGAGATTTGCCGGATTCTGAACACCCAGACCGGAACCAATCGGGGCTGCAAGAGGCATGATTCCCGGACAACCAACGTCCAACAATTTCTTAGCCATAATCAAATCGTCGGTGAAGTAAGGTAGAACGATGAAACCTTCTTTAACGAGGATCCTGGCAGCTTCAAGCGTCTGCTCGTTGTCAGGAAACAGGGTTGTCTGATCGCCAATCACCTCAAGTTTCAAGAGATCGGTTTGCAAGGCCTCACGCGCGAGCCGTGCTGTTCTGATGGCCTCCTCGGCGCTGTAACAACCGGCGGTGTTGGGCAGTATGCGCAACGTGGAATCCAAATAATCCAAAAATGATTCACTGCTGCGATCGAGCGGCACACGACGGACAGCGACAGTTACAAGTTCGGCGCCCGACGCCACATGTGCTTCGCGCATCTCATCGTAATTGCGATACTTTCCGGTTCCGATGATCAATCTAGATTGAAGCGTCAAGTTTCCGATAACGAGACGATCTTCAGTTTCCTTTGCAATGCTTGCGGATGACATCACTTCTATTCTCCGTACTACTTAAAAAACGCCCCCACCGACAAAGTGCACGATCTCTATTCGATCGTCGTTCTGCAAACTAGTTGCTGGCCAGTTGATTCTACGCACAACTTCCCCGTTCAATTCTACCGCGATGCGCGATGCCGGCAACTGGAGCTGTTCGATCAACTTCGACAAGGAGAGCCCGTCAAAAAACTGGCGGCGTTCACCGTTGATTACAATCCACAAAGGTTCCTCACTCGATGGGATGAATTACACGACGAACCTCAGCCGCATGTCCTTCTACGACCGCACGGACCAGAACTGCCGCGCGACCAGACGTGAAACGCGGAATTTCGGTAGCTACCGTCGCCACACCATCATCTTGCGTCTTCAGGGAATAGATCAAAGGGCGAAAAGTTGTGCCAAGTATTTTGATTGAGACGGGTACACTGCCGAGCGGTTTTTCTTGAACGCCGGACCGATCGATAACCCTGACCGCTAAGGTGCGAGCTTGTCCAGCCTGAAATTCCGCTTCATCATCCAACATGATTACTATTCCCTGCGCTAATCCTCGAGTTTCATCCACTCCGCCTGTTGCCTCTGCTGTAGGCTGCCCTGACGTAGCTGACACGCTAGAAGGCTCGGGGATCTCGGGCGGGTGCGCTTCTTGAACGGATTGCGCGCCTTGTATAGCCGATGGCGGAGGCTCCAAAGTTGGACGAGGCTGTAGTACTTCTTGCTGTTCTTCTTTAACAACCGGCGCGGGTTCTTCCACGGGGGATCGTGGCGGTTCGTGGTGCGACTCCCGCTCGGCAGCCTCGGGATCACGCGCCCCCATCTTTTTCAGTTCGTTAATACGACCTGAATAGATAGCAGCACAAATCAGACGATGTTGTCGTTTGAGTCGCTCTGCAAGTATGGCATCGCTAAATCCGGCCGCAATGAGGTCTTTATACGGCGATCGCTTGCTGGCAAGGATGGCCCCACCGGCATAAACGAGCGAAAGGATAATCGGAGTGTCGAGTCCCTTGTCTTCAGTCTGTACATGATAGACGACGCCATCATGCTCTACGTCGGTGTTATATCCAGTTATCACTTATATCAAAATCTACACGTCGAAATCGAAGAAGAGCGTCTGCAACACGTGAGGTTTTCAAAGTTAACACAAGCATTTTTTCACGGTCAATTATCAAATTTTTTACGCGATCACCGCCATTTAGCCTTGCTTGACACTATATATCAGTTCGACTAGCATCGGCTTGTACAATGATTCTCAATCTAGAATAACGGGTGGCACGCCCATTTATCATTCCGGAGAATGATTTGTTTGTGTTGCTGAAGGTTTGTGCCTGAGATGCGGTTTCGTCTTTACGACTATTTGCCGATCCTCTTGATGTTCATTGTTGCCGCGGGGTTCGCGATCGGCAACATCATACTCTCTCAATTCGTCGGACAAAGGAACCGGACACGCACAAAGCTGATGCCCTACGAGTGTGGCAAAGACCCCGTAGGCTCGGCGCGTGAGCGGTTCTCGGTCAAGTTTTATTTGATTGCGATGATTTTTATTCTGTTCGACATAGAAGTAATTTTTCTCGTGCCCTGGGCAGTTGTCTTCAAAACGCTGGCCGCCCAGGGTCTACGTACTTTCGTCTACGCGGAGATGATGTTGTTCATAGGTTTGTTGCTGGTTGGGTATATTTACGTGATCAAAAAAGGCGCGTTTGACTGGAGTGAAAGCTCTCGTCGAGAGGCGGAGGCTGAGTCGCGGTTGTTGCACGATATCGAAGACAAGCGGGCGCGCGAGAGGAAGACCGCAGCCTGAGGTTAGCAGTATGGGACTGGAAAATATTATCGCTGACGCCTTGCCTGAGGTGCTGACTACACGTCTGGATTCTTTGATCAATTGGGCCCGCAAATCCTCCCTGTGGCCGGCGACGTTTGGGTTGGCATGTTGTGCAATAGAAATGATGAACGCTACAGCGTCACGTAATGATCTGGCGCGGTTCGGTTCTGAGGTGTTTCGCGCGAGCCCGCGACAGGCGGACGTGATGATCGTTTCGGGCCGAGTCTCACGAAAAATGGGGCCGGTATTGAGACGCATCTACGATCAAATGCCGGAACCCAAGTGGGTGATATCCATGGGCGCGTGTGCGACTTCGGGTGGCGTCTTTGATAACTATGCGATTGTTCAAGGGGTAGACAAGATAGTTCCCGTCGACGTTTACATTCCCGGTTGTCCTCCGCGCCCGGAGATGTTAATTCATGCAGTGATGATGCTTCAGGATAAGGTGATGAAAGAGAGCGCGCGCGATCGCAAGGACGTGCTCGAAGTCGAAGCCCGCGAAGCAGTGGTCCCTGGTACGCTCCCCGTGACCGACGGTTCCACCGCTCTAGAAAACACGCTTCCGGAAGCTCGCCCATACACCATTGCCTCCAGACATGAACGGCGACGGTCTTCCTAGAGAGTGAGTATCAACAAAGGATGGAACAAGGTCCAGAACATCCCGAGCAGTCTTCCAATCCAGAACCAATTTCAGAACCGCAAGCAGCGCCGTCACAGATGGTGGCGGCGTTCGAGCATGCGCATGCTGACTGTGTGTCCGAAAGAGTCGAGGCGTATGGCGAAATTACGATCATCGTTCCACGTGAAAAGATTATCGAAGCTTGTTCCGCTATGAAGATGGAATTTCAGTTCGACTTTCTGGCTGATATCTGCGGGGCAGATCGTGGGGTGGAAGAGGAGCCGCGGTTCGAGGTGAATTATCACCTGTTCTCTACTAAGCACTTTCGACGACTGCGACTCAAAGTGTTACTTAATGAGGAAGACGCTCACGTGCCGAGTGTCGTCACGGTTTGGCGGACTGCCAACTGGCATGAGCGAGAAACATTCGATCTGTTCGGTGTCATCTTCGACGGCCATCCCGATCTGCGGCGCATTCTGTTGCCGGAAGACTGGCAGGGTTATGCCCTTAGAAAAGATTTTCCATTGCGTGGTTATGAGCCGTACAGCCTGAAGTGATTGATGATTGATCTTGACTGGCGATTGATGTTTGGAATTTGAGGATTTCCACCAGGACATGAGCGTCTCAATCCCCCATCAGAAATAACATGACTTCTTTTCCATCACAGTTCGAAATAGTAGATCGTCCGCTTGACACGCAGATGACGATTTCGATGGGTCCACAGCACCCGTCGACACACGGCGTACTGCGACTCGAGTTGGTGCTCGATGGCGAAATGGTCGTTAAGGTGACCCCCGATATCGGTTATCTCCACACGGGGATGGAAAAGCTCTTTGAATACAAAAAGTATCAGCAAGGCATCGTCATCACGGACCGGATGGATTATCTGAATCCGCTCGGCAACAACCTTGCCTATGTACTGGCCGCTGAAAAGTTGCTTGCTTTGGAGCTTCCTGAACGCGCCCAAACGATTCGTGTGTTGATGTGTGAGTTGCAACGCATCGCGTCGCACCTTGTATGGCTTGGGACACACGCCCTCGACCTCGGCGCAATGACGGTCTTCTTTTATTGTTTCCGCGAACGAGAAAAGATTTTGAATTTGATTGAAGCGGCTTCGGGAGGACGGTTGACGCCTTCCTATTTCCGTATCGGCGGACTGATGATGGACTTGCCGTCTGGCTTCGAACGACGGGTACAGCAGTTCTTGAATGATTTTCCGCCATCGCTCAATCAGTTTCACAAACTGCTAACCGGTAACAGAATTTTTCAAAAACGTACCCAAGGAATCGGACGTATCTCTGCAGAGGACGCTATCGATTGGGGACTGTCTGGCCCATGCCTGCGCGGCAGTGGGATAAATATCGATATTCGACGGGCGAATCCCTATAGCGGATACGAGCAGTACGACTTCGAAATACCAACTGAACCGGACGGTGACGTCTGGGCCAGATACATGGTCCGTATGCGCGAGATGAAAGAGTCACACAAGATTGCCGCCCAGGCGCTTGGCCGATTGCGACCGGGACCTGTTAAGGCTGACGCACCGAAGGTAGTACTTCCTGACCGCGAAGCGATGAAGACACATATGGACGCGTTGATTCATCACTTCCTGATCGTTGCGGAAGGATTCGATGTTCCGGCCGGCGAGGTCTACTATCCAATTGAGGCTTCAAAAGGCGAGCTTGGCGTGTACATGAAGTCCGATGGGGGTGCAAAGCCGGCGCGCGTTCATTTTCGTGGGCCAAGCTTCGTCAACCTCTCGGCGCTTCCGCATATGGCTGAAGGAGAGATGGTGGCCGATGTAGTAGCGATAATTGGTTCACTTGATATCGTTTTGGGGGAAATTGATCGTTAGGGAATTGTTTTTGTCGGCGTGAGCGGTTGTCAGTGGTATGCGTAATTTGTGATGCGATAATTGCTTCTTCGCTGTTGGGCAAAAGGCAACTGATCGTGGACCGCCGCCGCAGACAACCTGACCTCGGGCAATGAGATAAGTAACCAAAATTTAAGAGTCGTATGAGTTTTAATCTAATACAAATCGGTGCCCTGTCTCAGCCAGTTGATATTGGCGGCGCAATGGCGAGTTTCTCTGACGAAGTTGAAGCGGAGATCGATTGGCACCTGGCAAAGTATCCGGTCAAGCGATCAGCCATTTTGCCGCTTATGTTTATTATTCAGCGCGAGCGTGGTTATTTGGATCCTGCCGGGGTTGCATACCTTGCAAAGCGGCTTGGTTTGCGAATCACTGACATTTGGGAAGTGGCAACTTTCTACTCAATGATTCATACCACTCCGGTTGGCAAGTACCACATCCAGATTTGCCGAACGTTGCCGTGCAAGATACGAGGTGCAGAAAAGATCACGGAACAATGCTCCCAAAAGCTCGGCATTAAACCAGGGGAGACAACATCTGACGGGCGGTTCACTCTTTCAGAAGTGGAATGTCTCGGCTCGTGTGGTACTGCACCAATGTTCCAAATCAACTTCGATTACCACGAAGACCTGACACCCGTAAAGGTCGACCAGATTCTGGACTCGTTACCCTAACTCATGTTTATAGGCGCCATCGCATGTGAACCACTTCAGCTCGCGCGAGTGCATCTCGAGAACTCGCGTTCGATTGACGTCTACCGAGCGCACGGCGGTTACGAGGCATTGAAAAAGGTCCTCACGTCGATGTCGCCTGACGACGTGATCAATGAACTAAAGAAATCTGCTTTACGTGGCCGCGGCGGCGCCGGTTTTCCAACCGGAATGAAGTGGAGTTTCGTTCCGAAAGATTCTCCCAAGCCGAAGTATGTTGTTTGTAATGCAGACGAATCAGAACCCGGTACTTTTAAGGACCGGTATCTGATGGAGCGGGATCCACACATGCTTCTCGAGGGCATTTTGATCGCCGCCTATGCATTAACTTCAAAATCGAGCTACATCTACACTCGCGGCGAATATCGTTACCTGATCGACATCATGGACCAGGCGATTCAAGAAGCGCGAGACGCCGGGTTGATTGGCAGTCGCATTCTCGGAACTGAATTTAGTTGTGAGGTTTATACGCACACAGGGGCAGGGGCCTACATTTGTGGCGAAGAGACTGCTTTGCTTAGTTCGCTCGAGGGGCTGCGTGGGCATCCTCGAATGAAACCTCCCTTTCCTGCGGTTTCTGGTTTGTACGCGTCACCGACCGTTGTGAACAACGTGGAGACGCTGACGGCAGTGCCTGACGTTATCAAGATGGGTGGCGAAGCCTATCAAAAACTGGGAACTGAAAAGAGTGGAGGGACCAAACTTTGGTCCGTGTCCGGCCATGTCAACCGGCCAGGGGTTTATGAGTTGCCTATGGGCTACGACGACATGGAAAAGTTCATTATGGAAGATTGTCAGGGCATTCTGAATGGGCAACAGCTCAAGGCCGTGATTCCAGGTGGCTCGTCAGTCTACATCATGCGGGCTGATCAAATTCTCGGTAAAGACGTGCGGATGGATTACGAGGGATTGGTTGCCGCCGGATCCTCAGTAGGTTCGGGTGGATTCATCGTGATGGACCAAACCGTGGATGTGTTTGAGTCGACGAAGAACCTGACTGACTTTTACAAACACGAGTCGTGCGGTTGGTGTACACCTTGCCGCGAAGGCACAGATTGGCTTGTGAAAGTGTTCGACAGAATTGCGCGCGGTGGCGGACGTCCCGGCGACGCCCAGCTCATGCTCGATATATGCGATAACATCGAAGGTAAATCGTTTTGTCCACTGGGCGACGCAGCGGCGTGGCCGATTCAATCAGCTATAAAAAGATTTCCGGAAGATTTTAAACGCCGGCTGTCAACCAATGGTGAGGGTTCGAACGGAGGTTCGCGGCCGCCACAATAAACATGTCAACCGAGTTAATCAATGTCACGATCAACGGTAAGTCCTTTCAGGTAGCCAAGGGCGCGCGGTTGATAGACGTGTGCCGCGAAAAAGGTTTCGATATCCCATCGTTCTGCTACTACTCCGATCTCACACTGCAGGCTTCTTGCCGCATGTGCCTCGTGCGAATTGACAAGATGCCGAAGCTCCAGACTTCCTGCACCATAACCTGTACTGACGGAATGGGTGTGACGACCGAGAGCGAAGAGATCGAAAAGGCACAACGCGGCATGACGGAGTTCCTGCTTGCCAATCACCCGCTCGATTGCCCGGTTTGCGATCGCGGTGGCGAATGCGAACTGCAGGAGATGGCGTTCGATTGGGGCGGTCTCGAAGAACGGTTTACCGAGAGCAAGAACTATCAACCGGAGCGGTATCTCTCACCGATGGTTGCAAACGACCCGCAACGGTGCATTCTTTGCAAGCGTTGCACTCGGGTTTGCGATGAATGGATGGGCGAAGAAGCAATTGAGGCGGGCGGGCGTGGCGCAAATACTGTGATCGGCACGTATCTTGGATGGCTCGATTGTTCGCAATGTGGCAACTGTATTGAAGTATGCCCTACCGGTACTTTGCTGGATGCGACTTATCGACACCAAACGCGTCCCTGGGAATTGGCCCAGACAATCTCTACATGCAGCTTCTGTTCAGACGGCTGTCAGATGTCTTTAGGTTCGCGCGGTGGGGAGTTAATGCGAGTAGTAGCTCGCGATCGTTACGTGAACGGAATCAACGGTGAGTTTCTTTGTATCAAGGGCCGGTTCGGGCATCCTTTCGTAAATCACGAAGAACGATTACGCACGCCTCGTATTCGCTACAGAAAAGGTGGCAAGCTTATACCAGCAACGTGGGATGAAGCGATTCGTTATGTCGCTGAAAAGCTGGACGCAATTGCTAACGAACATGGACGCGATTCCATCGGGATCGTGGGCAGCCCGCGAATAACGAATGAAGCACTGTACGTCTTGCACAAATTTGCGACGGAGTTGGTTGGCACTCACAACTACACCGCGACCGATGCGTTTAGCCTACAGCCATTCTTCGCTAACCTTGGCGGACCGCTGGCGACTCACCACGATATCCGCCACGCCAAAACAATTATTTTGATTGGGGGCGAGCCCGAGGAACTACAGCCACTGACAGGAAAGCAGATCCGTCAGGCGGCACGCAACGGCGGCGCGAAAGTAGTGATAATCAATTCTGTTCCCATTAGGTTGCGGGAGCAGTCAGTACAGTTCGTGCACATCAGACCTGGTACCGAAAACGCTGTCGTGCTTGCTTTAGCTGACGCTCGGCAGCAGCAGATGAGCGCAAGCAAAGCCGGCGTTCAACCTGGGGAAATCGAGAGCGTGCGCCAACTCATCTCAACAACGACTGGTGACGTCGTGATGATGTTTGGTGGCGAACTCAACGCGGAAGCGCAAGCGGTCTTTGCTCAATTCCCTGCCCTATTTTCAGCTGAAGGTCGACGAGTACTACTTCATCCGCTCCCGCTATACAACAACAGCTTTGGTGCGCACGATGTGGGACTCATGGAAGGCGCGATGTCGGCTGAGCAGATGCTCGACGCTGCCGGAATGTCAATCAAGTCGATCTATATCGCAGGCAGTTTTCTACCGAAACACTTGACGGGCCGCGAGGACGCTTTGGCCAGGTTGAGTTTCCTTGTGGTTCAGGAACTGTTTGACACTGAAACAACGAAATTCGCTGATGTGGTGTTGCCCGCTGCTTCATTTGCTGAAGTGGAAGGCACGTTTACTAACAATGACGGACTGATACAACGTGTGAGGCAAAGTATTCCTCCGGTTCATCAGGCGAAAGCTGATTGGATCATTACGGCTGAACTTGCGAGGGAACTTGGCATGGACTTCGGGTTTCAGTCGTCGGTTACTGCCGTCTTTCGTGAGATGGCCGATCGAATCCCTGCTTACGCTGGTCTGCGATATCCGCTGCTGAAAGACGAGTCGCGTCCAGTACAAGCAAAACACAAACTCGTTGCAAACCGCGATGTGTCATCACACCTCGCGATCTTGAGGGAGCACGCTGAGCAACTCTCAGACAGTGGCGAAAAGTTATTCAGCACGCCGGATGTAGGACATGAATTGTTCCACATCGGAACTCTGACTGATAAGGTGCCCCAGTTTCACCTGCTTGCGTCAGGTAATCCACGACCGGAAACAACCCGCGTGTCGCCCTTATATCAAATCACTGTTGACGCGAATCTACAGCATGAAGTGCCTGTCGCGGGAGACTGACGAGAATTGGTGATTGATGATTGAGATTATCCGATTTGTATTCTGTCTTGGTAAGCAGGAACTTCGAATTCGCCAGATGAATTCAAATCGACAATAACCGAATGGATTGGGCTGCCATCTTAGACATCGTCCTGAAGTTCGTCGCGATCACGGTTGCGTTCGTCGTCGTGTTGCTGATTGTTGCTTATACAGTGCTCGCTGAACGTCGCGTGCTCGGGTTGATCCAGGGGCGACTAGGCCCGAATCGCGTTGGCTTTGGTGGTTCGTTGCAGCCTTTCGCAGACCTTCTCAAATTCATTCTCAAGGAAGATATCGTTCCCGATAAGTCGACGCGATTCGTCTATTTCCTCGCGCCTGTCATTGCGACGATGGCTGCGCTGATGACGATGATCGTCTACCCATTTGGGCCAGAGGTAAAACTTCCTTTCTTCGAAACGACCATACCTCTCGTCATAGCGCGCTTCGATGTCGCTTTACTTTACGTACTTGGCATTACTTCAATAGGCGTTTATGGAATCGCGCTGGCCGGCTGGTCGTCCAACAACAAGTACAGTTTGATGGGCGGTCTCCGTTCGTCTGCGCAAATGATTTCATATGAGCTGGCGCTCGGACTCGCCTTGATTGGCGTGATACTCCAGGCAGGAACACTTGACCTGCAGAGAATCGTGGAACTGCAATCGCGCTGGCATGGTGCAGGCTGGTTTGTGATTTGGCTGCAACCACTTGGTTTTGTGATTTACCTGATTGCGGCGATCGCGGAAACGAATCGCGTCCCGTTTGATCTTCCAGAGGCGGAGACAGAATTAGTCGCAGGATTCCACACCGAGTATAGCGCGATGAAGTTCGCGCTTTTTTTCCTCGCCGAGTACATCAACATGTTCACCGTGTCGATGCTCGCAACGACGTTATTTCTCGGAGGCTGGAATGTCCCATTTGCTGAAGAGATCTTTGGCCGTGGAACCTTTCTGTTCGCGCTCGTAAGCGTAATTGGGTTTCTCGTAAAGGTGATCTTCTTTCTGTTTCTCTACATATGGATACGAGGCACATTGCCGCGTTTCCGATTTGATCAGCTGATGAATTTTGGTTGGAAAATTTTGCTGCCGCTTGCGCTAATCAATATTTTTCTTACTGCGACGCTGACGGTCCTCGGGATAATTTAGATTCGTGGAAGCGAAGCTGTTTAGAGAATGCTAGCCCTACTTTTCATGCTGTTTGCCGGTCTCGCGATCGGATGCGCAGTTGGTGTTGTGGCGCAACGCAATCCGCTTTACAGCGCCATCTCTTTAATCGGGGTGTTCATCTCGCTGGCGTGTCTGTACGTAATGTTGGCCGCCCCCTTTATTGCCGCCGTCCAGGTAATCGTTTATGCCGGAGCAATCATGGTGCTGGTCGTTTTTGTCATCATGCTTCTCAATGTGGAAGCCGAAGAACGCCGCCGTACCCGACTTGGCTTTCTTGTACCAACAACAATCGGACTTGCGGCATTGTTGATTGCGGAAGTTGGATTCATTCTGTTTTCCGTCTACACAACTCCGGGCCCAACGTCGAGCGTTTCGGACACGGGGTTATCAGCGAACATCGGCGCGGCATTATTCACGAAATACCTGCTTCCCTTTGAAGTCACTTCGATCCTGTTGCTGATGGCTATTGTTGGGGCAATGACTTTGGCGCGCCGCACCATGATGTTGTCACCAACGGCCAGAGTGATTCCTGGCGCGCAGGTTCTTGCGCTTAATGTGATTGATCCAAGCGGGAAGTTGGACGACACAACTGCGGTGGCTGCCAAGACATCAACTGAGGCGGCGCGGCAACTCGATATTGAACACGGAATAACTCGGGAATAAATATGATCCCACAACTCTCCTGGTACCTGGCGTTGTCGGCCGTTCTATTCACCATTGGTGTAGCAGGAGTGGTGATCAAACGAAACGTGATCGCGATGTTCATGTGCATCGAGCTAATGCTTAACGCGGTGAACCTGACGTTTGTGGCTTTTGCGAGTTTCTTCCAGGATGTCACGGGTCAGTTATTCGTCTTCATTGTCATGACTGTGGCGGCGGCGGAGGCCGCGGTGGGCCTGGGAATCATTATCGCGATCTTCCGAAATCGCGAAACCCTTGATGTTGACGACGCAAGTATCTTGAAACTCTAAAGCGGGTTTGGTTGTTTCAATAGAGTAAGTAGTCAATTGTTTGAATCTGAACGCGCTTGGCATTTATCGGTTATCAAACAACTATTACGCAACATCAAGAACTAACGGCTGACCACTGACAAAGACCGGAAGACAAAGCAAAACGTGGAATCAAACCTGCTCAGCATAATTATCTTTGCGCCACTCGCAGGCGCAGCCGTCAATTGGCTAATCGGAAGACGGCTGCGAGATGAGCGGTTCATTGGTGTTGTCGCCTGTGGCTCTGTCGCTATTTCCACGCTGGTCGCGTTTTATCTTGCATTTCGCTCGAGTGGAGCGCTCATCTCATCCCAACCAACATTCGATTACGTTTGGACGTGGTTGCAAGTCGGAAAATTTCGCGCTGATTTCGCACTTGCAATGGATCGACTCAGTGGCACCTACGCCCTTTTCGTGACCTTTGTCGGTTTCCTGATTCACGTGTTCGCTGTCGGCTACATGCATGGAGATAAAGGCTTCTATCGCTTCTTTGCGTTCATGAACTTGTTTATGTTCGCAATGCTGACCTTGGTGCTTGCCGACAATTTTGTGTTGATGTTCGTCGGCTGGGAAGGAGTCGGTCTCTGCTCTTACCTTTTGATCGGATACTACCTCGATCGCAAGGACGCTGGAGACGCTGCAAAGAAGGCATTCATCACGAATCGCGTTGGTGACTGGGGATTCGTGATGGGCATCATGCTTACGTTTCTTCTCACAGGATCGGTTAGTTTCTTCAGTAATCCTGCCACGGCTGAAACGACCCAGAGCGCACTCCAGGCATTCGCCGCTGGTAGTGCCGATCCGTTTACGTGGCGAGCAATCTTTGCAGGGGGGGCGACTTCTGTCGCAGTACTCCTGTTCATTGGCGCCGCCGGCAAGAGCGCTCAGATACCGCTTTACGTGTGGCTACCGGACGCCATGGCTGGTCCAACACCAGTTTCTGCACTCATTCACGCGGCCACCATGGTCACCGCCGGCGTCTACATGATTGTGCGTTGCTCAGCCATTTTTACTCATGCTCCAACTGCAATGTTCATTGTCGCTGTGATAGGCGCAGCGACAGCGCTATTTGCAGCGACTGTCGGCCTCGCTCAAAACGACATCAAGAAAGTCCTGGCCTATTCTACAATTTCGCAACTCGGTTACATGTTCCTGGCGTGTGGTGTGGGTGCTTTCGTTGCTGCAATCTTTCACGTCATCACTCACGCATTTTTCAAGGCGCTGCTGTTTCTTGGTTCTGGATCTGTCATTCAGGGCATGCATCACGAACAAGACATGCGGCGCATGGGTGGACTGAAGAAATACATGCCATTGACGTTTATTACGATGGCCGCGGGCTGGCTCGCCATCTCAGGTATTCCGATCTTTGCAGGCTTTTTCTCAAAAGACGAAATCTTGTGGAAAACATGGAGTGCTGGTCTATTTAGCTTGCCTAACGCGGCGACAGCAAAAATTGTTTGGGGCGTCGGCGCAATTACAGCGCTGCTAACAGCGGTTTACATGACCCGACTGATGGTTATGATTTTCTGGGGATCGGAACGCTTTCGCGCGCTCGAGGCTGGCGGCGAGGCCGGCGAAGCCCATGCACATGCTTATGCGATAGATGAAAAGCCTCACTACGCAACCCAACGCTCGGCCGGAGATCGTCCGAAACATCAACCCAATGAACACGCGACCGTTCACGAACCGCATGAATCACCGTGGGTCATGACTGTACCCCTGATCATATTGGCTGTGTTGTCGACGGTAGGCGGATTCATCGGCATTCCTTACGCAATTAGTTCGCTCGTTTTTGATCGTAATATTAACTACATTGAACACGTTCTCGAACCGGTGGTGGCCATTACTCCTACTGCACAGCAGAGTGAAGTGGCAACGACGATAGCGCCGGAATTGTTGTCGCCGCCGCCCCAGGGGGTCGATAGCGGGTCCCCCATTCAATCGCTTGCTACCTCGGAAGCAACACATGCGACTTCAGCCGCTGAATTAAATGAGGAGCGATTGCTGGCGCTGGTCTCAGTGTTGATCGCGCTTGCCGGAATCGCGACGGGATGGTTTATCTTTCAGAAGCGGCCGCTGCTGCAATTACCAACAATTCTGGAGAACAAGTACTACGTGGATGAAATTTACGATGCGACCATAATTCATCCAATTGAGGCTGGCTCACGTGAAGGGCTTTGGAAGATCTTCGACGTTGGAGTTATCGACGGTATTCTGCATTCGATCGGCGATATGGTGACGGAGACGGGCCGGCTTGGCCGGTTGCTACAGGCAGGATTTGTCCGTGGCTATGCAGCAATTATTCTCACTGGCGCTCTGATTCTGATTGGTGTCTTCGTTTATTTCAGCATGCATTCTTTTGGGATGTTTCAATAGTTAATGCGTCACCTGCTAACAATCATCATTCTTCTGCCCCTCGTGGGCGCATTGTTTTCGGTGCTCTATACTTTTGTCTCGAGTCGCCGTGAGGATCACTATAGATGGATTGCACTCATCTTCTCAGTAGCTACTTTTGTGCTTTCCCTGCTCCTTGTGCGTGGCTCGAATGTTGGTGCTGCAAGCAATTTTTACTTCGAGGAAAACGTAAATTGGATTGGATCGATAGGCACGCGTTATCACGTTGGAATTGATGGCATTAGCTTATGGCTGGTATTACTCACAACCCTCTTGATGCCTATTGCGATTTTGTCCAGTTGGACATCCGTCAAAAAACGACAGATCGCCTATTACGTTTTTCTCCTGATCCTCGAATCAGCGATGGTTGGCGTGTTTGTATCGCTTGACCTGCTTGTTTTTTATTTGTTCTTCGAGGCTTCTCTCGTTCCCATGTTCTTTCTTATTGGAATTTGGGGAGGCGAGCGACGCATATACGCGGCAATAAAGTTTTTTATCTACACATCCGTCGGAAGTTTGCTGATGCTCGTCGGCATCATTGCGCTCTACTTCATCTATAACTCATTCGACTATCCAACTCTCGTACAATCGATCAACGAAGCGGCGCTTGGTCGCGGCGCCTACTGGCTGTTCCTTGCATTCGCTTTTGCTTTTTGTATCAAGGTGCCGCTATTCCCCTTGCACACATGGTTGCCTGACGCCCATACGGAAGCGCCAACTGCCGGCTCCGTGATTCTCGCGGGTGTTCTGTTGAAAATGGGTACGTACGGTTTGTTGCGCTTCAATCTGGGATTATTTCCGCAGATGTCCCGCACTTTCGCACCATGGATCATTGCGCTGGCTGTGATAGGCATCATATATGGCGCACTCGTGGCGATGGTCCAGCCTGACGTCAAACGGTTGGTGGCCTACTCGTCTGTGAGTCACATGGGGTTCGTCGTGTTGGGGCTGTTTTCCTTCACTGAACTTGGAATGCAGGGCGCGCTATACCAAATGTTGAACCACGGAGTGTCAACGGGCGCGTTGTTTCTCTTCGTCGGTTTCATTTATGAGCGACGGCACACGCGGCTGATTAACGAATTTGGAGGCCTCGCCACACCAATGCCGTGGTTCTCAACGTTGTTCGTCATTGCTGCATTGTCGTCCATTGGACTGCCATTCCTTAACGGGTTCGTCGGCGAGTTTTTCATAATGATCGGAACCTGGACATCCACAGCAGTCACGCACCCGTGGATAGTAACGATGCTTGCCGGTACAGGTGTGATTTGGGCCGCGGTTTACATGCTATGGATGATGCAACGGGTCGTCTTTGGCAAAGTGTCGAACCCTGAAAACGACGGTCTGTTAGATCTGAATGTGCGGGAGTTTGCGCTAATGGCGCCGCTAATCGCTCTGATGGTCTTTATGGGTGTGTACCCGCGCGTATTTCTCGATCGTTCGCAGGCAAGTGTCGAAGCAGTGCGGGTAAGGGTCGAAACACGGCCTGGTGGGTCTTTCGCAAGGCATACGATGCGGCCGACATCGATTCAAATTGTGGGAAGCGGGAAATGAATTTCGTAATAGCGCAAGCCTTTCTCACGGATATCAACTGGTCGCTAATCGCACCAGAAGTGATCATTTGCGCGGCCGCCGTTGTCGTCATGATGGTTGACGCGTTTAGTCGTGTTCCTCAACGATGGGTAACGGCGACGATCTCATTGGTAGGAATCGCGGCAGCTGCCATCAACACGCTTTGGCTCTGGGCGTCGTGGCAAGGTCCCACCGATGCATTCAATGGGATGATCGTACTTGATGGCTTGCGCCTTGGGTTCACTCTCGTCTTTCTAATTGTCTCATTTCTAACTGTCCTCGTTTCTGTCGTCTGGGTTGATAGTGAAAAATTACCGGCGGGTGAGTTCCACTCGCTTCTCCTTTTTGCGACTAGCGGAATGATGTTAATGGCGGCCGGCGGCGACCTGGTCATTCTATTTCTCGGCCTCGAAATTCTTTCAATCGCCACTTATGTCATGGCGGGCTTTCGACGCGCCGATGTTCGTTCAAACGAGTCGTCGCTCAAATATTTCGTGCTGGGGTCGTTTTCGTCCGCTTTTCTACTTTACGGCATTGCGCTGACCTATGGTGCTACCGCAGTGAATGGTGCTCCGGGTACGACTAACATCGCGGAGATTGCGCGGCGAATCAACGAAGCGCAGTACCCGGGTCTACTCTTCGCCGGAGCCGCGATGATGATGGTTGGATTTGGTTTCAAGATCGCAACCGCGCCTTTCCACATCTGGACTCCGGATGTATATGAAGGTGCGCCTACTCCCGTGACTGCGTTTATGGCAGCGGGACCTAAGGCCGCCGGATTCGCGTCCTTCATTCGTGTCTTTGTGTTTGGCTTTCCTTTTGCCGTCGCGATAGGAAGTTCCTCGATCGGCGCCAACATTCATACCGCTTGGGTGAGTGCGTTGACTGTTCTCGCGATCTTCACGATGACCGTCGGAAACGTCGTTGCAATTGTTCAGAACAATGTCAAACGAATGCTCGCGTATTCCTCGATAGCTCACGCGGGCTATGCTCTTGTGGGATTCGTCGCTGCAGGCGCAGCGGAAGATGCAGTAAAACGCAATGCAGCTATCACTTCGGTTATTTTTTATCTGCTCGCCTATGCTGTGATGAATCTCGGCGCCTTTGCGGTGGTCCAATTAATCGCTCGTAGCGGCGATCGACGAACGTCAGTCGAGGACTACAACGGTATTGGGTTCGAATCGCCAGTACTGTCTTTTTCGCTTACCCTTTTCCTGCTTAGCCTGCTCGGTTTGCCGTTGACCGGCGGTTTCGTAGGTAAAGTGATGGTATTTGGTGCTGCCATTGACCAGCACTATTACGGTCTCGTTATTGTAGGTGTACTGAATACTGCGATTTCCGCGTACTACTATCTGCGCCTGATCATTGTGATGTTCTTTCGAGAACGCTCTACTGGATGGACCGCGCCGCACATTCCGGCAGCGATCTCTGTTGTGCTGGCGATCACGATTCTAGCGGTTCTTTATCTGGGCATCTTTCCCGGGCGCCTAATCAATGCGCTACAGGCGAAGCCCGAGTCCTGGAACGTTAGCCTGCTTCAATGACCCTAAAATTGACTTGTGGCAGCTGACGATTACCTCCGCAAAATTCAAGAAAGCCTGGGCGACACCTGGTTGCCCCGCATCTACCGCGACCGTATTCTCAAGCTGCGAACTCGCGCGTATCACTTCGAGAACACGAAGCCAAACTCACGTGTTGCGATTCAGCACACACTGCTCGGCGTGGAGTTGAAGATTGGTAAGCAACGTCTTCTGTGCCCTGATCTTGCTACCGCCAGGTATCTTTCCGTTTTTGCGCGTGCAGGCTGTAAGGACGTCGCCGTTCCTTACGAGATTACGAAAATATCGCGGCTGGCAGACGAATTGGATTCGTCCTGGTATAGAATGTTGTTGCTCGTTGACAACGACCTGAAGGAAAAGAGCGAGCAGTTCAAGTCCCGACTGCGTGGCCTGATGCTTGCAAGAATTCGCGCAGAGATTGACGAGGCTGGAGCAGGACCGCCGGTACCATCGTTTAAGCAGAGCACCAAACAACGAAAGACTTGAAGCCGTCTGAGTCATCCAAACAGAACCTAATGAATCAGGACCTGGTAAAGAATTCCGAAGCGCTTACACAATCCGAAACGTCAGCACTTCCATTTCCGTTTAACCAACAAAGCTACTGCCGCTTTGAGCCGGTCGAACAAACGATAGCTACGGCTCGTGTGCTAATAGTCGACAACTTGCTGCGTGATGAGCGTGACGTGTCTTCGGTTGGCAAGAGTGAGTGGGGCGAACTGATTGCCTCACAGTTGAAACGGGAACGACTGATTGCGGGAATGGCGATTGAAAATATCGTGAATAACGTCTCGCGTTTGGTAAAAGCACCCACGACAGAAGTGGTCCACATCTCGCACATTGCTACGGCTGTTTCGAATTTTCGGCCAGACGCGATTGTCCTCAGCGGAACGCTTAGAGATTTCGACTACTACGATCCATCGATCCTGGAAGAGTTTGGTCGGTTCATTCGCTCGACGACGGTTCCAGTGCTTGCGATCTGCGGTGGTCATCAGCTTGTCGGGCTCAGTTTTGGGGCGCGCGTGATAACTCTCGACAAGCGCGAGCAACATGAGCAACGAGAGAACCGTCCGCAGGAATACCAGTATCGTTTTATCCGCATAACGGACGCGGATGATCCGATCTTTGCCGGTATTCATCCCGAACAGGGTAAGGTCTTGTCGAACGACAAAAACGGCACACGGATTCTACGTGTCTGGCAGAATCATGGACTTCAGCTCGACCGCGTACCTGATGACTTCAAATTGTTGGCGACTTCGTACCTCTGTCGTAATCAGATGATGGTGAAGCGCTCTCAAGACCAGCTTATTTACACCGTTCAATTTCATTTGGAAAAGTCCTTCGAAGACTGGAACAAGAGTAGAACGAGATGGGAACATCCGAATGAGTCGCGCGACGGACGATTGCTCTTCGAAAATTTTCTTCACCTCGCGATCGGTTAACACTTGCCCCGCCACTTCCCAACTGAGTTAGTAACAGATCAAACAGTCGCCAGTATCGCTGCGTTATTGGCGAAAAGGGATAGCGACCTGCAGCGCGTCCTTGCGACGTATGGACCTCCACCGCTATGGCGCAGACCAGCAGCGTTCTCGACACTGGTTAAGATCATTCTTGAACAACAGGTGTCGCTCACGTCAGCTGCGGCGATCTTCCATCGCCTGGCAAATACCATTCAACCGTTTCATCCAGAAGCAGTGATGGACGCAGGGGAGGCGTATCTGAGGCGGTTGGGCCTTACCAGGCAGAAAGCCTCATACCTGGTCCATTTGTCGTCTGCCATCAGCCAGGGCGAATTGAATCTGCGCAGACTACGAACGATGGCTGATGCGGACGTGAAACTACAGTTGATGCGGGTGAAAGGAATTGGCTCATGGAGTGCGGATATCTACTTGCTGATGGCTTTGCTGAGAATGGACATTTGGCCCAATGGGGACCTTGCCCTGGCAGTCGCCGTTAAGAAACTGCAGCGATTACCGCTAAAACCCACGCCCGAGACGATGAGTCAAATTGCGGAGCCATGGCGTCCGTACCGTGCTGTCGCGGCGCGCATGTTGTGGCAGTACTATCTCGGAGAGAGGGCCAACTGACGCTGCAAACGACTATTTGGAAATCGTCGAAGCAGTTGTTGTTGTGGCGCTAATGCCGACATCCATCTGCTTGGGAACCTTTTCCGCAGTCAAATCGATTAAGTCGTCAATGACTAACTTCAGATCATTTGTCTCACGATAGATCTGCAGTTGCCGATCGGCAGAGGTGCCTCGCTCAAGGATCGTATGGATGTGTTCAATCTCTTTGCGAGAATCCAGTTCGTCAATTACATCGTCCACAAACTCGAGTAACTCGAGGATGAGTTCTCGGACGGGCACCTCTTTTTGTTTTCCAAAGTCGATGAGCTTCCCTTCGAGTCCATACCGAACAGCCCGCCATTTGTTTTCTTGAATTAACATTCGCCGGTACAGTCGAAAGCCGAGATTCTTTTCAATCAACTTATTAAGCTTCGCTACGATTGCCTGAAACAGTGCCGCTATGGCAATGGTGTCGTCCACGCGGGTCGGTATATCGCAAATACGGAATTCGAGCGTAGGGAAAAATGGATGCGGACGAATGTCCCACCAGATCTTCTTTCCGTCGTTGATGCAGCCGGTCTTGACGAGCAGATCGACGTAACGTTGAAAGTTGCTGTACGAGTCGAAGTGATCGGGAATGTCAGTGCGGGGAAACTGTTTGAAGACTTCGGTGCGATACGACTTGAGACCGGTGTTGTGGCCCATCCAGAACGGCGATGACGTAGAGAGCGCCAGCACGTGCGGCAGGAAGTAACGG
>JBHEMC010000075.1:313-23046 GCA_046262775.1 Pyrinomonadaceae bacterium | reverse complement strand
ATCCACAGCTCGAGGCCCTTATCAGCTAGTTGTCCCGTGACGATGGCACCACGTATCCTCGCCGCGATTTCAAAGTTAATCCAACTCTTCGCGAACTCACCTCGATGCGCCGGTATTCGCCTTGACGTGCGTCTGCAAGTGGACGTGTCGGACGATAGGTGACCACATATTCAGAGCCGATCGTTCGGCCTACTTTGGTAGATTCCGCGATCATCTGATCACTCGAGATAGGAAGGATGATCCAGCCGCCGGTTTCATCCGCGACGTTCGCCAGAACCTGTTCGCTCTTCCTCACTTCTGTTTCGTAGGCCTTGCGTTGCCGACGCATCGCGGGATCAAATCTGATACTGACACTAAATGAAGGGGAACGCGTTGTGCCCGGCGGTAGCGTTGGATCAGTTGCAGTGATCGGATCGGAAGCGGGAGATCGTTGACCTGCAGAGACCGCCGAATCCTTCTTGTCGCCTTTTTGTTGGACCAACTCCGTATAACTAATGATGTGAACAGTGGCCCTAGCACTCATCAGCTTGCTGATAGCTTGCGAACGATCGGTTTTACCACCAGGTGAGTCGACGCCGTCAGTAATCATTACCAGGTGACGACTGCCTTCCGGTCTACTCTTCAATTCGTTGGCAGCCAACGACAGTGCTTCAGAAAACCGTGAACGCTTACTTGCGGCGAGTTTTGTGTTAAGGCTTTTAATTAAGGCCTGTTTGTCCCGCGTCCACGGCTGAATAATTTCCGCAGAGCTACCCGACTGCAATATTTCAATCCAAGAGCCCTCTGGCAGCAGGCGGACGAGATTCAACGCGATCTGACGCGTTAACGAAGTACTCTTTGACATACCGCCGAGACCACTAAATTCACCTCCGGTGTCGACGAACAGCAGAACATTGGCGGGAATGCGACGAACGCTTCTGACTTGTTGTGCTACTCCATCTTCCAGCACAAGAACATCATCAGATTCAAGGGTTGGATCAAAATGGCCGTAGGCGTCCAGCGCCAGCACCGGCAGCCGAACTTCTTCGGTAAACACTCGAACTCGCTGTTGATCTTCGTCGGTGGGCGTTGGTGAAGGAGATGGCTTCGCTTCTCTGTTTTGTCCTACCGTGCAGATCGCGAATGACGCAAGAAGAAGAAAAATCGGGAGTAGACGTCTGGCGGGTTCAGTCAAAACAAATAACCACCTCGTTTTTCGTTTCGACGCTTGGATGCCACGTGAATAGACTGGTTGCCTCCTTATTCGTTTGCTTTTCGTGCTTGCGCCTGCACGGCAGTGATCGCAACCGCGTCGACAATATCGTCGGCCTTGCACCCACGGGACAGGTCGTTTGCAGGTTTGTCGAGACCCTGGAGGATTGGTCCAATTGCAGTTGCACCGGCGAGACGCTCAGTCAGCTTGTAAGCAATATTGCCTGATTGCAGGTCCGGAAAGATCAACACGTTTGCGCGACCTGCCACCGACGAACCTGGCGCTTTTAATTCTGCGATACCCGGAACGAGAGCCGCGTCTGCTTGCAACTCGCCGTCGATTTGCATTTCAGGTGCTCGCGCTCGCACTGTTCGCGTTGCTTCAACAACCTTGTCGATCAAGCGGTGTTGTGCGCTTCCTTTTGTTGAGAAAGAAAGCATCGCGACACGCGGTTCGGTACCGAGCAACGCTTTGCACGATTCGGCTGAAGCGAGTGCAATCTCTGCCAGTTCTGCAGCACTTGGTTCTACGACGACACCACAGTCGGCGAAGATCATCGCTCCGTTGTAACCATAGGCGGAGTTTGGTAGCGCGATCAAAAAGAAGCTGGAGACGAGTTTGAAACCCGGTCTGACGCCGATGCACTGCAAAGCAGCTCTAACTGTATGCGACGTCGTGTTTGTTGCGCCTGCGACCGAGCCATCCGCCAGGCCAAACCGCACCATCAAATTGCCGTAGTAAAGAGGATCCGAGACAAGTGTTCTTGCCTCGTCGGCCATTAAGCCTTTGGCTTTTCGGAGATCATGAAAGACTGCAATCATCTTGTCGAAATCTGGCGCGCGTTTGTGATCGATGATGGCTGTGCCTCCGAGATCGACAGCAAGATCTCGCGCATGAGTGCGAATGATTTCTTCGTCCCCGATCAACGTCACCCGTGCAATGCGATAACGTGAGCAGTGGCTTGCGGCTACAACGGTCCGCGGATCATTGGCTTCCGGGAGCACAATGTGTTGCGGCCTCGATGATGCACGTTGCCTAATTCTTTCGAGGATATCCATACAGTTTGATGGTAATGGCTTGAATGGGAACGGGCAGTCTATCGGACTCTGAAAATGAGGACAAGTCGGCTGTCAGCGGGGAGCGTCTCTGTTGAGCAACTTCTCAGAACATGCTTTCCCTTAATACAGCGGGATGAGTCATTGTTCTTTGACCTTTCGATGCGCCACTGATAGTTTCACCGCCTGTTCCAGGCGACTACCAATTGCGGGGTTACAAATGGCCACACTGAAGCTGCGACGTCGTATGAAAAATCTGCTGCTGTTCTTTCCAAACCTCGTAGCACTCTGCGCACGGCTGATGGTCGATCCACGTGTGCCTACGAGGGAGAGAATGTTGGTTGCCGGGGCGGTCGTTTACGCAATCATTCCTTTCGATCTAATTCCCGATATGCTGCCGTTCATTGGACAGCTCGATGACGCATATTTGATCGCTCTCACTCTTCTGCGGCTCATGACAGTCACGGATTCACGAGTTGTCAGAGAGCACTGGCGTGGTGGTGGCGACGTTGTTGAACTCGCGGGGGCGACTGCGCTCGTTGCAGCTAAGTTGTTACCGAAAAAAATAAGGCGTGTATTAACGTCGAGACTGGAACCACCAACTCGCGGTAGCAAGCAAAGCAAGAAACCGTTGGTGTTGCTAGTCGAGCAACCCGCGCCCGAAGAACACAGGACGGATTAACTCAAGCCGCGAGCGTCCAATTGATCACACCTTCAACCGCATGAGCGAGAGGGCGAACTATGGCAAGGTCGCTCGTTTTCATCAACCAGAAGCGCATCTGCTCAGAAGAAGCATCGCTTTCAAAGGGGACTTCATCGAACGCAACAAATGCGATGTTGAGTGTAGACGACTCTACAATCAGGAAGCATTCACGCCCGAGTCGTAAATCCTCCTTAAGTGGAATTAGCCTGATGTTTGGGTGACGCGGTAGTTGCCAATCAGGTTGAGCAAAAACAAAGACTGCTTCAGATACATCGGCGATCCGTAAATAGCGATCGATCACAGGTTGTAATGAGGAAAGCTTGCGGAAGCCTGCATAAACCCTGCCGCCTCGATTCGTATGTAACAACAATGCGTTTTCAATCAGCAAACAGCCGTATTCCACGGCAGCGATCGTGCTTCGGCAGATGAAACTCTTCCGTTCGACAAAGTCGCTTCGCGTGATGCTCGGGACTTCGCCAAGGTTCTCAGTCTGGTCGACCGCTGAAAGGTTAAGAGCGTATTCGAATATCGAAAAGTCTTTCACGTGGGGGGCCTCCTGGCTCGGGGGACTGCCCAATTAAAAAGAAACCAAGCTGCGAGAGAGTTACAAATCTTTCGTTTAAGTGTGTAGGTGATTCGAATTGAACGCGAGAGGTCATCGATGGGATCCAGCAGAGGTGAGGATTTAGGATTGCAATTTTCTGTTTCTCAAAGCTTCAAGTAGCTTCTCATGAATGCCGCCAAAGCCGCCGTTTGACATAATTGCAACAACGTCGCCTTCGAGCAGCTCCGGCAAAAGGTACTCTATTATTTCATGTGATCCGGCGAGTGCGACCGCAGATTTCCCTTGCCGCGAAATCGCTGTGATTAATGCTCCTGTATTAAGTGCGTGTCCTTTTTCTGTTACCTTCGACGAGTCGAAGACGTCAGCGATTACGACGCAATCCGCGGCTGCAAAAGCCTGCGCATAATCGTTCTGAAAAACAGCAAGCCTTGACGACCATGACCGCGGTTCGAAGACAGCGATCAATCGGCGGTCGCCAAACCGAGCACGCAACGCACGCAGCGTTTCGCGTACTGCGGTCGGATGATGCGCAAAATCGTCGACCACAACGACGCCATCTTCTTCGCCACGCACTTCGGCGCGCCGGCGTACATTCTTGAAAGTTGCTAATGCATCTGCGATTTGCTCGCGCGAGACGCCCCACGCCTCGGCGGCGATGATAACGGCAAGACAATTGAGCAAATTGAATTCGCCCAATAGCGGCGTTTTAAATTCTCCCCAACGTTGACCGTCCTTCAATACTGCGAAACGAGAAATTGGAGTCGTGAAATCCGTATCAATGAGACGCCATTTGGCATCCGGGCCGAACCCGAAGGTCTCCACATTGGTAAATAACTTCTTCCCCATCTCGTGAACGACCGCTCGAGCGCTCTCGCTGTCCCATCCAACGATCAATGTTCCATTGCCGGGAACCAAATTCATCAAACGTCTAAACGCGAGCTTCACCGCTTTCAAATCAGGATAAATGTCCGCATGGTCAAATTCGATGTTGTTGACGATCGCAATTTCGGGAAGGTAGTGCATGAACTTCGGACCCTTGTCGAAGTAAGCGGTGTCATACTCATCGCCTTCGATAATGAAATACTCGCTCGAGCTGACTCGAAAACTCGAACCGAAGTTTTGCGCCACACCGCCAATGAGGAACGTTGGATCTAAACCGCCCTGGTACATCACCCAGGCAGCAATGCTCGTCGTGGTCGTTTTACCATGCGTTCCAGCGATCACCAGTGAACGACGTCCGGAAATGAACTCGTCCTTTACAACTTCGGCTTGCGATCTGTAGAGCAATCGTCGATTCAGGGTTTCCTCGACTTCCGGATTTCCTCGAGGAATTGCATTGCCCACGACCACGCAATCGGGGGCCGGGGAAAGATGTTCTGGCTTGTAACCTTTGAAAACGTCTATGCCAAGCGACTGCAGCAGAGTAGACATTGGAGGATAAACATTTTCGTCGGAACCGGTCACATAATGTCCGCGCACTTGCAGCATGCCTGCGAGCGAGGCCATGGCGGTTCCACAAATCCCAATGAGGTGATATCGCATATCTAATCACTGTTGTTTTTGGGAATTGGTTGCAGCACGCTGTGACGATGCTAAAGTCGTCTCGTACGAATCGATTGTGATACGTAAGCCCTCTTCCAGCGTTGTCTCTGCTTTGTACCCCAGCTTTTCCAGAGCTCTCGATATATCTAAACGGCGTCGAGGTTGACCATCTGGTCGGTCGTGTTGCCATCGGATCTGACCTTGGAAATTCGTGAGTCGCGCGATTATCCCAAGCAGGTCCCGAATCGTTATTTCGCTGCCGGTGCCAATGTTTAATGGAGCAGGTTCATTATACAAAGCCGCCGCCAGCAAAATCGCTCTCGCACAGTCGTCCACATACAGAAATTCACGCGAGGCAGTGCCGGTGCCCCAGGCTTCGACATAAAGCTCGCCTGAATCCCTGGCTTCAATGCACTTGCGAATCAGTGCCGGTATTACATGAGAAGACTCCGGATCGCAATTGTCACCTGGACCATAAAGGTTTGCCGGTAAGAGAAAGATTGAGTTGAAACCATATTGCTGACGATAGCTTTGACCCTGCACCAACATCATTTTTTTCGCCAGGCCGTAGGGAGCATTTGTCTCCTCAGGATAACCATTCCAAAGATCTTCTTCACGAAAGGGCGTTTTCGTGAGTTTTGGATAAGCGCACACGGTTCCAACTGCGACGAACTTCCTCACGTCATGTAGGCGCGCTTCTTCCATCAAATGCGCTCCCATGATCAAATTTTCATAGAAAAACCGGCCGGGCTCTTTTTGATTGGCACCGATTCCGCCCACAACCGCGGCGAGGTGAATAATTAGATCGGGCTGCGTATCGTTGAGCAAACGTCGCGCATCAGCCAGGTTTATGAGATCGTATCGACTCTTGCCGGGGGCAAAAATCTCAACCTTAGAAAGGGCGCGGAGTTGCGCCACAACGAATTTTCCTAAGAACCCGTTACCACCGGTCACCAGCACGCGCTTAAACGGGAATCTTTGGTTTGCGTCTGCCATCACGCTCCTCACGGCGGGGCAACCAGCGGTTACGAAACTCAGTCTCGACGTTGACTTACACGCGCTGTGGATCTAAATGCTAAACTTCGTCAGGTTGTAATTTGTAATGAGTAACTGAGTTAGCTTTCAACGAATCCGTTACGGTCGGACATTTCCGCACGTTCGATCTGAGATGGTTTATAACCCAAACAATGAAATGTTTCCACGTATGAACGCGCCCGTGTTGAATGCCTGCCGTTACTATTTAACCGCGTCCAATTAATTGACTGGAGATAACAGATGACGAGTTTGCGATCTTTGACAAAGGGTTGGTTACCGCAAGATGTGAAGAAGCGTTTTCAACAGCTGGTCCTCGGTTACAACTCGCATGCACCCTCGTTTTCGTCAGCAGGCGAAGACATGATCCTTCGTCATATATTAGGTTCAGACAAAATGCGGGGCTTCTATATCGATGTCGGTGCGTTTCACCCAACTTTGTTTTCGAATACATACTTCTTCTATATCAATGGCTGGCGTGGCATTAACATTGAGGCCCGTCCGGGAAGCAAAAGACTATTTGATAAAGTGAGACCACGCGATATTAATTTGGAAATGGGCGTTTCATCCGATTCCGGAACTATGACTTATTACTTTATTGGTGAAGATTCAACGATGAATAGCTTCTCCGAAGAGTTTCTTCACGACATAGGTATGTGGGAAAACGTAAAGTCTGAGATTCCTGTTCCAATCTCACCGCTCTCCGCAATCTTGGATCGGTATCTGCTGCCGGGACAGTCGATAGAGTTCATGAACGTCGATGTAGAAGGGCATGACTTCGAAGTGCTCGCGTCAAACGATTGGAGCCGTTTCAGACCGAAAATCATTGTGGTCGAGGACGAGGGCCTTGACGTGGGAAACTCGCGCATTGTTCAGATGATGAAGGATTACGGATATAGCGTATGTGCTCAGAACGTCATTATTCTCGACAAAATAAATGAGTATTTTCTAATTGACAGGTCCACCTGACCCGAGCAGATTCACACCGACTTTCGTGTCAGAGAAAATTATGAAAGACGATGGTTCAAAGGAGGTAAAGATTCTCCGTAATGAAACTATTTCCAGACGCCGGCCCCCGCTTAACTTCAAACAGGAGGATCTTCGCCTCTTCAGTCATGAATTCGAAAAGCGAATTCCTGAAACACGACTTCTCACGTTTCACAACGTTCGGATCAGTTCCGAAGGCATTCTTTTCAACGGCTTCAAAATGTTGCCGGACTCTTTTGCCTTTCCCGCAAATTTGCAGCAGTGGAAACACAGGAGTCGGTTTAAGTTTCTAATTAACAACTACGTCTTGCGTCGAACGCGAAAGATCGATCTGCCGGTACTGTGGATCACCGACGATTGGAGCAGCGGCTATTTTCATTGGGTGACGGACGTCCTCACGCGCCTGTATGTGGTGCACGCTCAACTCGATGGCGCAGTGCTGCTGTTGCCACACGAATACGAGCGACGGGAATTCGCCACCTCATCAATCACAGCGTTCGGTTGGCAAGCAGTTGAATTTATTGCCGGCGACGAAAGTTTGCTCTGTCGAGAGGTCTTGCTGCCCAGTCATACTGCGCCGTCGGGTCATTACAACGAAGCTCTGGTTAAAGGTGTGCGCCACACTTTGCTCAATACGTTTGGTTTATCTGTCGACGACGCTGATGACCGCATTTACATCAGCCGTAGTAGAGCACGCAAGCGCAGGATCATTAATGAGGCTGAAGTCGTCGATCTTTTACGTGAGTTTAGCTTTCAAATAATCCATGCCGAAGATCTCTCATTCCAGCAGCAAGTGACGACGCTTTCGCGTGCGCGCTATCTGGTCTCAAATCACGGCGCTGGTCTGACGAACATGATGTTTATGCCACTAGATGGCAGGGTCCTGGAACTCAGACATCAGACCGATGCGATTAATAATTGTTACTTTACGCTTTCGTCAGCGTTGGGTATCGATTATCTCTATCAGACTTGTCCATCTGTCGCTGGTAGTGAAGACGCGCATTCCGCTGATTTGCAGGTTGACGTCGACATGCTCAGAACAAATTTGAAGTTGTTGCTCAGTTAGCGAAATTGATATCAGACTGGTTTGGCTGGGACATGACACTCAAAGCCGTCACTGGGATCGAGTTGATGAAAGCGACTCCTTCAAGTGTCGGAGATGGAGCTCTTTTGCAAGTCTCAAGTCAGGCGCGTTTATACCGCGGATCCATCTCCAGAGATACTGCATCGTGGCAGTGAAATAACTCGCGACATAGTTTGCAATCATCCGGCGGCGAGGTAGCGAACACTGCTGCAACAAATAATCAGACTCAAGTTGAACGCGTAGCTTTTCAAGATTATTCCACCGTTTGAGCGAACTCTGCGCGCCATGATGAATTACGACAGCTTCTGGTTGAAACACCAATTGCCAACCGGCCCGCACCATTCGCGCGCACCACTCATTGTCTTCACCGTACATGTGGAATCTTTCGTCGAAACCGCCTACATCGTCGATAACTTCGCGACGTACTAACATAGCTGCGCCACTTAGCATAGGAACCAGTCTTTCCCGGTTGTGATCCCAATGGCCTCCCAGCAGGAGTTCGCCGCGAAACTTACGTGGGATTAGGAGATATAACTTTAGCTGCGACAATAGAATCTCCCAGGCTGCGGGTGGATTGCGCCAGGCACTGATTTGCAGCGACCCATCCGCATTGAGGAGCTTCGGGCCTATGGCGCCGAAAGCAGTTGACGAACGGAGGGTAGCGACCATCCGATCAATGGCCAATTCTGTAATCGCCGTGTCCGGATTGAGAAGAAGAAGTAATGGGGTTCGTGTGGCAGCGAATGCCTGGTTATTAGCAGCGCCAAAGCCGCGGTTGTCCTGATTTAGAATTAGAAAAAGGCGCTGCTCCTCGATTAGAAATCGCGCGTGTTCACTGCGCAAAAGCGAGACGATACTGTCGTCGCTGGATGCGTTATCAACGATAACAATCTCGTATTCAATTGACGGTGAAAAAGCAACCAGGCTGTCGAAGCAACGGCGCAATAGTTCGCCGGCATTCCAGTTTACAACGATAATGGATAAGTCGGCACTCAATCGTGGGTTGGTATCCTGAGCTGTATATTATGGCCCTTTTTTTTGGGGGCCTCGCAACATTCGGACTATGTGTTGTTTGCCCCACTGAGCGCGGATCTTAATGTGCGATTCGTGGTGAGTTCAGAAATCGTTCTTAGATCGGCTTGGACCATTTCAGTTACTATTTCATCGAATGTGTGCTCCGGTTTCCACCCTAGAATCTGCCTCGCCTTTGTGGCATCGCCACTCAATAGATCTACTTCGGCAGGGCGGTAAAACCGATCGTCTTCCGTTACATAATTGCGATAATCCAACCCAACTTCACGAAAAGCACGATCGCAAAACTCACCTACCGTGTGTGTTTCGCCTGTTGCAATCACGTAATCGGAGGAAGTAGATTGTTGCAACATCAAGTGCATTGCACGGACATAATCCGCGGCGTGGCCCCAATCACGCTTTGCATCAAGATTGCCAAGGCGGAGTTCGCTCGCCAAACCGGCATTAATGCGCGCAACTGTTGAAGTAATTTTGCGAGTCACAAATTCGTACCCGCGGCGCGGCGATTCATGGTTGAACAGAATTCCGCTGACACAAAACATACCGTAAGCCTCTCGGTAATTCCGCGTCAGATCAAATCCTGCAACTTTACTGATACCGTAAGGCGAACGCGGGTGAAAAGACGTCGATTCTGATTGGGGTGAGTCTCGTACTTTGCCAAACATCTCCGAGGAGCCGGCGAAATAAAACCGACATTCCGGCTGCAACTCTCTCAGCGCAGCTAGCATATAGTGCGTGCCATTTATGTTCGTATTCATCGTGGAGAAACCATCGGCAAACGATTCTGCCACGAAACTTTGGGCGGCCAAATGATAGCATTCATCAAACTCATGCTTGCTGAAGATGCTGAAGATCGATGGATAACTTTCCATACTTGCGGGAAGCAAAACGATTCGATCTAGAATGCCTTCCAGTCGAGCGAAGCGGTGTGTTGGATCTTCAATAGCGACCCGTCTAACAAGTCCATACACTTCATATCCGAGCGACAACAAGTGTTCAGCCAGATAGCTTCCATCCTGACCGGAAATGCCGGTAATAAGAGCTCTCTTCATAATTGGAAATCCGGGTATTCCCGATCTCGTTTGTTGATAACCATCCGATCTACATTCGGCCATTCGATGCCAAAAGCCGGATCGTCCCAGCGAAAACCAGCGCTGGCATGAGGTGTATAGATCTCCGTTACCTGGTAGTGCACCTCGGTGTCCTGCTCAAGAGTCAAAAACCCGTGGGCAAATTCTGCAGAGAGATACAACATCAGACGGTTATCCGCCGTGAGCTCGATGCCTACCCACTGTCCAAAGGTCCTGGACGTTCTGCGCATATCGACACCCACATCATAGATTGAGCCTTGTGTGCACCGTATTAGCTTTGCTTGACCGTGGGGCTCGTGTTGATAGTGCATGCCACGCAGAGTCCCCGAGTGTTTGTTGAACGACCAGTTGCCCTCGACAAAACTGCTCGCAACGCCGATGTTTGTGAGTTCCGCTTTGGACCAGCTGCGCGCGAACAAACCACGTTCATCTTCAAAGAGTTCTGGTTTTATAATGTAGGCACCGGACAATTTTGTAGCTGCAGCAATCATATCCCGTGTTTGAAACCATTAAGATTCTAAGACGTCACATCAGGCTAATGTCTTGAGTTACGTACGAGTGAAGCGTATTCGCAGCCACTCGTAGGAGTGAAAGGTTTGCAACTTAACCAGACGTCCCAACGATTGCCTGTCAGGAAGAAAGCCGTTCGAGATGCTGATATCTAATGCGTGAATTAGTGCAGCTCTGGCTTTGGCCATGTCGCCCTGCTGGTAATATGTCTCAGAAAGGTACTTCCAGGCTTTCGCTTTTGCGCGAATCGCGTGCCGCTTATAAGGATGGGACAGATGTTGTACCAGTTGCTCAACAATCTTTAGATTATCTTTCGCTTGAGCCATCGCATTGAGCGACGTCCAAAAACCCGTTCCGTGTACTCGATAAACTCCCATCACCTCATTCAAGTACCTGATTTTTCCATGCTGTGCGTTCAAAATGTGCAGCATCCAATCACCCATCATTGCATCGTAAAACCATTCGGGCAAATCTCCGAATAATTGATTACGAAACACTACAGAACTGGTCGGCAAGTAGTTCCCACCTAATAAATCGTCAATCGTTGTGACCTGTTTTTGGCTTGAAGCACAAAACTTCTCCCGCCCTTGTTCGAGGCCGTCGTACTGAAGCTTCACATCGTGAAAACAGATCGCGAATTCAGAATGGCCTTCCAAAAAGGCAACTTGCTTCTGCAGTTTGTAAGGGTCACACCAGTAGTCGTCGCCGTCGAGGGGTGCGACGTATTTTGCTGTATTCAGCTTCAGGGCCTGGACACCGACGCGGTCTCTGTCGTGAATTCCCCGATGCTCCGGTGCTAGCAAAGTGTGAATGAGCGCCGGATATTGCTCGGCATAATCTCGAATGATCGATTGCGTTTTGTCAGTAGAACAATCATCACCAATTATTAGTCGGTATTCGAAATCTGTTTTCTGCTCCAGAACACTTTCGATTGCTCTGGCAATAAAGTTTTCATGATTGTAAGTAATCAGGTTTACGTCAACTAATGGCTGTCCGCCCGACGCCACTAACAACCCACTTTGTAGTCCGTGTTGGCTCTCGATTGCAGACATGATAATCAAACCACCGTCTCGGAAGGTCGCATAATCGTCATTTGCCTATGTCATGGAATCGAGCAGCAACGCCCGAGGCATGTTTAACCGCGAAACGTATGATGTGACAGATGAGCGAGATGTCAGATCTTGTGACGCCGGTTCCCGAAGGCAGGCAGAGTACTCGTTTCGCTAACCTTTCAGTTTCTGGTAACACCGCTCCCGCGTGCGGGAACAACGAGCGGTAAGGCTCCATTAAATGACAACCCGGGTAAAAATAACGACGCGCCAGCACATTTTCACGATGAAGGATTTGCATCAGTTGGTCACGCGTCAGGCCCGCGGTGGAGGGGTCGGTTTCCAGCACGACATATTGATAATTTGATTTTTCCGTTTCGTCATATGTCAGGAAAGTTATACCCGGGATCCCGCGAAGCTCGTCTCGATAGTCCTGATAATTCTGACGATTGACCGCTATGAATTCTTCCATGCTGTCCAAATTCGTAAGGCCCATTGCGGCTGACACTTCGTTCATCTTGCCGTTTGTGCCAATGTAATCCGTTGTGTCGTAATAGGTGAATCCAAAGTTCTTCATTAGAGCTACCCTCGATGCAAGGAGCTCATCGTTCGTCACAACGGCGCCACCCTCCAATGAATTGAGGAACTTTGTTGCATGGAAGCTAAAAACCTCTGCGTCCCCAAAGCTGCCGATCATGCGGCCGCGATAGGAACAACCGAAGGCGTGGGCCGAATCGAAAAGAAGCTTCAACCCTCTTCGTCTGGCTATTTCCTCGAGACTGTCTATATCGCAATGATTCCCCCAAAGGTGAACACCGATAATACCGGTCGTCCGAGGAGTGATCATACGCTCAACGCTGTTTGCATCCAGCGTATGAGTGCGTGGATCGACGTCACAAAATACGGGCGTGATCTCTTGCCATTGCAGTGCGTGCGCAGTTGCTATGAAAGTAAATGAAGGAACTATAACTTCACCGGTCAGACCTGCTGCCCGGATGGCGATCTCGAGTCCGATTGTTGCGTTGCACATCGCGACGCAGTATTTGACGCCGACAAGTTCGGCAATTCGTTGTTCTAACTCTTTAACGTATTTGCCGTCGTTCGTCAGCCATCGGCGATCGAGAATGTCGTCAAGACGGCTCAGAAATCGCTGGCGATTGCCGATATTTGGGCGCCCGACATGCAGCGGTTCAGAAAACGCTTGCTTGCCGCCAAAGATGGCAAAATCATCTATCGAGTTCTTGAGTGCCCTAACGGTTTCACTTACTGCCATAAGATTTAGGTCCGGCTTGCCGCAAAACTTTTGCCTTCTCCGGCTGCGATTATTGCTTATTCGCTTCGAATTCCGATTCGAGCAGTTCGTAGAGCTTATGATCGTGCCACGCGCCGTCTTTTTGAAACTCTTGAAGTTGTTCGCCCACGTAGCGAAAACCCAACCGTTTGATCAGTTTCTCAGATGCCTCGTTAGTGGAGAAGTGACTGACAACCACCTTGTGAAGTTTGAGATCTGCAAACGCGAACTGCAGTACGGCACGTCCTGCCTCTGTCATGATTCCCTGTCGTTGGTATTTACGGCTGAGCCAGTAAGCTATCTCAGCCTTGTTATAGATCAAGGCGCGATGGTTTCGCACCAGACCAATCAAACTGAAAATTCCGGCAAAGTAACCGTCTTTAATTACGGCCCAGGTAATTCCTCGTCCAGATTGTCGACGTTCAATCTCGTTCCGCACAAACGCGAGAGTTTGAGATCGATCTGTGTGGGCTTCCCAGGCCATCGCCCGCGAAATTTCAGGATCGGCAATATCCGGCCACAGTAAATCCGCGTCCTCGATCCCGATGGGTCGGAGCATCAGGCGGTCGGTCTTAAGAATGACCGGTTCAATGGATGGGATGCTGCTGTTCATACAGCCTCCCTGAGGGTCGCATAACCAAAACCAGCGGCGCCAAAGCCATTTCCGTTGTAGAACATCAGTAGTTGGTTCCGGACCCTTATCACAGCAGGATAGGCGACCATCCTCGAGTCCCATCCGGCTTCTGATGTTGCGATGCCGGCCTCATCGTCGGCGCGATACCATCGCTGCAGGTCGTCAGAATATGCGTAACCGATTCGGTATGCATCGGCGCCATCACGAAAGTTATAACTACCGCGATGGCAAAACCACATGTGATAACGATCTCTGCCCTTTATTACATAGGGACGCGTTATCGCGTCAGTTTCGGTTTCCTGGGGAATGACTGCAGTTCCGGAGGTTTGCCAAACAATGCCATCACTGGATCGCGCATACTTGATGTCGTACGTGTGCTCAAATTTGCCGTCGACTTGGAGCCATCCCGTACCGGAGCAATACCACATGTGCCACTGCTCATCTTCCTTCAAAACGCATGGGGATGTCGCTGAGTATGGATCGTGAATTGTTCGCGTGAGAATTGGTCCCTCGCTAAACTTCGTGAATGTCTCGCCTCCGTCAGTACTAACGGCCAATCCAGTGGAGTTTGTATAGGGTACTGAAGCCGCGCGCGACCAGCCGCTGTAGTAAAGGAAGACTTTATCGCCGGAACGGATTGCGCACGCGGGCATGATCCCGTGCTCGTCAAAAGTGCCGGGTTTCCCTAGTTGAAGTATATGTGACGAGTTTAGCCTCAGTATCTTGTGGGGGTCATCGACGTCGAGGTCCACGAAGGTGGTCAAACTTACATTGCGTTCGGGCCGAGCGGAGAAGTAAACACGAAGGCATTCGTCAGTAGCGAGCGGTGTAGGTACCTGTGCGTGACTTTTAATCCAACCTCCCTGATTAGTGGGTGAAAAGATTACGCCTTGCTTTTGCCAGTCCATACAAAGATTCAACCTTTGCCTTCCAACTCCTTTAGCGCAGCATTTCTCACCACATCATCAAGCCAGTTGTGCATACTGACATCTCTTTTCGCTCGTGCTAACTCAGCCAGCCTTTTTGTCTCCGGAGTGACAGCCTCAAGCTGCCCTAAATAGCGTGTTCTATAGGTTCCCCCTCGAGGCCCAGGGATCTGAAAATCGAAATCAGCGTCAGGCTCGTTCTCGCCGACAACAAAGTCGATCAAATAGAAGACACCGCCTATGACCCATCTGACGCACACGGCGCGGGCCTCAACTGGCATTTGCTCGAGTGGCAGCGGAGCTAAAAATTGTTTGTTGGTAGTGGCCAGAATTTTTGCAAATTCCGTTTCTCTTAGCCATGGCGGCATACTCTCGTCTCCCACAACTATCTTCGCTCCGACTTTACTAACGCGAACCATTTCCCCGAGGCTGCGTTTGATGTCGGAAAATTCTCCCAGACCGCCAAAACTGTAAACCGCATCAAAATAATTGTCCGGGTACGGAAGATAGCAAGCGTTTGACAGGCAGTAGGAAGTCGGAACGTTCGTATTCGCGAGACGTTGACGACAGCGCTCAAGCATTCCGGAGGCTATATCCTGTAAACATAGTTGGGCATTGGGGCCAAGCCGTTGACTGATGATCGCTGAGTCGCGACCGGTTCCGCATGAGACCTCGAGCACTCGAGAGTGCGGCCGGAGTTCCAACAAATCGATGAACTGATTTCGTAACTTCTGTTCATCTTCTCTGTGCGTTTTGAACGTAAGGTGAAGGTTCTGATCGTAAGCCTCGGCTCGGCCATCATAAAATGAACGGGCGTATCCATCTTTTTCACCGAGTTCGCGAGGGTACGTCAGATCGGGAACGCCATGTGTCACCGGGTACTCCATGCCAGCCTCAGAGGTCAACAGTCCGGAAATGATCTCCGCTCCATCGCTATTTTTAACGTGCAGTGGCGTGCGTGATGCCGGACAGACGTAAAGTTGCAGCTCTTCTAGTCTCATTCAGTCTTCATTCCCCTCCAACACAAAGCCATTTTCATTTCATTTTTGTAAGTTGCATAAACATCTTCGAATCGAGCCGGTACTTCTCAGTATCACGAGTAATGTACACACTTTGGGGCGCCACATCTTTCGTGATTAGTGAACCGGCACCGATTAAGCTTTGTCGCCCAATTGTAATTTCGTGGCCAAGCGTCGCGCTGACGCCAATGAAGCAGTGTGATTCAATGGTCGTATTGCCCGACACGACTACGTTACCGGCGATATAACAGTGATCTCCAATTCGCGCGTGGTGGCCCACGTGGTTACCACTCCAAACAAACACGTTATTACCGATTGTCGAGCAAGGTTGTATTGTGACGAACTCCAATATGAAACAGTTGTCACCAATTTCCACCTGACCCGGATTTGATGCCTTTGAACTTACGTAGCTTATTAGTTCGTATCCCAGCGATTTTGCCTCGTTGTATTTGCGCGCTCTAAACTCGTTGAGATCCTGATATCCAACTGCAACAAACATTTTGAACTCTGCTGGCGGGTAAATATCCGATATGTCCTCGAATGGAACTACGGGAAGACCAAGCTTTATGTCGCCACCGAGATGCTGCCGATCAACGGTAAACGCAACCACGTCATGCGGACTATCGTTAGTTAAATAAAAGTAAGCTTCGTCTGCAATTTTGCCGGCGCCGAATATAACAATCTTACTCAAGTAGAGACCCTCTTCACGTGGATTCACTGTATTGACTTTGCAATCGTATGCGATCAACTTTGCCGTTCGCATTTTTCGGCAGGATTTGCTCATAGTAGAACACTGCTGGAATCATATATCCTGGGATTATCTGTCGTAAGTCTTTTCGGATGAGATCCGGATCAATTTCCTCTGGTGAGGCAATCACCGCAATCAGACGACTCAAACCTTTCACGTTATTGTGTATGACGACGGCTTCCGACACGTATTCCAAAGAGTACAAAGCTGTTTCAATCTCTTCCAGTTCGATACGATACCCCATGTGTTTAATTTGATTGTCCTTGCGTCCCTCGATGTATAGCTTGCCATCCGCCGGATTTAGCCGCGCAAGATCACCGGTTCGGTAGATCAATTCTCTGAACCGGTCGTTCAAAGGATTTTGAGAAAAACTTGTCTCTGTGCGTTGCAAGTCATTGTAATAACCGAGGCCAACATTTGGACCAGCGAGGCAAAGCTCTCCGATCTCATCAGGACCTGCGTTACGGTCTCCTTCTGCGAGAATGAAAAAGGAAAAATTTGGCGCGATATGCCCCAAGGGCGGCAATCCCTGCAGATTGTTGAAGTCTTCGTCGGTAAGCTGGTAGCTCGAGCAGATGCAGGTGCACTCTGTTGGTCCGTACACATTAAAGAACTCACTAGAGTCCTTGTAAACGTCGTAAAGTTTTTTCAGTTTCGATTTGGGGTACCCCTCACCGCCAAAAATAAAGCGCCGAATGGATCTAAGCGATCGACCATCTGTCGCGCGCATGGTCTGCAGAAAAATCAGAAGAGACGGAACGGAAAACCAAAGCGTACATTTAGCGGCATCAATTTTGCGCAGCAGAACTTGCGGATCAGCAACTTCCGATTTTGAAAAGGGGACCAGTTGCGCCCCGTTGAAGAGTGACGCAAAAAAATCGAAAACGGAATTATCGAAGAACAGCGGATTAACATTTGTCAATTTGTCAGCCGAGGTTATACCAAACGTCTCTCGACTCCATTTTATTAGGTTCAAAACATTGGCATGAGTCATCACGGCGCCCTTGGGCACACCTGTAGACCCGGATGTGAACATGATGTACGCGGGATTCGCTCCCGTGAGAGCATTGCTTTCGCCTAAATTTTGAACGTCAAACTTTGAGATTTTCTGGATTAAGGTCGAGCTCGTTTTTGAGATTGTCTCGATCTTCAGTTCATCAATGACCGATTGAATGTTTTCAAGAAAGTCTTGCTCGCCGAGTACAACCTTCGGACGGCAAGTTCCAAAGATCTTACGCAATCGGGCGGGAGGCGTGTCAGGATCGAGGACGCAATAGATTGCACCAATCTTCAAACAAGCAATCATGGCGGCGAAGGTGTAAAGCGACTTTTCGCCGGAAAGGCATACAACTTCTCTTTCAACAACACCCTCTGTCAGCAGCATCCGCGCTATTGCGTTAGCCTGTTGATTCAGAGTTTCATAATTGGCGGTTTCACCTGCGCCGGACCAGATTGCAATCTCGCCCGGTCTTTCCTCAGCTATTCGCTGAAACCGGAGAGCCAGATTGTATTCATAAGTGCGGAGGGACCCTTGGCGCATCTGGCTATTTTGCTTGAGGAGATTCAAATCACGAGGCCCCCGTCTAATTCGAGGACCTTGCCGTTGAAGAAATCATTGTTGATGACGAAGATTATGCCGTCTGCAATTTCTTCAGGCTTACCTAATCGACGAACAGCGACTTTCTTCACAATTTCACGCAGAACGCCCTCTGACACCACTTCTCTTGTCGAAGCGGTGTCAGTGAAACCAGGTGCCACCGCAACCACACGAATTCCCAGTGGACCCAGTTCTTTAGCCCACACAACTGTGAGTGCATTTACCCCGGCTTTTGCCGCCGAATAAACCGACTGTCCGGCATTGCCGGCCGCAGAGACGGAACTTACGTTAACGATTACGCCGCGGGTCCTCGTAGTAATCATTTTTTCCACAAACGATGCGGTCATATAAAAGACGGAACTTAAATTAGAGGCAAGAATTTTGTTCCACATTGAAGCGTCATGCTTTGCAAGGCCCTCGCCCGTCACCTTAATTAGAGGTTCGCTGTAAAGCAGTCCGGCGTTGTTTACCAAAACGTCCACAGGTCCATAGGAGTTGTGATACTCACTCGCAGCAGCATTGACGCGCTGCAGGTCTGAAACATCACACATAACACAATTGACATTCTTTCTCTTCAGCTCATCGAAACCCGAGGCGTCAAGATCGAAAACGGTGACCGACGCGTCACATGCCAATAGTTTCTCGACTAGTGCTCGTCCGAGTCCGCGCACCCCACCTGTTACTATGACTTTTTTACCC
Source organism: Pyrinomonadaceae bacterium (assembly GCA_046262775.1). GTDB lineage: Bacteria > Acidobacteriota > Blastocatellia > Pyrinomonadales > Pyrinomonadaceae > PSRF01. Next base: position 4,290 of record JBHEMC010000075.1, on the reverse strand, counting down.
GCTAACTCCATTCAATTCTCTCTGCGCCAGCACGCGCTTTATTTCGCGCACATTCTGCATCGCGACAATTTCATCGAACGTTAACTCAATTTTAAAACTCTGTTCTATCAACACCACGAGTTCCATATGCTTCAGAGAATCCCAAGTAGCCAGATCCTTCATTGCGAGATCCTCATTGACCGCTGTTTCAGGGATCTGAAGCACTTCAGCTAACAAAGTGGTTACCTTGTCGTTCAGCTCCAAAATTGGTCCTTCCTTATTCCTTCGACCTATATTGCAAATCAGATAGACTCACCAAACTCACCTACTCTATACGCGGGAAAGTACCGCGTTGCGCCCACTCTTTTTGCCGTTGCAATTTCCTCATATTTTACCCGGTCAAATATCCGGCCGCACAAATAAACGGGTCGCATTCCATTGGACCATCCCTTTTTAAATCGACTCAACCCCGATGAGTGATCTTCATCCACACCTGCACCTGAACCCAAACTGAGAAATCTACAGTGACCTTGTTTGATGAAGTATCTTATTGAAGAATCAAACAGGGCGAACGATGCACGTAACGCATATCCACTTTTAGTGTATGCTCCCAGATGATAATAGGCTCTGTTGTCGTGTTCATACCATAACACCATTCCTACAACGGTCCCGTTGTGCACAGCCCGAAAAGCCACGACTCCGGGTATGGCTAATTGTTTTGCAAAGGAAGTGGGTGAAAACGCTGCGATCCCCTTGATGTTATGTCGGCTAATGAGTTCAGCATACAAGGTAAGCCAGTCGTTCAGAAAATCGATTGGATGATCACATTTCTGTACTTGTACATTCACAAGTGCACGGCGCGTATTTCTGCGGTGATGCTGATCTACGAACTCCTCCATCGGTTGGTTCAGATCGATCACGAAATGCTCTTTGAAAGCAATCATCACGTCGGGAAAGCAATTACTAAGTAGCCGTGCGTTGTCTGCAAATGGATCCGTAACCAGGGTGATACTGACCAGCCGTCTTTTTAGCTCTTCTATGTCGGCAGCTAACGCGTTCCAATCGCGGCAAAGGAAAAGTGGATAAGCACCCATCGCGTCGTGAACGTCGTAACCGGGAATCGATCGTTCCAGTAGCCAGCCATCACTCAATGGGAGATGTAGCGGCGTCCCAAACTCCGACAAAGAATCTGCGTACGCACGATGCGCGTAGCCATGCGTGTCAGCCATTTGTTCAGTCGAGATTTCGCTCATTGATCCGATACACTTAGACCTGCAGCATCAACCGCGCTTTGGTCATTTGTGTACGATATACAGGATGCTCTTGCTGCTTATGCCTGCACGCGCAAACACTTCACTGTTGAAGTAGTGTTCGCGCAGCTCCTCAATTTGAAACCTGGCCTCTTTGACTCTCTCGATGAACCCGGCCTTTGAATATATTCTGACGTGATCTCCTTGCCCAAATCGCCTCCATCTTTCGCCTTCGTCCGTCTCTGACGGATCCTCATCAATTTCGGTAAGCGAGACAACAATTGGTACCATCAAGATCCCTTTTCCACCGGGCTTGAGGATCCGATAGAGTTCCCGCAGAGCTTTTCTGTCGTCATTGACATGCTCGAGTACATGGGAACAGATGAAAAAGTCATATTGGTTGTCACTGTAAATTCGCATTTCCGTGATATCGACCCGATCGTCAACACCTTCCGCGAACAGGTCCGCGGTTCGATAGGAAATTTTGCCGCTCAAACTGCGGATGAACCGCGAAAAAGGTTCAGACGGTCCGAAGTCCACAATGTCAATTGAACCTTTCTTCTTCAGATTGGGCAAATAATCGCGTAGATACAAACTGTAAAGTCGCTCGCGATCGCTTGCACCGCAAAAAGGACATGAGTAGTGATTAATGTTGCAGGTCTCAGCGTCTTCCTCTCGATATGGCCAACCATACTTCCGCCCATACTCCGCGAAGTATTCAGGCAGCGGATCAAATGCGTCTACTCTTGAATTGCAAACGGGGCAGTAGTGATCCGCACGTAGACTGGCCAGTCTTCGTTGCAACCGCCTGAAATTTGTCCTTACTGCGACCGGTATATGTTTCTTAAGTACGTTCATTCTCGGCGCTGTGTCCGGTGGCCAATGCAGGTGGACTCGATTCTTCAGCCGCCTCTAACTCCCACTCGAATTTCGGCCGGACGACGCCGATCCATTTGCCGTACCATGTACCTGTTCTCTCCGCATCCTGGACTTCGAAAGTCAGGAGATCATGACGGTCCAAGCAAACCTCAGTTCCGTTCTTTACGACCAAGAGTCTTATGGTGTATACGCCGTCGTTCAGAAAGTCACCGGGAATTACAAAACTTCCGCGCACAAGGCCCACCGGGAAACTGCGAGCTTCAGAACCTGTGTTGAAAATTGCTACGCCTTCCAAATTGTAAAGAACAAAACTGAAATTAAGACGCGCACCCGGCTGATAGTTCCAGAATGCACAGGTTATTTGAATTGCGGTCTTTACGGTGATTGGTTCTTCAGCGGGTTGGCCCAGACGCGTGACTGTGATGCTTTGCAATTTGGCAATGTTGTTGCCGGGAGCTGCCGCGGGATCGGCCCAGGTCCTCTCAAGGGTCGTTTCAGCGCCGCTCTGCATATAGTTTGAAATGACCCGGCTCGCTTCACCGGCAGCCACAATCGCGCCTTTGTCGAGCCAAATTGCGCTCCGACATAAAGTGCGAACGGCCGTCATGTTGTGACTGACAAATAATACGGTCCTTCCCTCCCTTGCTACGTCCCCCATTTTACCTAAACATTTCTTTTGAAAAGCTGCGTCGCCCACCGCCAGGACCTCGTCGACCAGCAGGATCTCGGGTTGTAGGTGCGAAGCGACTGCAAATGCCAAACGCATGTACATTCCACTTGAGTAGCGCTTGACCGCGGTGTCAAGAAATTTCTCAAGCTCGGCAAAGGCTACAATCTGGTCGAAGTTGCGACTGATCTCCGCGCGCCGCATTCCCAGAATTGCACCGTTCAAATAAATGTTCTCTCTACCTGTTAACTCGGGGTGAAATCCGGTCCCAACCTCCAGCAAGCTGGCGACGCGGCCATAAAGTGCAATACGTCCGCTGGTCGGCTCCGTAATACGGGCGAGCACCTTTAGTAGAGATGATTTGCCTGCGCCGTTCCGACCGACTACGCCTACAACCTCACCGCGAGCTACCTCGAAACTCACGTCGTCGAGTGCCCATATCGTCTCCGGTTTTGTTTTGAAGTTGCTTCGGAACTTGTTCAAGGGCGCCTTTACTGTTGCCACGATAAACTCGCGCAACGTGTCGTAGGCGGCATCGCGTGCACCTAACGTGTACTGCTTGCACAACCGTTCAACCTGAAGAATAGGTTTCATATAACTTACACAATATCGGCGAAGGTACGCTCCATCCGACGGAACGCATAAGCAGCGTAAAACAGAATCATCAATGTCAATAACGTAGAAAGGAGAAGGGCAGACCAATTAAAAGGAACTCCGAATAACGCAGAGCGATAGCCCTCAATAATACCCGTCATGGGATTAATTCTGATGAGCCAACGATACTTCTGTGGAAGAAAGCTCACCGGATAGATAACCGGAGAGATGAACATCCATATTTGCACCAGAAATGGCAGAACAAAACGCACATCGCGGTACCGCACATTCAATGCCGATAACCACATTCCCATTCCTATCGCTAACAATGTTGTAAGAAGAACCACTACAGGAAACATTACAATGTGCCAATGGACACTCACGCGGTAATTGATCATTAGCAAAACGAGAATGACAAAAGCGATCGCGAAATCGACCAAACCTGCCGCAACGGCCGCTGCTGGAATAATCACCCTGGGAAAATAAACTTTCGTAATGAGGTTGGCGCTACCTACAAGACTGTTACCACTGGTGCTGATTGCATTCGCAAAAAACGTCCACGGTAATAGCCCGGCATACGCGAACATTGGGTATGGGATATTGTCCGA
>JBHEMC010000075.1:0-303 GCA_046262775.1 Pyrinomonadaceae bacterium | reverse complement strand
CAAAGAAGATTGTGAAAATAAACATCGTAAGCAGAGGTTGCACGACTGCCCATGCAATTCCCAGCCCCGTCTGCTTGTAACGGACTTTTACATCACGCCAGGTGAGAAAGTAGAGAAGTTCTCTGAATGCCCACAAGTCCCTTAGATCGTCCAGCCCCCAGTGTTTGTTAGCTTCTATGACGAGGAGAGGTTGTTCCGGTAGAGGCTCTGGGTCAACGCGGAATGGCGTCGAATGAACGACCTCAATCGTCTGAGGATTAGGGTCTAAAGGGTTGGCATCGTCGGAGGCGGGAACATCCATAG
>JBHEMC010000074.1:0-23079 GCA_046262775.1 Pyrinomonadaceae bacterium | reverse complement strand
ATTGCAGTAATAGAACCATCCCCTGCCAACGCTATTTGTGCGTTGCGATCGAGTCTGCTTGACTCCGGCGGCAACGTAGGCATCCGCTCCAGACCTCCTGCGTCACCCGCAATAATCAACGCCAGGCTGCCTTGTTCTTCGACGGGGAGATCGCCTAATAGCGTGTGCTCGTCAGTAGCGTCAAAAATCAAAAGACGTCCGAGCGTGGGATGTTGGATCGTTGAAGATGTGACCGTGTTGTCGCTGATCTTTATTGCGACAATGCAGTGGTTGAACTGACGTGGTGATGGCCATTCGGACCGCACATGGGTCGGATCGCCGAGGAAAATCGCAACTGGATAGGCAACGATGCCGATTGACTGAAGCATTGCACGCATCAGGTTCGCTTTATCTTTACAATCTCCGTAGGCTTTGCTGAGAACCACTGCTGCAGGATGTGGCCGATACCCATTGCCGCGGCCAATGCCAATGTCTATTGAAATATACTGAAGTCCCTGAACGAAACTGCCGATGGCCTTAATCTTTTCCAGTTCAGTAGTGACATTTGCCGTCAATTCTTTTGCTTTGGCGGCGACGGCGTTATCTGCGACTGATTGTGGGTCATGTAGTTCGCTGGCCCAACGTGACACCTGGCGCCAATCCTCAAATGCATTTGATTTTCCTGCTATTCCTTCATTCGGAAAATAACTAATCGCCACAATCGGCGCCAGGCTGTCCGTCTCCGGGCTCGCAGGTTCAGGTCTTATTGGAGGAAGGCTCTGCAACTCCCACGTGTAACTGGTGCCATTCGTGCTGGGCGCAATGGTTGTATGATTAAACGTTACGCTTGTCGCGCTCCATCCCGATGGTAGAACGAGTGTGTAGCGCGATACCAGACTGGGCAACCGAGACTGAAACGGTAGTCTTTCCTGGTGAAACAGCGGTCTATCTTCAGTGGACGATTCGTAGCCGAAAACCATTCCAGCGTCAGCGTCTTGCGAGGCATCAATTTCTTTGACGCGATACTCATCGTAGATGTCATTCTGGTCAGAGATATGGTCGAACGTCGCATCGCCGCCGTATTTCTTTACTGTTCCATTGGATCGTATTAACCATGCCCGGAGATCTTTTACCTTTCCGACTTTTGTTAGATACAACTCCGCTGCTCCAGCGAAAACGCGACCTTCGCGAGTCAGAATGCGAATTGCAAATCTGGTCTGTGTTGTGATCTTCCCTTCGTTATCCACCGTCATAGTGGAGTCTTGCAGCAGCACAACTGCCGGAACATCTCGATCGTAGGTAGGGGCAGTTACGCCAGCAGCCTGTTGCAGCCAGGAGGGAGCATCGTCTGCGATGGCTGCGGAGAGGGTGTTAGGCAACGTGAAGAGAAGCAAACAAAGAGAGGCTGTACGAATTAACACTCTGATTCTCCCCTGAAACTCGCTCGAAATCAGTTTGGCGAAGTTGCAGTTGTGATGATCGCCTGCTTCAGTGTGATGGTGTGGTTATCGCTGGCATTGAGGTTGTCAAAAAGCGCCTTCAACTGCGGATAAGCATCCACCGGGAACAAAATATTCTCCTGACCTCCGAAGTAAAACTTGCGTTTGAAAATTAAAGTCCTGCCGTTATTCGCAACACCCATCATTGGTTCATAAGCGGAGATCGCTCCCGCTCGAAATCCACCGGGAGAATCGGCATTATCAAGAGCATACCCAACTGGAAGATCAATAGCGACGTCGTCTTCTTCAGACCACGGGTAAGTGAAATAAACGGCGTATCGTCGTTGCGTGGTGGCAAACATCGGTGGTGCCCCGTGCTCGAACAAACCAGGCTGCAGAAACAGGCGTTTCCCTGTACGCTGAGCGTAACCTGGCACCTTCAGATGATAGGCATAGACAAGGGGCTTGTCCGGATCGGTAACATTCTCGATTTTTATGTCAGAGATTTCCGCTGTACTCATCCGTTCCTTAACTTTTTCCTTCAACGTGTCTTCACGTTGCTGAGCGGAGTCGGCATCGTTATCTTCCTTGAGTTCCTCTGCGCGATGACCGGTATATTCAACGATGACGTTACCTTCGAGCGTTCCATCGTCAGTGAGACGCAATTTTGCGATCCGTTTCTCTTTCGACTTGTCGGGCGCGGACATTGGACTCTTGACGAACAAGGAGGCTTGTGGGTCAGAGATGAGTGTTGATTGGCCTTCCTCCTGCCACCGCAGCATTCCGAACGGAACGTATTTGCTTGCAGGATCGAAAAACCGCCAATGATCGTCGAGCTTCACCGCAACGTTATAACCACCCAGCAGAAAGTCGTCCGTCGATGTCATATCAAAGAAGTATCGTTCGCGATCAGATGTGCGTGTGATACGCGCGTCGAAGCCAGCGGCGTTTGCCATCGCGGCGAACAACACATCGATGTCTTCGCCAGTGCCAAACCCCCGTTTGAGGGTATCCGAGGCATTCTTGTTCTCCTTCATTCTTGTACGCTCTTCACGAGAGATGTGCTCCGCGTCATCATTGATGTTTCGTATGTGTGAATGACAAAAATCAAAGATCCGGCGCAGCTTCTGTTCCGGGGTGCTAGCATCACCAACTGCCTCAAGCGCGGTTTTCTTGATTTCGTCTGTGGGCTTCATAGTGGTCTTGTAATTTTCGTAAACGGACTTACCCAATTTTGCCCAGAATTTTTCAGGCGGCAGGTTTTCTCGAATCGTGTAGTACACCAGCATCCAGGCCCGGAGCTCGTTCTCTGGAGGCATTCTTGGCTCTTCGTGAAATGCTGGTACATTGCTCATGCTGGTGCTGTAGAAGCCATCCTTCTCTTTCGAAAATGGCGTGGTGTTGCCGTGAAAAGTCCGGGCGTTCATACCAATAGATTCGTACGTAAAAAACTTTGCAGGTTTTAGGTAATACTTTACCAATCTCACTGGGATGTCGCGTTGAAGATCGAACCGATCGAAAAAGGTAAGCGAGTTATTACGAACTTCGCGCCATCGGTACTCTATAACCGCACCTGCTTCAACCGAGGGCATTGCAAAAGACTTGGCTTTTAACTTTCCGCCATTCGCTTTGACGATTGTCTTTTCGAAGATGTCATCTTTTTTCAGTTCCACCACAGTGCCATCAGGTTTGATGGTTCTCGCGGCGATGTCTTTGATGTCAGTACCGGATTCGTACCGAATCTCAACCTTACTTTGTGACTCGCGGCCGCGATCCGTAAAGATCTTTATACGCATGTAATGCTGCAGCACAGTGCGTGGGTCGCCATTCTCCAGGTCGTCCGCCACACGTACTTGCCAGAATATCGCTTCTGCATCGGCATCCTTTTCTACAACGGGTGTTTTGAGGGCGAGATCAGAAGGGTCAATGGGCAGCCAGTCATCACTGTTGGCGGCAACTCTAATCGGAGGTACCAGGAAAATGAGGAACAAAAGAAGTGCGACAATGAAGCGGAGGAGACATTTCATATGCAGCCTTTCGTACGGTTACGCGGTTGTCCGCAAATAACGAGTTGTGAAGTAGCAACAAGACGGAAGCTCGAGGATTAAAGCGCCCGGATTTTATCATATGCAAGCTTTAGTAAAGCGTTTGTTTGCGCTCAGGATAACCGGCATTGGCACGCCTATCGCTGCCGTTAGCCATTCCAGCCATGAAAATTGACCTGGTGGCAACTTGAACAGTGTCTACACCATCGCAAGTTGTGGAAAGTTGGCGATGAATGGGAGCCTTACGTATAATTCGGGCTCGGGCATGATCACTATATCGACGCGGGCGTGCCGTTGAGGGGAGGAACACTATGGCAACAGAACTGAAACGATCCGGATCCGGACTTGACCGTATTGAGGCGTTGCTCGGGTCAGAAGCGCGCAAATTACTGGATCATACCTCGCAAACTATTTTCAAAGATCAACTGCAAGTACCAGGGCCGGATTTCATCGACCGGGTTTGGGCTTTTTCAGATCGTTCGCCGTCAGTATTGCGATCACTACAAACTCTTTTTGACAGCGGTCGGTTGGCAGGCACTGGTTATTTATCGATCCTCCCTGTTGACCAGGGCATTGAGCACTCTGCCGGCGCTTCGTTTGCTCCCAATCCGAAGTATTTCGACCCGGCGAAGATAGTTGAGCTGGCGATCGAAGGGGGATGTAACGCTGTCGCATCAACGTTTGGTGTACTTGGCAGCGTTGCTCGGAAATATGCCCACAAAATCCCTTTCATTGTGAAGATAAACCATAACGAGCTGTTGACGTTGCCAAACAAGTTCGATCAAGTCTTATTCGGTACGGTGAAGGAAGCGCACAACCTTGGCGCGGTCGCAATTGGTGCGACGATCTATTTTGGATCAGACGAATCGACCCGGCAGATAACGGAAATCACCGAAGCGTTTGCGCAAGCTCACGAATTAGGGATGGCGTGCATTCTGTGGTGTTATTTGCGCAACCCGAAATTCAAGACTGCTGAAGGCGACATGCATGCCTCGGCTGACCTGACGAGCCAGGCGAATCATCTTGGCGTAACGATTCAGGCAGATATCATCAAACAGAAACTGCCGGAGCGAAATGGTGGTTACAAATCGGTCGAAGCGGCTCTCGGTGGTTCGTATGGAAAGACCAGCAAGCTTGTTTACGAGAAGCTGACTTCAGAGAATCCGATAGACCTCGTTCGTTACCAGGTCGCGAATTGTTACATGGGACGGTGCGGTCTGATTAACTCTGGTGGTGAATCGAAAGGCGCAAGTGATCTTTCGGAAGCCGTGCGAACCGCTGTAATCAACAAGCGTGGCGGCGGAATGGGTCTCATCTCCGGTCGAAAAGCATTTCAGCGTCCGATGAGCGAAGGCGTCGGCCTACTGAATGCGATTCAAGACGTGTATCTGGCGGAGGAGATTACGATCGCTTAGGGGCGTCTTGCCGCCCACCACCGCGCGACCCCGCTCAACTTCCATCGCCATCCACCTGCACTACACCACTCAATTCACACAAATTCGCAGGTCAGGAAGGGGTCAAGCGGAGCGCGACCCCGCTCAACTTCCATCGCCACTCACCTTCACTTACACCACTCAATTCACACAAATTCGCAGGTCAGGAAGGGGTCAAGCGCAGCGCGACCCCGCCCAACTTCCATCACTACCCAGCATCCACTTGAACCCACTCAACTCCCACAAATTCACAAGTCAGGAAGGGGTCAAGCGAAGCGCGACCCCGCTCAACTTCCATCGCCACTCACCTTCACCTTACACCACTCAATTCACACAGATTCGCAGGTCAGGAAGGGGTCAAACGCAGCGCGACCCCGCCCAACTTCCATCGCCACTCACCTTCAGATTAACCATCAACTCACACCAAATTCATAGGTCAGGAAAGGTCAAGCGCAGCGCGACCCCGCCCAATTTCCATCACTAGCCAGCATCCACTTGAACCTGGGTAGCAAACTCTCGCACTGATCCGAACTCAAGTACTGGCCAAATGACGTTGAGGATGTCCACCGCGAGCTATACCCGAGCTAAGACGCCGGGCCAGAGTTAAGTTATGTTCTATCGCGCGACGAGCAGTAAAAAGTAATTACTCTAGTCCAGAAGTTGAGTTAATCGACTACGACGCATTCCGACGCGTGTGCTTTACTTGTTTCGGTGCGGACGTTATCTGATTCGCAGATGAGAACCGCAACACCCAGCTTCCGGCGATCCTCGAAACTGAATCTAACAATCGCTCGGTCAACTCACGGTTACCGTGCTTGGGGGGGTCATTTCGCGTAAAACTCCCGCACGTGTAGAATCAGTACAGAGGACAAGAGAGTGGCCCGTGAACTTCGCGTAGTCAGCAATATCCAAAAGGTACGGCAACCTAAACCGGAGTGGCTGAAAATCCGGCTCGGCGATCCAACAAATCAGAACCAGGTGCTCCAGTTAATCGAAGGTCTTCACCTGCACACTGTGTGTCAGGAGGCGAAATGCCCGAACATCTTCGAGTGCTGGACGGATCGAACAGCTACTTTCATGCTTGGTGGCGACATCTGCACACGCCATTGCGGCTTCTGTGCGGTTGGCAAAGGTGCGCCTGTCCCGCTCGATCCCGATGAGCCCCGCCACGTAGCGGATGCTGTAAAACATTTGAATCTCGCACACACGGTCATTACTTCCGTTAATCGAGACGATCTCCCGGACGGCGGAGCAGCCCATTGGGCTGAGACCATTCGGCAGGTGCGATATTCAAATCCAGATTGCAAGGTAGAAGTCTTGATCCCTGATTTCAATGGGGATGAAGCCGCGCTCAATACCGTGATTGATGCTGAACCCGATGTGCTGAACCACAACACGGAAACAATCGCTCGACTTTACCGGCGTGTCCGGCCAGATGCTGACTATCAACAATCCCTGACGCTCTTGCGGCGCGCCGGTGACAGGAGAGATCGCGAAGGCCGCGGCATGCTGACGAAGAGCGGAATTATGGTGGGCCTGGGCGAAACATTTTCGGAAGTTGTCGATCTGATGAAAGACTTGCGGGCTGTCTCATGCGACATCATGACCATCGGCCAATATCTTCAGCCTCATGCGCGGCGTTTGCCCGTTGAGCGTTACGTGACTCCAGCCGAGTTTAACGAGTGGCGCGAGATTGGGGTTAGCATGGGTTTTCATCACGTCGAATCGAGCCCACTTACAAGATCTTCATATCACGCACGCCAACAAACTGTCGGTACAGTGCGCGAAACGGTCGGTGGGGCGTCGCCGGCATAGTTTGCCAGCCAAACAGTTTCTCAAACTCTCCGATAGTTTCTACAATCGTCGGCCATGAAGGCTGTGGTTTTCGAACAACATGGTGGTCCAGAAGTTCTTCGGGTCATTAATGTCCCCGAGCCTCAGATGCGATCTGACGAAGTGCTCGTTGAAGTAAAGGCTTGTGCACTGAATCACCTCGATCTCTTCGTTCGAAATGGTCTTCCAGGTGTTGATATTCCGTTACCTCACATTCTTGGAAATGATATAGCTGGAGTGATCCGCGAAGTTGGTCCACTAGTTCCGTGGCTCAAGCCTGGAGCCGAAGTTATATTGCAACCGGGTGTTTCGTGTGGGCACTGCGTTGAATGTCTCAGTGGTCGCGACAATCTTTGTCGTGAATACGACATCATCGGTTACCGGCGCGATGGAGGATATGCGCAGCTCGTAGCGGTCAAGGGTGTAAATGTCCTTCCGAAGCCGGCAAATCTCACGTGGGAACAGGCGGCAGCGGTACCGCTGGTGACATTAACTGCCTGGCACATGCTGGTCACACGGGCGCACGTGCAGCCGGGGGAAGACGTTCTGGTTCATGCTGCCGGTAGCGGCGTTGGTTCCGTCGCAATTCAGATCTCCAAATTGCAGGGAGCCCGGGTAATCGCAACGTCGTCCTCCGACGAAAAACTATCCAGAGCTCGCGACCTCGGCGCCGATGAAACCATCAATTACGACGCGACTGAATGGCCCAAAGAAGTGCAACGATTGACAGAGCGCAAAGGTGTCGATGTCGTAGTAGAGCATACGGGTGCTGCGACGTGGCCGGGGTCGATAAGCTCGCTCAAAAACAATGGACGACTCGTGACGTGTGGCGCTACAAGTGGATACGACGCTCGAACTGATCTACGCGAGGTGTTTTATCGTAACCTTTCGATTCTCGGATCGTTTATGGGATCAAAAGGCGAATTAATTGAAGCGATGAAGTTTGTTGAACGTGGAAATATAAAACCCGTTGTCGATCGCACGTTACCGCTCGAACAAGCGCGCGTTGCTCACGAACTGATGGAGGACCGCGTACATTTTGGCAAGTTGGTGCTTTTGACGTAGTCATCCGCTGCAGTCTTTATACAAAACAGTTCGCGATAAAAGGCTGCGAGCGATATCAATGGGCTACTATCAAACCGTCCGCCATCGCCGACTTTTTGTTCAACAAAAACGAAATGATCGGAAAGAAAGCTCCAGCTAGTAGAATGTTTCACATTATTAAGCACAACTCACGGGTGATTCTATTGCTGGTGGCTTTCTCTATTGGCGGTTGTTCCAGGTTGAATACGAACTCAGCACAAGCAGGTCGCGAGAGCGCGTCGCCAACTACACCTCAGCCATCACCGTTGACCGGCTTTGAACGAGACCTTCAGTACGTTCGCAACGGTCAATATACCTACATCTGGATCTTCTCGCGAAAAGATGGCAAGCCCCTCGACAAGGTCGACGGAGCCTTCCTCCGAAAGAATGCACCGCAGGTTGTTGATTGGGTCACAACGGAAGAGGGTAAGAAGGTGATCGCCGGAACCAATTTCAATCTTGAAGAAGGCAATCTGGAACTTATCAAAAAGCGGTTCGTGACCGAAGACTATTCCGCTCGCTAACTAGAGTGCGCTGGCAGAGCGCAGCCGCGACGGCGCTTTCTTGCTGACCGATAAAATTAATATCGCTATGTTTTCTGTGTCCGTGCACCTGCGTGATGCCTCCCAATTAACTACGAATAAGAAGTGCCGTCGCTCGCTCCGCTCTGCGGGCGCATTCCAAATTATTTCAGGATTGGGCCGGTGGGCATTTCTTTCGAAACGTTCGATTCATCTCTTGACACAACCTTCTCATCCCGAATGTGCATGATGGTGCAGTCCTTATCTTCATACACAATTTCGAACCAGCCGCTGTCTTGAGCATTCATGAAGAAATCGTGATGAGAATTGTCTGAAAAGACATAGCGCGCTCCGAAACGATCGCGAATTAATGGTCCAGGATCCTCTTCCTCACCGAGCGTTATGCGATCGTAGATCTCTGACAGGTCAGGATTCTTGTCAAACAAATAACCGGGATCCAGTCCGGTCACATACCAATGTGAGGGGTCGTAATAGAACAACCTGGGGAAATCATCCCAATCCGTATTAAAGATCATTTGCTGCGGAGGCACGTTGTTGCGAAGCCACGTAGCCCCATTCTTGTAAAACTCGTGTGGACTGCTCGCGCGAATATCTCCAGACGTCACTCGCAGGTTGAAAAACAACACAGTCCCGAGCGCCACCGCGACGACGGCAACTCCAATCGTTTGCAGCAACTCGCGATAATTTCCATTCGATTCGCCGATGGTAATATCGCGGTCCAGGAACGGTTGCAATTCAAGGAGAACGTCAGAGGGGAGATGCGTAAACACCGAACGGGCTCCTGTGAGCCACGGATGTAATGTGAATGCAGCGAAAAGAACGGCAAAAGGAGGCCAGTATTCCGCAATCCGTTTCCAGCGCGCCGTCATTACCAACAGTACAGTCGAAAAAATAAGAACGAATAGCGGGTATTGAGAGCGTTTACGGTCCGAAGTGTCAAAAGCGATGTATCCCGTCACCATCGCCGCACATGCAACCAGTGAATTGCCAAGGAACTCCCAGGAATTATATGGATACCACTCGGATCCCACTTTAGTGGAAAAGTCTGCTGGCGTGATTTTGGTTGTTGCGTGTTCGTAAAGTAGTTGGAGGTTACGAGGAAAGTAGGGGTTGATTATCAGCCCACCGGCTATTCCCAGCACCACCCAGGCCAACGGTCGCCATTCGAATTTCCGTTCAGTCCATCCTACGACCATCACCCAAATGCACACTGCTACAAACAGCAGCAGGAACATGTCGTAAGCGAGTGTGAAGACGAATGCGAGCGGCACTAATAACCAGTACCGGCGGGTGAACAAGAGATGAATTCCGACAATGGTAAAAATAATTGCAAGCGGCGGGGCCTTTGCCATATTCAAGCGAAATAAAAACGGCGATGAACAAGCAAGTAATGCGAGTAACCAGACAAGTGGATAACGAATGCGATAACGCAGAATGACGCAATAGCACGAGATAACGGCAAGACTCGCAAAGATCGTAGAAGCTACTTTAACTCCAAGCCGGATGTCGCGAAACCACGTAAAGGGGATTTGCAGAAAATGGAACAGTAGGTGATGGTCGACATAATCTCGCGCATTTAATGTTGTCAGTGGAAGCCAGTTGAAACGAGGCGGAAAGTTCTTGTTGCGGATCGATTCCCAAAGCATTTGGCTCCACTTAATATGGTAGTACCCGTCATAATCGCCGCAACAAATTGCAGTCGTAGAGAATTGCAGTTTCCAGAAAATGATACCGATTACCACAACCCCGACTAGAAGTTGGATCGTCAGCATCGCAGCGTGTGATTGAATAGCCGGGAATTTGCGAAAGGCTTTCATCTATCGTGCAACTGGTGCTTTGAAGAGCGTCACAGTTGTTCGAGTAGATCAAGCAGGGCATCGGGGTCGATGGGCTTGGTCACGTGAGCATTGAAACCAGCACGTAGAGATCGCTCTTGGTCGTCGAACATTGAGTAGCCTGTGACAGCAACCATCGGCACACTCTCGTAGCCTGGTGTGTTGCGTAAGTGGTGCACGAGTTGATAGCCGTTCATGTCCGGCATGCCAATATCTGAAATGACGATATCGAAATGCTGCTTAGTCGCGGCCTGGAGAGCCTCAGGAGCGGACGACGCGGTAACAACATCATAGCCAGCATGGTGAAGCATGACGGCCAGGATCTCCGTGATATCAGGAACGTCATCGACCACGAGCGCGGTCCGCTTATCGGAGGCCCGTTGACGTTTATTAGGAAACGAGAGCGGCTCATTGCTTGAGAACGAAAGGGAATGGTTGAAAAATTGTGCTGGAAGTTGATAGGTGATCGGACTTGCTGAGTGACAGCCTTGCATTCGCCAGAGCCTTTCGTCGAGCTACCTGCGTGGAGCGCGATGTAATTTAGCCGAAAAGAGCACGCATGTCTATGAAGTGCGTGACGACTATTTATATCGATCCCGTCGAATTGAGGCAAAACATGGTGAGTGAACAAGAGCGCTGGGGGAGCGGCTGCGTTGAAACATCACAGTGGACAGTTGCTGGGGTCAACATTCGAGTTTCTGTTCAAAATTCCGCCGTGCTCGTCATGAAAATTGTTTTCATTGCGTAGACAGTGCGAGGCGATTTTGCTAGGGTGGCTGCAAAACGCTAATACTAGAAGGGGGAATAAAGATGGCAGCGAGAAAAGGGAGTAAGAAGGGCAAAACCGCGCGTAAGAGCGGTGGCAAACGAACAGCTAAAAAGGGCGCAGCGAAGAGCCGTTCGCGCGGAGCGGCGGCCAAAAAATCCAGTCGCAAGGCTGGAAAAGCCGCGAAGAAAACGAGTAGTAAGAGAACCATCAAGCGAGCCGGCAAGAAAGCGACAGCAAGCAAGAAGAGTTCGGGCAGCAAAGCGGCGAAACGATCAACGCGCTCTACTAAGAAAGCTGCAACAGAAGTCGCGCTGGTTCCCACGTCTGAAACTACTAGTATTCCAGAAGCGCCTGAGATGGAGTCGTCCAGTGGTGGTGGCGCGTCCGAAGGGCAGGGCGAAGGTTAGTGCCGTCGTTAGTGGTCTGCCGCGACGCGGGATCGAGTGTTACGCTTCATCCCATCTTTATATTCTCCTGGGTCGGGGAGTTAAGTTTGAGCTCCTGATTTCCTCAGAGAGTCGCTGCCGGCCACTAGCGTTTGCTTCATGTATCCAGCCGGCAATCTATTTATCCCAGCACCACACGGGCAGCTAGAAGCGATTCTGAAGGAACCACATGGTGAGGCGCGTGCTGTCGCTCTTGTCCTACACCCTCATCCGCTGGGTGGCGGGACGATGCACAACAAAGTCGTGTTTCGTGCGGCAAGTGCATTACAACAAGCTGGTCTCACTACACTGCGCATAAATTTTCGTGGTGTCGGTCAGAGTACGGGAGTTCACGACGAAGGTCGCGGTGAACTCGATGATGTACGTTCCGGGCTCGATTACCTGACAGAACATTACGAAGGCAAAAGCGTCACCGTTTGCGGGTTCTCTTTCGGCGCGCGTGTTGGACTCGACGTCGGGATATCTGACCATCGTGTCGATCGGCTAATCAGCATCGGGACGCCGCTTGATAAGTACGACTTTCGTTTCGCCCTCGAATGCCGGAAGCCAATCCTGTTTGTGCACGGCGAGCGAGACGAGTTTGGCGACGCTGAGAAAGTACGCCAGCTGGTGGAGGAGTTACGGCCCACCACCACTGCCGAGTTAGTAATCGTGCCTGGTGCAGATCATTTTTTCGTGGACCACCTGGACGAATTGAAGCAGGCGATCTTCAATTGGGTTAGTAAACAATTGCGTTAATGTCCGAGGTGCTAATCTTCTGCTTTGCTCGTAATGCTAATTACGGTTGATCCTTCAGGTTTTCTCTCCCGCAAACGCATTTTCAAAAACACTAGTGCTATTGCCAGCAGGAGCGCCGCGGCGAACCCGAACAACAGTAACTTTCCCAGGTCGTTGAAATTGCCTTCGTCGATGAGCTGCAAGACTAGAAGAGAGACGCAGCGATAGGTAAGACCTAACATAAGCAGAGTCCTTGGTTTGGTCTGATCAACACGGGGAGTCGGAGTGTTAGATACCTTCGCCTGCTCGTTTGTTCCCTAATGCAGTTCTGTAGGACACAATCTTGTGCCGTGTACTTAACACTGGCAGGTACGCGCTCTCCATTCGGCTCGTGCGCCTGCGGGGCGGAGAAGGTGAGGAATGCACACGCGAGAATCACCCCGCAAGCGTGATGTCTTCGCGTTGGCTTCTGCAATAGTGGCTTTTCTGGTTCACTGTTTTGGTGTCCGTGGCTCATCCAAATACAGTGAGGTGCTTTGCGGGCCTCAAACTGTGACGCAAACTAATGAGGCATAATCTTTACTTTATTACCTTCCTTATCGACTGCGACATAGACCACCTCAGCCTCAGTAACTCTGACGTGTTCGTTCTGCCCAACTCGTTCTGTCTCGACAAGTACGCGAACGGTAATGGACGTAGTACCGACCTTGATTGTTTCTGCGTAAAAGCTGACAAGGTCACCCACATACACGGGCCGATGAAAAATTACTTCCCGCATGGCCACAGTAACAAAGCGCTCCATCTTTGTACGACGGTGGGCTTCGATCGCACCCGCAGTATCGATGTAGCTGAGGATCACTCCACCAAAGATCGTACCTTGAGAGTTTGTGTCGCGCGGCAGTAGTGTAATACGAATGGCAGGGTCTCTATTCATGACGGTTATCGTAAGCTCGTATCAAGTCGTGCGTAAATGAGAGATCGCTTCTTAACGTAACTAAGTTTTGCTTGCATGCGTCGTAGCGCAACGGCAGCTTCGGCGAATCCGTGCTTTTGCTCAGAACAAACAAGCTTCACTAGCTTCCAATCCGTTAGTCAGCCTTTGCAGTCTTCACTACCATCCACCTATTGAACTATTGTCGTGGTGGTCACTCTTGCATTCGATGTTCTTGCAATTGATTCCGTCATTGTCGGGTTCGAAATCTCAAGCGCTGGCACTGCACCTGGAGTAATGAATTCCCGTGGAGCTTGCAATAACAAACTCATGCTCCTGAATTATACTCTCACTGGCAAACGGGATGGCGACGGACGAAACATTTCTAATTACCGGATTTCCCGGCTTTATTGCGAACCGTCTCCTGCGGAGTTTGGCGGCGACTGGATGCAGATTTGTTCTACTGGTCCAGCCGATGTTGCAAACGCGTGCGCAGGAACTGATTGCGCGTATCGCGGCAGAAACGAAACGATCGGTGGACGACTTTTTGATCGTTCACGGCGATATCAGTCATGCCGACCTCGGTTTGGATCGCGCGACATTAGAAACGATTCAGCAAGACGTCACGAGAATTTTTCATCTTGCGGCCATATACGATCTCGCAATCCCCCAAGACGTGGCTTTGCGTGTCAACGTAGCCGGAACAAGTCACGTCAATCAGATCGCAGGTACGTTGAGGCGCTTGCGTCATTACCACCACGTTTCAACGTGTTATGTCGCAGGGAAAAGAGAAGGGGTGATCCTCGAGACTGAGTTAGATCACAACTCAGGATTTCGCAACTTTTACGAGCAATCCAAATATCTTGCTGAAATTTCTGTGGACGCCTTGAAACGAGAGTTGCCTGTGACGATCCATCGACCCTCGGTGGTTTGTGGGGATTCGGAGACTGGCGAGACAGCGAAATACGATGGCGTGTATTACCTGATTCATTACCTCCTTCGTTGGCCCAGAGGTTTGTCGCTTCTGAACATCGGGAATCATGACGTAGCTTTAAACCTGGTGCCGGTTGATTTTGTCGTTGCCGCTATGACAGCTCTCGCGTTTGACGATCGAGCGATAGGGAAAACGGTTCAAATCGCCGATCCGCACCCTCTGACTACGAATCAACTCTTCAACGAAATAGCGAAGTCGATCGACGACCGCTGCTCTAAAGTGACAGTACCGCCGTCATGGGTGCAGTTCTTTCTGATGCTTCCACCCGCTCCTCGAATTACCGGGTTACCGCATCATGGTGTGCCGTATTTTTTCGTAAAGCAAACATACGATACACAGCAAGCGCAGCAACTACTTGAGCCGCATGCAGTCCACTGTCCACCGTTTGAGAGTTATGTGGATCGTATTGTGGATTTTGCCGCGCGGCATCCTACGTTGTAAGCAGGCCGAGCACCGCTGTTAATAGATCCAACCCTGGTTGGCAGTAATCAAAAACTCCAAAGAGTTGGTCCCAGGTGTGAAGATTGTAAAGGCTGACTAATGAATTGAAGCTAGTGAACCTTGGGCGGGGTCGCCCAATGTTCATCAATAAATCAACAGTCAGGAAGGGGTCAAGCGGAGCGCGACCCCGCCCAATTCCCACCGCTTCAGCTGAACCACTCACCTCGCATAAAACAGTCAAAGTGAGGTGGATGCTAGTGAAGCTTGGGCGGGGTCGCGCTGCACTTGACCCCTTCCTGACTGTGAATTTTTTAAAATGAGTTGTCTTCATGAATTTGGATGCTAGTGAAGATTGCAAAGACTTATGGATTGAAGCTAGTGACTGCACTTGACCCTTTCCTGACTGTGAATTTTTTTAAAATGAGTTGTCTCCCCGGATTGACAAATCATCAAGTTTAGAATTAGTCTAAGTCTTATATGGCGGCGACAAAAACTAATCAGGAGCACGAGACTCTCAGGCGGCAGCTGACGCCGCAACGTGAAGCGGTGCTGCAGGTGATTCTGGAGCGATCTGATCACCCAACGGCGAACGACATCTTCGAGGCTGCTCGACATCGATTACCTACCATCAGCCATGCGACCGTCTATAACTCTTTGCGGTACTTAAAAGCCGCCGGGCTGATTCACGAAATCAAATTTGGAGATAGTGCTAGTCGCTACGATCGGGAAACCGAACGTCATGATCACGCAATCTGTAGCGGATGCGGATGTTTAGTCGATTTTGACTTGCCGGAAACGGCAGACTTAATGCGAGCGGCCGCCAGAAAATCCCGGTTCAAAGCCGAATCGGTTCATCTGACACTTCGAGGTTTTTGTCCCGAGTGTCGCGCAGACAAATAGGGTTTTAATTTTCCAGGAACTCAAAACTTATTGGGAGGATACATGACAGCAGCAACAGCAGTAGCAGCAGAAAAGGCGATGGTGGGCCAGCCGGCGCCTGATTTCGAAATGGCCTCAACTAAAAATGTGGAGAAACTAAACGAGCCGGTTAAATCGTCGGATTACCGTGGTAAGTGGCTCGTGATGGTGTTCTATCCGCTCGACTTTACGTTCGTTTGTCCAACGGAGTTAACGACTTTCAGTGATCGTTACCAGGATTTCGAGGACATCGGAGCCGACGTTATCGGCATTTCGACCGATTCCGTATATTCACATCGCGCCTGGTTGAATACACCGCGGGATAAGGGTGGAGTGGAAGGCTTGAAGTACCCGCTCGCTTCGGACGCGACTAAGAAAGTGGCTGCCGACTATGGCGTGCTGATTGAAAACCGTGGTATCGCCTTGCGCGGTCTTTTCGTCATCGACCCCGAAGGCATTCTTCGTTACAAGGTTGTTCACGACTTGAACGTCGGGCGCTCTGCGGAAGAAACATTGAGAGTGATTCAGGCGTTGCAGACGGGTGGCCTTTGTCAGGCCGAATGGAAACCAGGTCAGAAGACGTTGAACGGATAGGTAATAAGGCGTGTGGGTGTTTTTACAGGTATCGGATGTCAGTCTCTTCAAAGAAACAGCCTGCCAGCCGATACCATTCCCCAACTTCCTTCGAGAACAAGCACAATGGCAATGAAAATCGGAACACAGATGCCGCGACTGGAAGGCGCAACTGAGTGGTTTGGTGGTACCCAGGCACACGCAGAAGCGGAAGTTGCAGGTCACCCGACATTGATTCACTTTTGGGCGGCAAGCTGCGGGATCTGTAAAGACAACTTACAGCGCGTGGCGCAATGGCGCGATGAGAAAAAAGAATCGGGGCTTCGCGTTGTGGCTATCCACATGCCCCGTTACGAATCGGATACAGACACCGAAGCAGTACGCGAATTGATTGCAAGATTTGGGTTGACGGAACCCGTGGCGATCGACAACGAACACAAACTTCGGGAAGCTTTCCAAAACGACCAGGGATTTGTTCCGGCGTACTATCTCTTTGACAGCGAAGGCAGGTTGAAAAATTTTGCGGCAGGAGAACGTGGCGTCGACATGTTGAAATCAGCGATCGAAAGATTATTAATTCCAGTAGAATCCGCGACGTCGGAGCGTCAGCAATTTACCAGCGAGACAACTGCGCAAGAATCTGAGTCAGTAAATACAGGCTGATCAAAGCGGTCGTTATTGTCAGGCCAATCAGAACAAAGATTATCCCGCCGACAAACAACCAATCGCTGAGCTTACCGCCTCTCGCATCACGTTGATCTTCGACGAGAGCTCTTTTCTTCAATAACGCGACGTTCATTTGGTTCGACTTCCACCACGCGTCGAAGACGTCGCCGACCAGTGGCAGTGACCCCAGCAGGTAATCAATGCCTATATTAAAACCCATGCGTAGCAAGGTGATCTTTGGCACGCGGTAACGAACTGCCGATGCAAGAATGTAAAAGGAAACAAGAGAGGTGGCGGTGTCGCCCAGGCCGGGAATCAATCCAATCAGCGCATCGAGTCCGAAGCGCCATCCGATCACCGGTATGCGAAACAAATCGTCCATCAACCAGCTAAGTCGCTCGAGACTTCTCTCGACGTCTGCTGATTGCGTCACACTGGGTGATTTAAACCCACCTTCCTCGAAATTGACTGCGTTCATCATCTAGCGAATACGTGTCATCTGTTGCCAAAAAAACTTGCCCACCTTTGCAAGGGCGCTAAACGCATTCTTGTCTCCCGACTTTGGCGCCGGCTGCCGGGCCGTTAAACCTAAATCAGCGGCCAGGTTCTGATCGGGAGGCGCGATGTCTTCGTCACCTCTCTTGCCTGAAAGCCATCGATTGAACGTACGACCAATCATCCGCCTTTGTTCAATTGGTGCCTCGGCAATTAGAGCGGCGCGCAAGTCGTCGAGCTCAGCGATCTCATTTAAGTTGGCCTGGTAATAGTTGCGCAATGCAGAAAAAATTCTCTGGTCACCGAGAGAACGCTGCAACTCAACAAGCATTAATGCACCCTTCGCTGAAACGATAGCGGCATACTGGAACGTGTTGCGGTAATCACGTGATGGACGATTCGCTTCTATGTCGTCGCCCCCAAACGTTCGGTACAGGCGATAAACGCCGCGCACCTGATCTTCAAGGACGGCAGTCGCTTTTGGGCCGCCATAAATATTGTTGTAATAGACGTACGACGACCAGCATGACACGGCTTCATCGAGTACAGGCTCCCGCGCCGGATCGTTGCCAACGCCCGCGCCCCACCATTGATGCGCAACCATACGACTGATAGTCCACTCAATACTCTCCTCGACAGATGGCCTTTGTTCTCGAATGATCTCGGGTAAATTCCTAACAGCAGGCGAATCGAAATCTACATAAAACGCGCTGGCAATAATATTGAAGCCGGAGAATTCCGTACTGCCGAGCCCCGCAACGAGCGGTGCTTCAGCAACGTTCACTGTCTTGAAGGGTAATGGACCGAATAGCGATGTAAAGATTTTGAGAGCATTGGCGGCTATTGCTAGTGCGCGCTTTCCGACACGCTCGTGGTCTGCCAAATAGATCGAGCGAACGGTAACGCCGGCGACCTCTGCCATCTCGCTACGCAAGCCATGTCCGACCAGGATGACAAACTCACGCAAGTTTTGTCCAACGAACGAATGAGATGCGATCTGGCCGTCGGTTCGTTCTCCAGGTACGGATGTGAAAACAGCCAATGCTCCGGGGGCCGCTAACTTCACTTCATAATCTGCAGTTTCGTTGAAAACAAAATCGCCAACGCTCGGTTCGAGCTTTCGACGCCAATCGTCACCATCATGGACCGCAAGCACTGGATAGGCCGTGGCCAACAACATCAATCCACGACAGCGAAAGTTGATATCGCGTGCGCGCCGTGTCTCGCGTTCACTGCCCAACGCCGCGCTGACTTGTTTCACGACATGGGTTGTGAGGCTGGTTTCGTCAGGATCGATTTCGGGTACTGAACCCTTGAATTTTATTGCGACGTCGGTTGCAGCTTGTGAAGCAACGGCTTCGCGCAGATTAACTCGTAAGGTTGTACCTTGATCATCGATCGAAAAATTTAAGGGAATATCATTGAGGGCTGAGCGCACTTCAATAATGTCCAATCGTGGCTCATCGATTTCAGGTGCGGCGCCGTTAGTTGCGACAGCAGGAGGAGGCTGGTCATTGCTGCGAATGTTTGGATAAAGATGGAAGTAAATTATCGACGATGCCTTGTCACCACGATTCACCCAGTGAACGCGTTCATTACCACTATAAGAAAGATTTTCGAAATCGATATTTAGGTCAATCTTGTAACTATGCTTGCCGCCGTTTTTATTTTGTGAGGAGCTCGCTTCTTGAATTGATATACCTGCGGCGACAAGAACAATTAGCCCGCACAAACTAACCCGCAACTGTGCCCGCTTGGTTGTCATTACTCAACTGCCTGCAATCACGATCGATCGAATCACGTCGCCGCGCACAATTCGGTCGACCACTTCCATACCTGAGACGACGCGCCCGAAAACTGTATATCCACCATCGAGGTGTGGTTGGGGTGAATGAGTCACAAACCACTGCGATCCGCCAGTGTCTTTGCCCGAGAGCGCCATGCCCACAGCTCCGCGATCGTAGGGAACTTCGTTAATTTCGCAACGAATCTGATAGCCAGGTCCACCGTTACCATCGCCCCGCGGGTCACCATCCTGAATTACAAAATTAGCCACGACCCTGTGAATTGTAATGCCGCGGAAATAATTACGCTTTGCGAGGTTGATAAAGTTGTCGACTGTCAGTGGCGCTTCAGCCGGTAGAAGTTCGATTGTGAACCGGCCCGCCGATGTCGTGACGAAAGCGCGGACTGGTTTTCCAATGCGCTGAAGGGCTCGATTGTAGTCTGCGATGGTATTGCGGGTTTGCACGGTCCCAATGCGGGATGTGAAGTCGCCGGCGCCGCTGGTTTTCAAGACCGCGACCGCCTTGCGGCGTATTAAGTAATCCGGAGAGTCGAGGGCAGTTTTTAATGTATCCACACCCGTCGCTGCCTTCTGTCTTCCGAGTGCGTCGACAATTGATAGAGCCGCGTCGTTTAAATCGTCTTTAAAGGCTTGCGGTAGAGCCGATGCCAGTGCCCTCGCGTTTTCATCTGACGGTGGCAGTTCAGCCAACAGGTCCGCCGCAGTTGATCTAATGATGACGTCGCTTTCTTCCAAATGCTTCCTCAACACGGCTGCGAGATCGTCGGGTTTGTACGCGGCAAACGCACGCAGCACATTCGGGATTGCGTATTCTGAATGCACTGCGACGAGAGTGTTGATAATGAGACCTGAATTGCGATAATCGAGCATCGCTCGTATCAGCTCGAGCGCCCGCTTCTGCAATCGTTCCCTTTCTTTCATCAACAAAGGCAGATTGGCGAGTTCGCCCAGCCCTTGTGCGATTCCAGCGGCCGCCCACCAATCGAGCAAAAGCGTCCTTTGTACTTCCTTCGGACCTGCCAGACTGTCGAGAAATCGATTGGGCGAAACACGCACGAGCGCGATTTCGATTTCAGGAGCGCGGTGTTGGAAGACCTTCGAGTCCGAATCGTTCAACCACGAAATCACTGAGGCGTCGTCAGGTGGGGCGCATTGCCCGAGCATGATTGCAATCTCGAGCAGCTCATTCAATTGTGCTGAGCGGCCGCTCGCATTCGGTCCATTTATCCAACTGCTGCTACGTCGAACCAGGGGTGCTACGGCACGACTGTCTTTCAACGCGGCAAGAGCTCGAATTGCGCTGATTCTTACACGAGAATCGCTGTCATTGATTGCTCGATTGAGCAATGTTGTGAAAGCTTCCTTGTCTTCACTTGCGCCTAGTGCGCGCACAGCATTCGCTCTAACAATCGGATCCCGATCGAGGCTTACCAACCTTCGCAATTCGGTGTTGCTGTCTTTGAGACGGAGTCGTGCGATGGCGTTTGCGGCATCGGCACGAACACGTGCATCGGGAAAGTCAAAAAATTTACGCAGCGTTGGGCCAGCGTCTGTTGGTTTCGACCGCAGCACTGCAGTCAACCCAAGCAGGATCGTTTGCCGATTCGCTGCAGCAGCCTTGCCCGCTTCGTTGTTCAGACTGTCCACAATTGCTGATCCAAGTTCGTGCGCCCTTGTCTCCTGTCCCTTCGGCAGTGCACCCGCGATTTTACCGAGTGCTTCTATAACGCGAGCTCGTACTCGCGCAGGTAAATTTTTATTTTTCAATTGGCCGATCAGCGCTTGACTGCCTGTGTCAGATTCAATTTCCCCAAGTGCGAATGCTGACATGGCTCGCACCTCAGGCAAGCCATCGGTCTGTAAGAGCCGAGTTAATTCGGAGACGGCCTCTTGACTGCCGATTCTTCCCGCGGCTAGCGCCGCACGATTGCGAACAGTAGCACTCTTGTCCGCCAGCAGTTCGCGCAGATCGTTGTCCCACCGTCTTTCGTCTTCCGCTTTGATAATTCTGAGCAAAATCGGCCGCGGAACTCGGTCGGTCGCTCCAGCAGTGCGTCGTGTTTGCGCTGGGGTAATCAATGCGTGCGCGAGGAAAAGGCTTCCAAATAAAAGCTTGAAAGTAGTAAGGCAAGACAGCTTTTTGCGCGAGTTGGAGCAGATGAAAGTTAACATCGATTCCTGGTCTCAACTAATTGGGGAGTGGAATTACGAGAGTCTCTTATCCATGTATCGGCCACTAGCCAGTCGAATGTCAAGTAGCGTTCGACTGCTAGTTTCTCGTTTTGGCCGTAGCTGTGTCTTTAACATCAATTGACAGTCGACGACCAAATGAAAAAGGCGCCACACTGTTGCCAGTGGAGCGCCTTCCAAATTCCTGACGGTCCCAGGGTGATTAACTCACGACATTCGAAACGCTCGGAATTTCCGTTGGCTTCGAGCCATCTGCGCTGAGGGGCTGCATAGCGGTAGTATCCAGCGGTTGGTCCTCACGCACCTTTTTGATATCTCGCTTGTTCTTGTCGACGGCGGCCGACATTTGGAGCATCTTACAGCTGCCTTCAAAAACTGCTCCCTGCTCGATGACCAGCGACGGAGTTTGAATGTTTCCGTTCACTTTTGCTGCGCGACCAAGTTCCAGTCGTTGGGTGGCAATAATATCGCCGTTGATCGCGCCATGGATGATGGCGACTGCGACTTCGATGTTAGCGTCAACCTTGCCGTTTGCGCCGACAATCAAAGTTCCACTGCTGGAATTAACACGTCCGGAGAGATGTCCGTCGACGCGCATCATCGCCTTAAAATTGGCCTCTCCTGTAACGACTGTGCCTCCACCGACAAATCCGCTAAGCGTGCCCTCTTTTATGTCTCGAGCGAGACCTTCGCTTTCGGTCATCGCGCGGGACGAGCTGGCAGATATCTCCGACGCCGGTTTTGCCTCGACACTGGCTGGTTGGTATGAAGGGGTCGTACGGGCCGGTACGTATTCGGGAACTTCCTGTTTGTTCATTGAGTGGTCGTGTTCCTCGTGTTCCTTGGGGTTCTTTCCTATCCTGAGCATTTAGTAACCTCCGTAATGTGGGGGCGCGAGATTTTAGTCACCCTGCCATCGGGACCTGCGATGCAACAAAACGACGCGCTTTCCTTTTTCGTGGATTGAATCTAGCCCTGAAAGGCTAGGTCTCGGTGAACTCCGCCCTGAAGCGGGAGTTCATGATAGACAAACTGGCTGCTAAGTGTCTAGCCTCGCAATAAAATTGCAATCGAAACCTGTTTTCGTGCGTTTACGCGGAGCGAGTTGCCACGCTATTTGTTCTGAATACTGGTAGCCAGAACATCCGCCATCATACAAATGCCAGCGCGCTTCGGTGGTTTCGGTAGCTTAACGTTTTTGAGTTCTAATGAGGAATTCCCCACTAACGGACCGGCGCCCAGTCTTAACCAACCTTCGCCCATATCGACGTATACCGGGACGAGCATCTTGAAAGTGTCTGACACGCCTGACTGCGTGATGCGCCCGGACATTGTGCCGTCAGGGTTGATTTGATAATCGAATTTGTACGCTGGTATTTCGGTGCCGTAAACCCATGCGTTGAAAAACCAATCCATTGTGCCGTTCCGGTCCAGATCCATTTGTCGCAGCATGTGTTTCTCGACGATGTGCTTGAAGTCTTCCGTTGAGACCTGGCGGTTGTAATAGGTCTGGACGAAATCTTTCATCATGGCTTGGAATCGTTCGTCGCTGTCGTTCTGAGGATCAATCATCATCATCCTCAGCATGTGAAGGATGTAAGCACCTTTCGGATAAATCAGATAGCGAGCAACTGCACCGGTCTTGCCGCTATTGAGTCGATAGCCCTGCGTGACGGGTCCAACCGTAAAGGGCTTTCGATCTTTCGTGGCGGGACTGGCATCGACTATGAGCTTTCTCTGGTCCTCCCAGAAATCGACAAACTTCTCGCGGCCACGGATAAACTGCACATATAGCGATGCTGAAAACTCGGCGAAGCCTTCGCTCATCCACTGGTCGTGATAACTCTTCCAGCCGACCATGTGTCCCCACCACTGGTGGGCAATTTCATGCGGCGCCACGTATTCGAAAAAATTATCTGAGGCAAAACCGACGTTGCCACCGG
>JBHEMC010000073.1:0-23130 GCA_046262775.1 Pyrinomonadaceae bacterium | reverse complement strand
GTGTAGAAGTGCAAGGTATACCGAGAGCATCCCTTGAGTCTAAACGCTCCTCGACCTCAGCAGCACCGGGAAAGGAAGATGTGAGTTACATTAGAGGATGCGAATCGAGAGGAAATTGGCGAATAATCCCGCGGCATGAATCTCCACTGAAGTTCTTCCTGCTGGTGTGTTCGCTTTTTCTATCCCGTTCTATCTGTTTGGTGCCCTCGCTAGATCAATCTGGCACCGGATCTACCCTGTCGCTGTACTCATGGTCGTTGTTCCACCGACACCCGCTGCGATCCTTGTTCATAGAGAGCAGGGGCGTGCAGGTGTAATCGACCTATTGAAAAGTTCGTTCGATTACAAAACGGATCAAGCTAAAATTTGGTATGCACCTATGGTCGGATGCGAGCGGCGGGGGCGTGTTTCTCACCTAGACTGATCGGTGAATGATTCGCGCCGCCGCGTCAACTCAACCGTTCGAGACGTTCTTATTGCGTTACGTTCTTACGTGAGGTGTGCGAGCAAATTTCATTTTATAACCTGCAAGAATTTCATTTAATGACCTACAAATTCTACTTTATGACCGAACCCACCAGGATGCGCGTGCGCACGCGCGCACCTCAGCCCGTTTGCCTGAATGAGCGCTCATTCAATATTATTCAACATCGAACGTGCTGCCGAGAAGCAGCCGCCGGTCTTGAGGCTCGATTCAACGCAGAAGAATAGGACCCACTCATGCGGATCGAAAAAGCTGCCGTCCTGGGCGCAGGCACTATGGGGGCTCAGATTGCCGCCCATCTTGCCAATGCTCGGCTCCCTACCCTCCTGCTTGATATTGCGCCGCGCGAACTTACTCCGGACGAACAAGCAAAGGGATTGACCCTGCAATCGAAAGACGTCCGCAATCGCATCGCGCGCAATGGTCTCGAAGCTGCAAAGAAAGCGAAGCCTGCCGCGTTTTTTACTCCCGCACTTGCTTCGCTGGTGAGCGTTGGGAACTTCGATGACGATCTGTCAAAGCTTCAAGATTGTGACTTGATCGTTGAAGCGGTCGTGGAAAATCTTGAAATTAAACGAAGCCTGTTCGAGCGTCTCGAAACTCGTCGCCGCTCCGGATGTATCGTTGCATCGAATACCAGCGGCATCCCAATTCATCTGCTGGCTGAAGGACGCTCAGAAGACTTCAAAAAACATTTCCTCGGCCTACATTTTTTCAATCCACCGCGTTACCTGCATCTGGTAGAACTTATTCGCACAGAATGGACGCTGCCGGAAGTGTCCTGCTTCATCTTTGGCTTTTTAGACCAGCGCTTGGGCAAAGGCGTAGTCCCCGCCAAGGATCGGCCAAACTTTATCGCCAATCGCATTGGTACCTTCGGTGCACTGCTGACGATCAAGACAATGCTCGACGATGGTTATTCGATCGAAGAGGTCGATCGCATGACTGGACCAGCTGTTGGTCGCCCGAAAACTGCAACGTTCCGCACGTTTGATCTTGTGGGCCTCGATGTCTTCACTCACGTAATTAAAAACCTCTACGCCGCTTTGCCGGAAGACGAACAGCGCGAAATGTTCGTCGTGCCTGACCTGCTCGCGAAGATGGTGCAGCGCGGCCAACTGGGAAATAAGACAAAGGGCGGGTTTTACCGTAAACAGAAGGGCGAAGGGGACAAGCGTGAAATCTGGACGCTCGACGTAGCATCGCTTGATTACCGGCCGTCAGAAAAGGTGACGCTTCCGGCATTAGAAATGGCCCGCAACATCGAAGAAACGTCTGAGCGGATTAAGACTCTTGTTTGGGGTAAAGATCGGGTTGCTGCGTTTCTCTGGAAAACGTTGTCAGGCACACTGAACTATGCAGCCAAACGCATTCCAGAAATCGCAGACAGTGTGGTTGAGATCGACCGCGCAATGTGTTGGGGATTCGGCTGGGAGTTGGGCCCGTTTGAAGTTTGGGACGCAATTGGTGTTGCACAATCTGTTTCGCGCATGAAAGAAGAAAAGGTTGCGGTCGCTCCGCATGTGGAACAAATGCTAGCTGGTGGAGCAACATCGTTCTACAAAACTGAGAGCGGTCAGCAGTTTTATTTCGATTTCAAATCGAGCCGGTACGCGCCGCTGACCGAACCTGTTGGCACTATTGTTCTGAAATCCATCAAGGAGCGCCAGAACGTCATTAAGAAGAATGCGGGAGCGTCACTAATTGACATTGGCGACGGTGTTGCGTGCCTCGAATTTCATTCCAAGATGAATGCCATTGGCGGCGATACTTTGGAGATGCTGAACTTTGCGCTGGGAGAAGTGGACAAGAATTTCTCGGGATTGGTGGTCGGAAACCAAGGGCCAAACTTCTGTGTGGGCGCCAATCTGATGTTGATGCTCATGGAAGCGCAGGAAGAGAACTGGGAAGATCTCGACATGATGGTGCGAGTCTTCCAGCGTTCGACAATGAGCTTGCGGTATTCCCCGAAGCCGGTCGTCGTCGCGCCTTTCCAAATGGTGTTTGGTGGAGGTTGCGAGATGGTGTTGCATGCGGACCGCGCACGCGCAGCGGCCGAAACGTATATTGGATTGGTTGAGGTTGGCGTCGGTATTATTCCCGCCGGCGGTGGCACAAAAGAAATGCTTTTGAGAGCAATGGATTCTCTGCCGAAGGGGATTGACGATGCTGATCCGTTTCCATTTGTGAAGCGAGCTTTTGAAACCATTGCAATGGCGAAGGTCGCGACGTCAGCCGAGGAAGCAAGATCACTCGGATTCTTATCTCCGTACGACGGCATCTCAATGAATTCAGATCGGTTGATCGCTGACGCAAAGAAGGAAGTTTTAGCGTTGGCGGCAAGCGGTTACGTGGCGCCGCAGCCGCGGACTGATGTTCTTGCCCTGGGCTTGCCGGCGTTATCAACACTCAAGCTCGGCATTCACCAGATGAAGCGTGCTGGGTATATATCCGATCATGATGCGCAGATAGGTACTCAACTCGCACGGATCCTGACCGGAGGCGATCTTAATCACCCGACGCGCGTGTCAGAGCAATATATTTTGGACCTGGAACGCGAAGCATTCCTGTCGCTGATCGGAACACGGAAAACGCAGGAGCGGATCGGTCACATGTTAAAAACAGGTAAGCCGCTCCGCAATTAGTTATCGAAAGCAAGCCGTCGACAGCGCCTTAATATAATTTCGGCGACGTAAACTCTTAAAAAAGAAATGCCGTCGCCGCTTCGCTCTGCCGGTGCATTCCAAAGAAAGGGTTTTTAATTATGAGAGATGCTGTAGTCGTATCGGCCGTTCGAACGGCAGTTGGGAAAGCGCCCAAGGGAACGTTGCGAACGACCCGGCCCGATGAAATGGGCGCGGCGGTGATAAAGGAAGCACTCCAGCGTGTGCCCAGCCTCGAATTCGGAGAAATCGAAGACGTGATCATGGGATGCGCGATGCCGGAAGCCGAACAAGGTATGAACGTTGCACGGGCGGCAGCGATTCGAGCAGGACTTCCCGTTGGAACAAGTGCGATGACGATTAATCGTTTTTGCTCGTCCGGATTGCAATCAATTGCCATGGCCGCCGATCGCATTCGCACCGGCGCTGCAGATGTGATCGTCGCGGGCGGGCTGGAAACGATGTCTTTGATCCCTATGGGTGGTCATAATATTCGACCTAATCCTTATCTGGTCGAACACTATCCGGATTTTTACTTGAGCATGGGATTGGCGACTGAGAACGTTGCTCGGAAGTATGAGGTCACACGGGAAGAGCAGGATGAGTTTGCCCTGCGTTCCCACCAACGCGCAGCTGCTGCGTTGGACGCCGAAAAATTCAAGGATGAGACCGTTTCTTTGAGGGTAGTGCTCGAAGATATCGATGAGAACGGAAGACGACAGCGTCGTGAAGTTGTCTTCGATCGCGACGAAGGTGTCAGGCGCGATACCTCTTTAGAAGCTCTAGCGAAACTCAAACCCGCTTTTCACATCAAAGGTACGATCACGGCCGGCAATGCGTCGCAAATGTCTGACGGCGCGGCGGCGGCTGTCGTAATGTCGGATGAGCGAGCCAAGTCGATGAATGTGAAACTGATGGGCCGGTTTGTCGCCTATGCAACTGCAGGGTGTCCACCTGAGGAAATGGGTATTGGACCAGTGTTTGCGATACCAAAAGTGCTCAAACTCGCGGGGCTGTCGTTGAGCGAGATCGATGTTGTTGAATTGAACGAAGCCTTCGCTGCGCAGTCACTTGCTGTTATCAAAACGCTCGGAATTGATCCCGAGCGTGTTAACGTGAATGGTGGCGCCATTGCACTGGGCCACCCACTCGGGTGTACGGGAGCGAAGTTGACCGCGAGCATCCTGCGTGAGTTGGAACGTCGTAATGGACGTTATGGGATGGTGACGATGTGCGTCGGTGGAGGGATGGGTGCGGCCGGCATTTTCGAACTTCTCGCGGCATGAATCGTCTCCACTATGCTCGTGTTTGCAGGCGGATACACACGATCAATGCAGATCGTGGCATGGTAAAAGTAGCGCATCAAGCGGTTTAGATTGTCAGGGGGCAGGAGGCAATTAGATGGCAGCCGTGGTCGGACAAGAACAGATAGTTAAGGGTGGCGCGTTTCTAATTGAAGAGCGAACGCCCGATGAAATTTTTACACCTGAAGATTTCACCGAAGAACATCGCATGATTGCCGACACCACCCGGGAATTCATCGACAATGAAGTCAATCCGCGTATTGACGAGCTCGAACACCACGATTGGAGGCTGGCGCGTGAGCTCGTTGCAAAGGCGGCCGACTTGGGGTTAATCGGCGCAAATATTCCTGAAGAGTACGGCGGACTTGGCCTGGATCAAACCAGCGGGGCGTTGGTCGGCGAAAACATCGGTCGTTCCGCATCATTCGCGACCACCCTAGGCGCCGAAAGCGGCATTGGTTTGTTGCCGATCGTTTACTTCGCAACCGAAGCTGCGAAACAGAAATATTTGCCGCGAATCGCCACAGGTAAATTAATCACCGCTTATGCATTGACGGAATCAGGCGCGGGCTCTGACGCGATGGCAGGCAAAGCCACAGCAAGCTTGAGCGAGGATGGCCAGGAATACGTTCTGAACGGCGAGAAGATGTGGATCACGAATGGCGGATTTGCAGACATCTTTATCGTCTTCGCAAAGGTCGATGGTGACAAGTTCAGTGCGTTTATTGTCGAACGACAACCCGGCCTGACATCGGGTGCTGAAGAACACAAGATGGGTATCAAAGGATCGAGCACGACGGCGCTGGTCCTTTCAGACGTTCGGACGCCAATCGAAAATCTCCTGGGCGAGGTCGGCAAGGGTCATAAGATTGCCTTCAACATTCTAAACATCGGCCGTTTCAAACTTGGCGCAATGTGCGTTGGCGGCATGAAGTTGATGGTGAGCGAGTCGGTGCGATATGCGAACGAGCGGCGACAGTTTGGCAAGTCGATCTCCTCATTCGGGGCCATCAAATTAAAACTGGCTGAACAGGCGATTCGTACATGGGTCGGCGAGTCGATGATCTATCGCACGTTGGGAATGATTGAGGCCGGCCTCGGTGCGGTGGATGCGAAAGATATGGATGCACGATTGCGGGCGATCGAGGAATATGCAGCTGAGTGTTCGATTATTAAAGTGGCTTTGTCAGAATACTGCGACTATGTAGTCGATGAAATGGTCCAGATCTATGGCGGCTACGGTTACTCCGCAGACTATCCCGCCGAACGAGCTTACCGCGACGCGCGTATCAATCGAATTTTCGAAGGCACCAATGAGATAAACCGCATGTTGATTCCGGGAAGATTGATAAAAAACGCGATGAGTGGCCGGCTGCCGTTGTTGGCCGCCGCGCACGCTTTGATGGATGAGGTCTTGTCGCCACAGATGACAACCATTGATGACGATGAAAATTTGCTTGCAGTTGAACAGAAATTGGTTACGAATGCGAAGAAGGTCGCGTTGATGATGTTAGGAACAGCAGTCCAGAAGTACATGATGAAACTTGCGGATCAGCAAGAAGTGCTGTTAGGGATTGCTGATGTCATTATGGACACCTACGCAATGGAGACAGCAATTCTGCGTGCGCGCAAACTGGCACAAGCTCGTGGCGAAGATGCAGCAGCGCGTTACGTCGATATAACGCGCGTATTTTGCAACGATGCTGTTGAGCGGATTGAAACGCGCGCGAAGAACACGCTCGCCGGCATGGCAGAGGGCGACGAGTTGCGCACGTTGTTGGCGGCGCTCCGGCGCTTCACGAAGCTGCAGCCGATGAACACAATTGCTGCTCGGCAGCGGATCGCGGATCATTTGATAGTGGCAAACAAATGGGCCTTTTAGGATTTACACTTCGCCGATTGCAGATGACAGTTGGTCGGCAGTGACAATTTCCCGAACAGCATCGCCAGAGGAAACATCCGTCGCGGCGTAATTCAGTTTGAATTCTTCATGAATCGCAGCGACGGCTTGCTGTGTGGCGCCAGCTTCTATAACGAAGGAGATGTTGTATTCAGATGAGCCTTGCGCGATCGCAATTACATTAGCGCCGGCGCAACCGAGAACACTGAAAGTGCGACCCGCAACGCCGAGAGTCCCACGCATCCTTTCTCCCACCACAGCGACAATCGCAACCTGGGTATCGACAGTAATGTGTTCTACTTTTTGTTGGGCCAATTCCAACGCAAAGGCCTCTCGCAGTGCTGCAATTACTGGCTCAGCATCGGCAGCATGCAATACAAAGCAGATATCGTTCTGTGACGATGCCTGCGAGACCAGAAGAACATTTGCACGTGCACTCGCTGTTGCTGCAAATACTTTCGCGAGCACATCCGGGGCGCCTACAATGCCTCGTCCACCTAGTGTGATGAGCGCAACATCACTGATGGAAGTGATGGCTTTAACGCCACGGGTCGACGGATTCCCCGCGGATGTAATCTTTGTGCCAGGTCTCTTGGGAGCAGAGCTGTTACGGATCCAGATCGGTATGCCTGCCTCAGTTAACGGCCGCAGAGTTTTCGGATGAAGGACTTTAGCGCCGAAGTAGGCGAGTTCGGCGGCCTCATTGTACGAGATTTCATTAAGTACACGCGCATCGCTGACGAGTCGCGGGTCAGCAGACAGCACACCGTCAACATCGGTCCAGATGATCACTTCGGCAGCATCAAGAACAGCGCCAAGAATTGAGGCTGAATAATCAGAGCCTCCGCGACCGAGAGTTGTCAGTCTTCCTTCTTTAGAGGCGCCAATAAATCCTGTAACGACAGGTGAAATCCCGGCTGCAAGCAACGGTAACAAATGAGCGACGGCACGTTCGCGAGTTTGATCCATCAGCGGCTCAGCCTGTCCGTGATTTGAGTCGGTTATAATCAACTCAGTCGCCTCAATGGGCGCGCTCTTCACACCCAACTCCTCGAGTGTCGCAGCAAACAGTTTGGCTGACAGACGTTCGCCTACACTCGAAATGCTATCGAGAGCGCGCGGAGTTAACTCGCCCAGAAGTGATGTACCATGGTAAAGATCAACTACCTGGCGAACGAGGCTAGTGACCTCTTTTACAAGCGTCGCCCGTGAATTCGGGTTCTTGATCAACTCATCGACAGCGATCAAATGTTGGTTGCGCAACCAGTCGCAAACATCAGACACATTTCTCTCAGACCTACTTGCGTTATAGGCAGCGTCGATTAGTCGGTTAGTAACTCCACCCATTGCCGAGACTACAGTAACGATAGGTGCACGGTGCACTTCAGCGGCAACAATGTTGGCTGCCCGTTTGATGCAATCAGCATCGGCGACTGAAGTGCCACCAAACTTCATTACTCTGATATTTCGTTCCAGCTTACGCATCTCTGTAAGGTCCTCACTCGTCGCTGCCTTGTTGTTATATCAACTGCTTCTGGATGTCAGGTAACCACGGGCGAGGAGCAATTCCGCATTGAGAATCGCAGCACCAGCTGCTCCGCGAATGGTGTTATGACCGAGCGCTAAAAACCGATAATCTAGTACGCGATCAGGAGCGATTCGTCCAATGGTGATAGCCATGCCTCTTTCCGCGTCGCGATCGAAGCGAGGTTGTGGTCGGTCAGGTTCGTCTCGAACAATGATTGGGCGCGCTGGCGCAGAGTGAAGTCGAAGTTGCTGCGGCAAAGATGTGAATGAGGCGAAAGCTTCACGGATCTCCTCAGGCTGTGTAGAGTGCACAAACTTTACTCTCGCGGCCACCAGATGGCCGTCCGATACATTCACCCGGTGACATTGCGCACTCGCGAGGATTTGGGCGTCTTCAACTCGACCGGATTTTGCCTTGCCGAGGATCTTCAATGTTTCCCGCTCAATCTTTTCTTCTTCACCCTGAATAAAGGGCATGACGTTGTCAATGATATCGAGGGAAGCAACTCCCGGATAACCGGCGCCCGAGAGTGCCTGGAGAGTGGTCGCAACGACGGACACCAGCTGAAAGCGCGCGTGTAATGGCGCCAGAGCCAACGCCAACACAATCGTGGAACAGTTTGGATTTGTAACAATAAAGCCGCCATCTTTGTATCTGGCCTTCTTGCGTTGGCTATCTAGAAGCGAGAGGTGCTCATGATTGACTTCCGGAATCAGCAACGGTACATGATCCTCCATACGGTATGCCGAGGAATTACTGATTACCGGATAGCCCTCGTTAGCAAAAGCGTCTTCTGCTACACGCGCGATATCAGTGGGCAGGCTGGAGAAGACGAAATCGCAATCTAGCGGCGGCTGCGGTCGCTCAACTCTTAGCATTTTCACTGCCGCGGGCATGTCACCGTCGAGCCGCCATGTGCAAGCATCCTGATAGAGCTTGCTCTCCGAACGATCCGAGGCCGCCAAAGCTGTGACTTCAAACTGCGGATGATCCCTAAGGAGTTGCACGAACCGCTGTCCGACTGTACCTGTCGCGCCTAAGATGCCTACGCGCAGTTTTTTGGCGCCGTTCGTTTTCTTCTGTTGGACCTCGCCTGATTCCAGTGTCAACATGTATTCTTACCTTATCTCATTTCGCTCGTGGCTTGAAGCGGCGGTATAAATAAGATTTGGGAGAAAGCAACGTGGGTGCTGTTCACAAATTGAATCTGGCCTCATCAATCGCCATTCGCCAATCGACGATTTCCTGATGCGTATCATTCCTATCTCGCTGCCAACTCCCTTCTATATTGGACCGGTGAACGTCTACGTGATTGCGGAGGATCCACTGACGCTCATCGACACCGGCCCAAAAACCAGGGAAGCTATCGACGCGCTACGAGCAGGGTTGCGTGCAGCCGGATTTCTCGTTTCCGACTTGCGGCGCATCGTCCTGACTCATGCCCACGAAGATCATTGCGGGCTTGCGCGGAGTTTGCGCGATGAAGCGAAAAATGCAGAAGTATTCGTTCACGAGTGGGAGAGCGGACATCGTCATGGTCGTCTCCAATATGCGGAACATCGTGCTTTGCTGGTGCGTGCCGGAGTGCCTGATAGCGAAATCGAGACGATGCGTAAGGCGTACGACGCGGTTCGAATCTACGCTGATTCCTTTGCGGACCACGAATTCAGTCCGTTGTGGGACGACGCGGAATTAGATTTTGAAGGCGGGACCTTGCGAATCCTGCACACGCCTGGTCACACCCCCGGATCTTGCTCGTTTGTTCGAGAAGCCGACCGAACCATCATCGCCGGTGATTGCGTACTCAAGCGCATAACTCCGAATCCTGTTCTGTCTCCTGATCCGATCGATACATCCAGGCGTTTTCCTTCGCTTGCAGAATACCTTGTCAGTCTTGCGCGTTTGCGTTCGTTTGCGCCGACTCTGGTTTATGGGGGGCATGGAGAGCCGGTCCGCGATTTTGAAGAACTATTCAATCGTTACTTTCGCGCGATACAGGACCGACAAACGGCGGTTGGGCGACTAGTTACGCGGCCGGGGGTGACTGCGTGGGATGTCGCACTCAAACTGTTTCCTGAGACTGATGATGTTCACCGCTTCCTCGCGGTTTCGGAAGCAGTTGCTCACCTCGATCTGGCCTATTCTGAAGGGAAGGTTGGTTTGGAATTGAGCAACTCAAAAGAAATTTACAAGTCGATCTAAGGCATCTGGCCTGGGTTCGCCGTTTACGCGAGAGCCGACACAAGCTCGAAAGACCCAGGACGAAAAAATTCATAAAGCCCATCTTTTTGGAACCCGTACATCACTGGAGCGTGTATGGCACAAAATCTTCCGGAGGATTTTCGTATGACAAGCAAATATGCTCTTAGTCTCGCAATTGTCTTCGTGGCTACGATCGTGGTTCCAGCCCAGCAGACGCCAACTCCACCCACGCCGCCCGAGGAGCCATTCGCGCAAACATTCTCCGTTCTGTCGGACGGCGGCGGCTTCCTCGGTGTCTATGCAGAAGACATTAGTAAGGAAAACATGGGTCGCTACAACCTGCGCGAGGCTCACGGCGTCGGAATTACTCAAATCGTAAAAGACAGTCCGGCCGAAAAAGCGGGTTTGCGGACTAACGATGTAATCTTGCGACTCGACGGCGAAAACGTGACGAGTGTGCGCAAGCTGAACCGTCTCGTATCAGAAGTCGCACCGGATCAAAGCGTGCGCGTCGTAATCAGCAGAGGTGGCAGCGAACAAGAGCTCTCGGCAACTATTGGTATGCGACAGAACGCAATGAGCACGATTCGCGGTTTCGGATCCGAGGCTCCCCAAGTTTGGAAATGGGAAGGACCACTGGGTAATCGCCCCGGCGACGATTTGATTTTCTCACTTGGTAACGGCCGTCGTATTGGTATCAGCACGATGGAATTGACAAAACAACTGGCTGACTATTTTGGTATCAGTGCTGGAAAGGGAGTCCTCGTCACCTCTGTTGTCGAGGATGGTCCGGCAGCAAAAGCAGGATTGCGGGCCGGCGATGTGATCACTCAAGTTGACGGCGAGAACGTCGACGGCAGTGGCGACATTTCGCGCATCATCAATCAGAAGAAAGACGGTGATGTGATGCTGACGATTACCCGCAATAAATCGCAGCAAACCATTCGCGTTACGCCAAGGGAAGGCCCTGCTCCGTTTCGAACCGCGAGACGGGCTCCATTGGGTCGGCAGATTGTCATTCCGCGGATTGAATTGCCGACAATCCCGGAAATGAACATCTCGATTCCGCGCATGCAGCTACCGACGATCCCATCTATCAATATTCAACTCCCTGGCACATTTCCTGGGGTCAGAGTTGTCCGACGGGCTTCTCGTCCGATCTAACCATTTTCAACTGCGGGTTGAGCCGTTATAAGGTCAACAGACGCCGTGGTGGGTATCCGCGGCGTCTTTTGTAATTAGTTAGGGCCGTGAATTCTAGTTTCAGTAGTGTTTAAGTCTTTCACCGCAGCGTCGCTTGCGCGGGAGGCGCTGGTTGTGTGATGATCCAAAGCGATGAATGTCAATATTTACACCCCTGATCTTTTAAGGAGTAGATAAAGAGTGAAAGCGGAATTGCAGAAGTTAGTCGCTTTGCAGAATCTGGATACCAGCATACGAAAAATAGAAAAACAGCTAGAAGCAATACCCGAAAAGCGCGCTGAGATCGAAAAAGAGTTCGATCAGCGCGCTTTTGAAATTAGGGTTTTAGAAAACCGGGGCGATGAGGCCAAACACACGCGGGCCAGGCTCGAAAACGAAGTGGTCGAACAACGAGGAAGAGCTGAACGAGCCGAACGCAACTTGATGTCGTCCAAGAAGCAGGATGAATACACGGCCGCCATTCGTGAGGCCGATGCTGCGAGAAAACAGATTTCGAACCTGGAAACACAAATTCTGGAACAATTGGAAAGTTTGGAGCAGGTCGAGACCTCGCTTTCGGAACGAGCTGATGAGATTGCCAGCTTGAATTCAGACCGCGAGACAAGGCTGAAAGCTTTTGATGAACAAACGCGGAAACAATCTGAAGAACTCGTGATCGCTAGAGCCGAACGAGACCGCGTGTTCTCGAGCTTGCCAAAAGCCATGAGTGCCCTTTACTCGCGCATCAGTACGAGAATCCGTGACGGTATCGCTGTTGCCGAGGCGCGCAATGGCTCTTGTACAGCATGTTTCATGGCGTTGCGGCCACAGGTGATGGCGGAAGTCAGGCGCGGTGCAGAAGTAATCACTTGTGATAATTGCAATCGAATTCTTTATTACGTGCCGGCAGAATCTGCCCCAGCAAATTCGTCAACCGCACATCCGAACGTGGCAATCACCTAGCCGTTCAACAAAACTTCAAATTGTTCCTGTCGAGTCTACTTAAAGGCGCCGCTGAACTTTATCTAGCCTATTGCGGATCAAGAAACGCAAATCCATTCACTGAAAAGTCGCAAGCTCGTGATTGTTACGTGGTAGAGCCGCATTTTTATATCAGTAACAACTCAGGAGGAGACTGAGCCTTTTATTATGCGGATACTGGTCACGGGCGGAGCAGGTTACATTGGAAGTGTGGTAACCGAAGAGCTCGTAAACGACGGTCACGAGGTTGTCGTTTACGATAGCCTCTATAAAGGTCATCGTAATGCAGTAGTTCCTGGCGCCGAATTTGTGCAGGGTGATTTGAGCAATGTAGGATTGGTGACTGAGACGCTGCTTAAATTCAGTACCGAGGCAGTGATCCACATGGCCGCCGATTCGCTTGTCGGTGAATCGGTAGAAAATCCCGCAAAATACTACAGAAATAATTTTGTCGCTGGTTTGTTCCTACTCGACGCAATGCGTGAAGCAGGCGTCAAGAGGATTGTTTTTTCTTCGACTGCCGCCACCTATGGCGAACCCGAAGAACAGCCGATTGATGAGCACGCACCGAATCGTCCGACCAATCCCTACGGTGAATCAAAACTGGCTTTTGAGCATGCGATGCGCTGGTACGACAACGCCTACGGACTGCGTTACACGAGTTTGCGCTATTTCAATGCTGCAGGCGCCACCGAAGCATGTGGTGAAGTACACGATCCGGAGAGTCATTTAATACCGATTACCTTACAAGTCGCTGCAGGTACGCGGCCATATGTTGAGATCTACGGAGACGATTATCCAACTCCAGATGGCACTTGTATTAGAGATTATATTCACGTCGTTGATCTGGCGCGCGCGCACATCCTTTCGCTCGAGGCATTACACGAGGGAAGTCGCATCTACAATCTTGGCTGTGGTGGCGACGGTTACAGTGTCCGACAAGTGATCGACATGGCAAGAGACGTAACTCGCATTGAAATTCCCACGCGTACTGGTCCACGACGAGCGGGAGATCCGGCAGTGTTAATTGCCAGCTCCGATCGAATCAAAACAGAACTCGGATGGCAGCCGCAGTTTCAGGATTTGCGCAAGATCATCGAGTCGGCATGGAATTGGATGTTGGCGCATCCTCACAATTATCAGCAGTAGTTCAATCAATCACGAGTACCGCAGCGCCACGGATTGCATCGTGCTTTAACGCAATAAGGGCTTCGTTTGCGTCAGCCAAACCAAACGTTTGCACATGAGTGCGCACGCCGATCGCAGCCGCCTCCTTCAGAAATTCATGTCCGTCGTCTCTAGTGTTATTAGCGACACTGCGCACTACACGTTCATCATAAAGCAATGCGTAATCAAAGGATGGA
Organism: Pyrinomonadaceae bacterium; assembly: GCA_046262775.1. Classification (GTDB taxonomy): domain Bacteria; phylum Acidobacteriota; class Blastocatellia; order Pyrinomonadales; family Pyrinomonadaceae; genus PSRF01. Next base: position 9,522 of record JBHEMC010000073.1, on the reverse strand, counting down.
ATTGGACTCATGTGAATGCCCCCGAGTACCAGCACCCCTCCCTTGTCAACTGACCGTAACGCGACAGGAAGCAATTCACCTGCAGGAGCAAAGATGATCGAAGCGTCGAGTTTCACGGGTGGCTCTTCATTGGAATTACCAACCCAGCTTGCACCCAACTCGGTCGCGAGCGACTGATGTCTTTCCCGATCGCGCGTTGAAACGTACACATCCGCGCCGCGCGCTTTCGCAATTTGAATCACTACATGCCCTGCTGCCCCGAACCCGTAAATCCCGAGCCGTGCTCCGCTCCAGTTCGGAATGCCCGTTAGTCGTAAACACCTGTATCCAATTATTCCTGCACAGAGCAGCGGTGTGGCCTGAAGGTCAGCAAAACCTTCGGGTAACGGATAGACGAACTGACTGACTGCAACTGCGTGTTCCGCGTATCCACCGTCGACTGTCCATCCGGTAAACTGGGCGTAATCGCAGAGGTTTTCGCGTCCGGAAAGACAGAATTTGCACTTCCCGCAGGTTCGATGAAGCCAGGCAACTCCAACACGTTGACCGACGTCAGCCGCAGTCACTTTTGAACCAATTTTCTGCACAGTTCCAACTATTTGATGGCCTGGAACAATCGGAGATTTACGGGAGTCCAAGTCGCCCTCTACAACGTGCAAATCGGTTCGGCAAACACCACAAGCATGTACCCGTATCAACACGTCATCATCCGCGATGTTCGGTTTGGCTATATCTCGGCAGATAAGCGGACGAGTTTCTGCTGCCCCAGGGCTATAGAGAACACACGCTTTCATGGAATCGGAAAACTTATGCACGGTGACCAACGATGTCGAACTCAAACTTGATTTTATCTTTAACTGTAACGAGGCCATGAACAGCCGACGTAGCCTTCACTTTATAATCGTCGCGATCGATCGTGAACTCTCCGACGGCGCGTAAATCGTTTCCGGTGAGAGTTACGCGAGCGGGGATCGTGACTGGATGTGTCACTCCATGCAGAGTCAGACTTCCCGCGATTCTCACATCATACTGATCGTTACCCAGGGACTTTCCGGTAACGCTGCTGCTCTGGAAAACAATATCCGGATACTTATCGGGCTCGAGGACTATTTCGCGCAGCTCCTTGTTGATGATCTGTTTCTGCGCTGCCGTGAACACAGCTCCAGTCTCTTCCAGGGAGCCGGCCTTCACAACGAGACGTAATGACGCGGGAATGATTGTGCCCGCCGTAATTGATGCTTCACCTGCAAAGTTGCGCGCTGCTACGTAGTGGTCATGTCCCTTGAACCAGAGCAGACCACCTGCATAAGCATGTGCAATGAATTTGCCTTCTTTACTGTCCAACACATACCTGGTGGAAGAGGTGGCTGAGTGATACGTACGAGCCTCGGACGAAATCGATGAGAACGGGAAAATCAGTGCCAGCATCAGCGCAGCAGTGATTGCCATACGCGCCGTTCTTCCCAATAAACGATCAAGTGAAAAGGCGTTGAATTCAACAAACCAAAGGAGAACAAAATTAATCAACGCGTATTGAACGTTGTGGGCAATTGTCGGTGCATCGCCCAACATGACCGTGCCGAAAGTTAAGACGACGAAAAGCAGACCCGACACGAAGAGCGCGAAGGTCGTGAACAGGCCCAGGAGAATCAACGTGCCCACTGTGACTTCTACAAACGGGAGCGCGTAGGAAAATGGTAATACCAGTGCAGATGGAAGCTTGCCTGAAAAATGTTGGTTCATTCCACCCGCAAAGTTGCCGAGGCCTCCCATAAACTTACCAATGCCAAAAAAGAGAAACATCACCCCGAAGGTAATACGTAACAAACCATAGCTGATTGCGCGCGTACCCATTCTTGTACCTCCTGCTCAAATGGAAAGAGTCGGGTTTCCGTCGAAAAGGGGAAGTGGGGTGTGCTGAGCCTTTAGACAAACTTTCTGCAGTGGTGCGTTGTAAACAGTATAGAAAACTCTGTGATAGTTCGATTGTAAACTTATAAAGATTCCTCGGCGACAGTGTGGTCTTGCATGATTGACTCACACGCGCTAATACTCAGGCGATGGCTAAAGCAGATACCTCTAAGCAAAAGCGCGCTGTGAAGTTAACGCGACAGAAGGCTGGACCTGTGATCTCAGTATCAGACTTTTTGGCTCTCAAAAAACCGAAAGGCGACATGGTCCTGCAAGTTGCTAAAGAACAGGTGTCGTTGACCAGTCTGGACCGCATTTATTGGCCCGAGCAGAAGCTAACCAAGTTTGATCTGCTTTGCTTTTATTTAAAGGTCGCTGATTCAATTCTACCCTTCTTGACGCAGCGTCCGGCAATCCTTCAGCGCTGGCCACGTGGGGTGAATGCGCCAATGTTTTTTCAGCAGGATCTCGAGAGCGCCCCTGTTTTTGTCAAGACCATCCGGTTGACCAATCTGGAAGGTCGCGAGCTTGATTATGCTGTTTTTTCAACGACAGCATCGCTCCTGCATTTCGTAAACCTCGGAACGATCGAACAACACCCGTGGCACTCAACGACTAAACACCTGAACAAGCCTGACTGGATGGCTATCGATCTCGATCCGAAGCAAGCTCCGTGGGAGAACGTGCTTGAAGTGGCGCTGGTCGTGAAACAAGTTGCTGACGAAATCGGCATCACAGCGTTTCCCAAGACTTCGGGCTCATCCGGTATTCATGTGTATGTTCCGTTGAAACCATCGACCGAATATGAAAAGGTAGCAGAGTTTGCGAGACTGTTAGCCGGCGAAGTTGTAAGGCGAGTGCCAAAGATTGCTACGGTAGAACGCAGTTTAGCTAAACGGAAAAGAGAGCAGGTGTATGTCGACTTTATGCAGAACGCACGTGGAAAAAGTTTGGCCGCGGTATTGACCGCGCGAGCAAAACCGAAAGCGACCGTCTCAATGCCTTTGACGTGGAACCAGATCCAACGTGGAATGAAAATTACAGACTTTACCATCACCAATGTGCCTGAACTGATTACCGCGAACGGCAATGCGTGGGCCAATTTCTTCGAGCAAAGGCAAACGCTCAAGCTTCGTTGAGGCGTTGTCACCTTCCGGCGAAATGGATAGAAATCCTTTGTATCGCAAGGCGGGCTCGCTACTTCGGTCTCCGGTACTTGAAATGTATTCGCGAAGTTCGTTTTCACAGCTTCTACTCCAATGTTGAAAATTTTATTTAGTTTCAACTTGACGCTCTCGATCGTTCGAGCTTATTCTCTGCGCGTAGGACAAGTGTTATGACTACTGCGCATCACAGTCTTCATCGCTATTACTATTACGGTCCGCTCTCCACCTGGAGGGACGGTCGGGCGATGAGCTGTCGGGGCGCGTTGTTCATGTAGCACTCTCTGATAGATTCGAAAACCGGCCATCGGTCCTTCCAGGAGAAGGAGCGGTGGCCGTTTTTTTAGCACAATCGGCATGTTGAATCTCGCTGCACCATAAGTATTGAAGGCGCGAGTTCAAAATCATGTGTTCACCATTACTTCGCCCGGCACGAATTTGAAGAATTTCTGCGCTTTGTTTTTCGCTGTAAAAAAGAGGACCTCAAGCATGAATTCAGATAAAAGTACATTGTTACTCGATCACGTCGACATGAGGAAGCTGGCAAGTGATGGCGACGAACTCAGCGACCGCCATGCCATTGTCCAACTCGATCCGGATCATCCAGGTTTTCGCGATCTTGCGTATAGACGACGTCGTAATCAGATTGCGGAAATTGCCAGTCACTACGAACCCGGAAAACCGATTCCAGAAGTGGCTTACACTGACGAAGAGCACGGCGTCTGGCAGAAGATATGGAAAGCGCTCGCACCCGCTCACCAGCAACACGCCTGTACCGAGTACGTGCAGAGTTTGCATCGGCTGAACCTGGACAAGGATCGTATTCCGCAACTTAACGAAGTGAGCAAACGCGTTGCTGCGATGAGCGGTTTCAGTCTCGAGCCGGTCGCAGGGTTAGTCGAACCGCGCATATTCCTTGAGTCGCTTGCCAACGGAGTGTTTCTTTGCACGCAATACATCCGTCATCATTCCACTCCTTTGTACACACCAGAGCCCGACGTAGCGCACGAGATCATAGGCCATGCCGTGACTCTGGCGAGCGAGCCGCTGGCCGAATTGAATCGACTATTCGGTGAAGCAGTCAAAAAAACGAGTGATCGTAAGAATATGGACGAACTCTCGAAAGTATACTGGTTCACAATTGAGTTTGGAGTGCTGCGCGAGAACGGTTGCGTAAAGGCTTACGGAACCGGCCTGCTGTCGTCAGCCGGCGAATTAGAGGAAATGCATGACGCTGAGGTGCGGGGCTTGGACCTCGACGCGATCGCCACCTCGACTTACGATCCTACGCACTACCAATCAACTCTTTTCTGCGCCAATTCTTTTCAGTCTCTCTGTGCGGAACTCCGTGATTTTCTCCTCAGGTGGTGATCGCTAACCGCGCACAAATATGCCGTTTTGGATCGGCTTGTGGTTTTTGGATCGTTCCGGAAATCTTGGACCACAAGAAAGCTGTTTTTTCTAACAAATAGCAAAATGTGGGCCCCGTATCCGCGGCACTTACATTGCTTGTAACGATTACGTTCCCCCGCACCATAAACCATTAGCCGTTGAGGCGAAATGATTCTTACCGCTTCGGACAACAACGGTAGATCCCGCCTCTCAACCCCTTGCCAATAGGAGGTTTTCCATGTCAGGCAAAAGGATCGCTCTCTTCTTACCGTTGTTTGTACTGACGGTCGGTCTGCTTGCGAGTGTAAACGTCTTTGGGCAGTCGACAGCTACACTGAAAGGCGATGTTACAGATGCCAAAGGTGCAGTGATTCCGAATGCAACCGTTACCGTGCACAATAAGGCCACGTCGGCTGAGCGCAGTACACAAACAGATTCGGATGGTAATTATCAGTTTGCCGCATTGCAGGTAGGTATCTACACCGTTGAAGTGAAGCTACAGGGATTCAAGACGCAGGTTGTAGACCAGCTGCCGATTGAAGTTGCGCAAACGGTTGTACAGAATTTTCAAATGGACGTTGGCGCGCTTTCAGAGACCGTCTTGATCACGTCCGACGTTCCCATTGTCGAAACAGCGACGACGTCGGTCGGCACAGTTATCAACCAGCGAACCGTGCAGGAGATACCGCTGAACGGTCGTCACTTCGTTGATCTGGGCTTGTTAATACCAGGTTCAGTGACACCGCCTCAAAATGGATTCTTAACTGCCCCCCTGCGCGGCCAGGGATCGTTTGGATTGAACACGGCCGGTGGTCGTGAAGACACCGTGAACTTCATGATCAATGGCGTGAATCTGAACGACATGGTGCAGAACCAGATCACTTTTCAACCTTCGATCAATACAGTACAGGAGTTCAAAGTCGACAACTCTACATTCAGCGCCGAATATGGCCGTAACTCCGGCGCGATTGTAAACATCGCGACGCGCTCCGGCACGAACGACTATCACGGCGAGTTGTTCGAGTTCTTACGCAACGACGCACTCGACGCACGGAATTTCTTCGACGTGCGCAAGCCACCGTTCAAACGCAATCAGTTTGGTCTTAATTTCGGCGGCCCATTGAACCTGCCGCATTTTGGAGAGGGCGGTCCGATATTCAGCTACAAAGGAAAGAACAAGACATTCTTCTTCTTCAGTTACGAGGGTTTGCGACAGAGACAGGGACTAACGCTTTCGAGCAATGTTCTGACACTTGCGCGACGCGCCTCCGTTTCAAATCCGACCGTCCTGAAGTTGTTGCCTCTGATTCCACTGCCGACGAGTGTAAATACCGTTAACGGAGTTGCGGTGGGAAGATTCGCAGGTGCAGGCACTGCTCCGGTAAATATCGATCAGTGGACAGGTGATATAAGCCACAACATAGGCAGCAACGACCGCATTCATGGTTACTATGCTTTTCAGCGGGACCTGCGGGGTGAACCAAACCTGCAAGGTAATACAATGCCCGGTTTCGGCGACACACGTCAGTCGCGCCGTCAGATATTTACTCTAAACGAAACCCATATTTTTGGCCCCAGCTTGACAAATGAAGCTCGGTTCGGATTTAACCGAATCAAGATCAGATTCACGCCGAACGCTCAATTTAACCCGACTGACTTTGGAATTAACGATGGCATCAATTTCAACATCGGCCTGCCGCAAATAAGCATCACAGGCTTTAATTTCAACCTTGGTGGACCAGCCGGATTTCCGCAAGGTCGAGGTGATACAACTTATGTGTTTTCCGACACGTTGAACTATTTGCGCGGCAACCACTCTTTCAAATTCGGTGGTGAGGCGAGAAGGTTCTACAATAACAACTTCAACCTCGATACGGGCGCCTTCACGTTTGCAAATGTGAACAGCTTCATAGCGGGCACTGGCAACTCCTTCAGTATCACTCTGGGCGATCGGTCCAGTGCCATTGCTCAAGGTGCACTCGGTCTGTACGTTCAGGACAACTATAAACTTCGCGCGAATCTGACTCTCGAACTGGGACTGCGCTACGACTGGAACATGACCCCCACTGAACGATTCGATCGTTTCGTCGTATTTGATCCCAACACCCGCTCGTTGATTCGAGTAGGCTCCGGAATCGATCAGGTCTACCATACGAATAACAAGAACTTCCAACCGCGGCTGGGCATCGCCTGGGATCCTTTCAGCGATGGTAAGACTTCGGTTCGTGCTGCGTATGCAATACTTACTGACCAGCCGGTAACTAATCTAGTAACGCCGTTCACCTCAAATCCACCGCTCGCTACACCGCTAACGTTTTCCGGCGCGATCACCTTTGCGAACGCCGCGACGATAGCCGGCCTCGCGGGACTCGCGCCAAGCAACGTTGACCATGATTTCGACAATGCGTATGTGCAGTCGTGGAATCTTAACGTTCAACGGGAATTAGGAAGGGATCTTGGTGTATCAATCGGCTACTTCGCAACCAAAGGAACGCATCTCCGCATTTCGCGAAATATCAACCAGCCCGTCAACGGTGGAGCGCGACCATTCACGTCGCTGTCTTCTTCAAGTCCAATACGTCCGGGAGCATCACTGCTGAACATCGTCCAGAGCGAGGCGACCGGTAATTCGAGTTATAACGCGTTATGGGCCACCGCTACTAAACGGCTATCGCGAGGCTTGCAGTTCAACGCTTCCTATACATTCTCGAAGTCGATCGATTACAACTCGCTGAACAGTCAGGGCGTAATAGTGCAGAACAGCTACGACCTTCGGAACAGTCGCGGGCTTTCCGATTTCGATGCCCGGCGCCGTTTTGTTATAAGCGGGTTATATGAGCTGCCATTCCATGGAAGTCAGCTGAAGGAGGGGTGGCAACTATCGACAATCGTGCAGTCGCAGACCGGAAATCCAGTCAACATCGTCGTCAATAACACGACTTTTACCGGCACTAACAACACTCTGCGACCTGACGTAACAGGTCCAATTGAAATATTAGGTACTGTAAGTCGATGGTTCGACACGACGCCGTTCGTAGTCCCGGTCGGGCATTTCGGAAGCCTTGGCCGAAATGTGGTAATTGGTCCGGGTTTTAATAACGTCGACTTCTCAATTATCAAACGCACGAAGATCACCGAACGGCAAATCGTTGAGTTTCGAGCTGAGGTGTTCGACCTGCTTAATCACGCGAACTTTGGTCAGCCAGGACGCGTAGTCGGCAGTACGAACTTCGGACAAATCACCAATACACGATTTGCGACGGGCGACTCCGGATCTTCACGACAGATGCAGTTTGCATTGAAGTACAGGTTCTAAGTTCACTTCTACGCGAGGTTGTAGAACAGGAAAGCCACTCCTTTTGGGAGTGGCTTTCCGTTGCGTTACGCACGCGCACTACTCAGGCACCATAAATTGAATTCAATGTAGACCCAGCGGGTACGCATTGATGGGCATCAAGTTTTCGCCGGCGAGGAACTTCAGTGGGTCTCCTTTTGTGAGGGAGAGTTTTCACGCAACGCAGCAGCAACGATGTTGGCGACCAGATCTTGAGACATATTGCCGTTCGTTCTTACCCGAATTGGCGCAAGTCCATAGGTCGCGCGTCGCTTTTCATATAGTGCTCTTGCCTGTTCACGTGTACTTCCCAGTGGTCTGTTAGGCCCTGACGCTTCAATTCTCCGCCAGCACAGATCGAAAGGTGTATCAATCCAAACTGTAACTGCCGGAGTTGCGTTGATTAGCTCCCGGTTTCGTTCGTTGATCCAGGCGCCTCCTCCCAGCGCAATTACCGCACAAGTGTAGTGCTGCAGAATGTTTCGGAGATGTTTCGTCTCCAGCAATCGAAATTGCTTTTCGCCATCTTCATTGATTATTCGCGCGGGAGATTTGCCTTCTTGTTCAGTGATAATTTCATCGAGATCGATTGAAGCGACATCAAGGCTGTCGGCGAGCAGCCGGGCAACAACGGACTTTCCGCAACCCATAAACCCCGTGATTACAACCAGTGTTGGAGCGTCCATCAGTCTTTCGTGAGTCTAGTCTTTCGTAAGTCGTTCGAGAAACTGAAAAAACTCGGGAAAGGAAACATCTACACAATCAGCGCCGGCGATTTCTGTTTCTCCTTCAGCAACGAGAGCGGCGACTGAAAACGCCATGGCAATGCGATGGTCACGACGCGAGTCAACCCGAGCGCCCCGCAACTGCACCGGACCACCGATTACTAAGCCATCGCGATGCTCCTCGACCTCCGCGCCCATTGCCTTCAGACCCTCAGCTGTGGCTTTCAAACGGTCCGTCTCTTTTACTCGGAGTTCGCCTGCATCTTTGATGGTGATACCACCAGGGAGTTGCGTACCTACAACTGCAATGAGCGGCAACTCGTCAATTAACGCAGGAATCAAAGGTTGGCCCAGAACACGTGCTTGATCCCGATTGCTCATCTGCATTCTGCTGTTTCGAACCACGATCGACCCGGCTGGTTCATTGCAGTCGTCAATGATATCGGTTAGGGAAATCTCAGCTCCCCATTTTTGGAACAAAGAGATGAATTCTATTCTTGTAGGATTCAGACTAACTTGCTCCACGATCAGCTCGGAGTTAGGAACCAGCAGCGTAGCCGCAACAAAGTAAGCTGCTGATGAAATATCTCCGGGGATGTTGATATGGCGCGGCTTGAACCAAGCTGGACCAGTTAGCCGCAGCATCTGCGCCTCGCCGGACAATTCAACTGGTACTCCAAAGGCGCCGAAGAGTCTTTCCGTGTGATCGCGTGTGCGTAACGGCTCGACAATCTCTGTAGTTCCATTTGCTCCAACCGCAGCAAACAGAATGCACGATTTAACCTGGGCGCTCGCAACTGGCAACTTGTACGTTATGGGTCGCAACGCTCGCGAACCTTGTAGAGTGAGCGGAGGTCTGCCGGCGTCTGAACTTACGTGCGCGCCCATAGCTTCCAGTGGCTTGATAATTCTTTGCATCGGCCGGGAGCAAAGCGACTCGTCTCCAGTCAAAACCGTCAAAAAATCCTGCGTAGCGAGGAGGCCGGAAAGCATGCGC
>JBHEMC010000072.1:0-23134 GCA_046262775.1 Pyrinomonadaceae bacterium | reverse complement strand
CTTTTGTGGGTAACGCCGCTCGCGAAGTATGGCGACTTAAACCGCTGAGCGGCATTGCGAATCTTGTATACGCTCCGTTTCGTCCGGTCCGATTGACTGCTGATGACGGTTTACGTGACGTAACGGAGTTTGATTCTGCTTTTGATGATTTTGTGACGAAGCTTCTCGGCAGTGACCGTGCGCGGTCGTACGCAGCTCCGCTTATTTAAACTGGCAATTTAAGAAGCAAGCTTACAAGAAGTACTCCACCTGCCTCCTTAGCCCCGATTTGCTTTGAACCTCTAGTGAATGGTCCGCCTTGCTGTCTGCCACGTCCCTTCTGGGCTTTATAGTGAGAGCGGAGGTGGGCTAATATGGCATTCAAACACACGTGATAAATACCGATCAGATCGTAAAGACTTTGAAACGCTGTGTGCGGCTTCGCTGTCCGGCGTGCGGCCAAGCATCCATAGTTCAGAGCGCGTTTCACATTCGGCACCACTGTCCGTCGTGCCGATCAATTTTTAAACGCGAAGAAGGGTTTTTTGTTGGGGCTATCCTGGCGAACGTAGTCACGACAGAAATTATTATTCTCGTCATATGTTTTTTCGCCCTGCTGCTAATTGGCTCGGATTACGACAAGGTGCTCGGCGGACTGTTCGTAATAGCCCTGCTGTTTCCCGTTGCGTTTTACCACCACAGTTGGAGTCTTTGGCTGGGATTCGACTACCTCGTCGAGTCGCTACCGAAGTATCCGGTCAGGGGCGGGCCGCCTTATTGATTTAGTAGCACGGCCGTTCATTCTGGTTTTGAATCATTGAAAAAAGCTATGCCGATATTTGAATATATCTGCACTAAGTGCAACAGCAAGTTTGAGAAACTCTTACGTGGAACAACAGACGTTGAATGCCCCTTGTGTAAGAGTAGAAAAGTTGAAAAACAGCTGTCTGTGTTCTCAGCCTCCACAGCTAGAGTCGACAGACCTCAGGAATTACTGCGCGGTGCTTGTGGCGCGTGTGGTGACCCACGAGGGCCTGGTTCTTGTGCGCGGAACTGACGCCATCAGGGTCGAGCTTTTGGTCAAACACCTTTATTTCCAGTTTCGCGCGACGTTGGGGTATACTGCTGCCAGTTCGCCCGCCCCGTATTCTCGGTGGTACCTGTACCAAGCTAAAAGCGAAGCGATCGATTGAAGAGTATTCAATCTGGCGAACCAGGTTTCAGGCTGTCATTAGACAGCTCAAATCAAATCTTTGCAGCTGCGAAATGCCTCCGCTTACGGGCGAGTGGCACGATCGGACGGGTTGAGCATTTCACATAGTTTAGCTTCAAGCTTACGAAGTCATTGCTCCTTTTCTGATCCAACAGCTAGTCAGGTTTTCGGTTGAAACATAGATTTTTCGGTCGTCGTGTGACCTACCTGGGTCACCTTACGACAACAGCTAAACGCAGTTGTGCGCGTAGTAGCTTCCAGTTTGTTCGCTCGCCAATTGAGAGTTGGCTTCACCGCCAATCTCGTTCATCGCCCGAGTCAACTGATCCAACATATTCGGCATGCGCTTTGGTGCATCGCTTATCCTGCGCAGAGAGCCTGTTTGACCTCAGAACATCGACAAACGCGCTCGGCACACCCATTAAACAATTGAGGCGGTCGCTACTTACCGTGCTGCGGTCGAGCGCAGATTTGCTCGGACTGCGCGAATGCGCGGAAGCGGTTACGTACGCCCAGGAGAGACATAGTTAGAAATGGCAAAACAATTGATTGTCAGCGTCAACGGACGCGAGAAAAAGATAGCGATCATTGAAGACGACAAGGTCGCAGAGTTCTACATCGAACGTGGAGAACAACATCAGGGAATCGTCGGAAATATTTACAAAGGACGTGTCATGCGTGTCCTTCCCGGCATGCAATCGGCCTTCGTCGATATTGGCCTCGAACGTGACGCCTTCCTCTATGTGTCAGACTTTTTCGACGAAGAAGAAGAGTTCGAGCGCATCGTTATCGATAAGGCAAAGACGGGCACTCCTGATGCCGAGCACGCGGCCGCCGAGCAACTGGCACTTGATCGAGTAGAACGGGAGCAACGGATCGAAAAAACTCATGAACGCGCTGAACCTCTTCAGGAAGAGTCAGCACCTCAGGAGAGCGACGGAGGCGAACAGCGTCGACGTGGCCGTCGCGGCCGGCGCAGATCTCGTTGGGAGAGGGCCGAAGATGTACCAGCGACTTCGGCGCCATCTCCGCCGCGATTTGAAATCCCTGACACCCCCTTTGTAGCTGGAGACCCTTCAATCGAGCGCGTGATCGATGAAGACGAGACCGCCGCAAACGGAGAAATGTTCAAAGACGCTCGATTGCAGGAACGAATTTTCGATCAGATTCACGCGGTGGAGTTCAACATTGAGGATGATTTCAGCACTGCAGAAGTCGGTTCTTTGTTGAGTTCGGAGAGCACCGCCAGTGCTTCATTTCAACGTGTGGATGACAGCGATGTGAACCCCTACAATGCTGTTGTAGAAATACCGGGCAAGCAACAGCCCAAAGCGCACGTTGACACCTTTCTCGATGATGTTGATGCGCCAACAGGCGGGTTACGCGCCGGCAGCTTTGAACGCATAAGTGATGACGAAGGGTTGATTGACGAGCGCCTCCCAGGATTTACAGCAGGTAAGAAGCGCGCGACAAAACGCAGCAGCGGTATTAAGACGGCGGCGCGAAAGAAAACGACGACGAAAAAACCCAGTAAGCGGCGTGCTACTGCCACGAGCGACAAAAAGACCGCAGACAACAATGAGTATTCTGACGCTTCGGCTGATGTCACAGAAAATCAGAGTCACGCCGAGTTCGCGACACGTCGTGGTGGGCGGCGTCGCAGGCGTCCCAGCAAGAACAAACTAAATGAAGGTGATATGAAGGAAACAGTGCCGGTTGCCGATGATGGTGGCGAAGTCGCTGAGCCGGAAGCGGAGACTCCGGTTGAGACCTCAGCTCCTGAAGCGCCTAGTCCCGCACCGCGGCGTCAACGCGAACACCAGAAAGAACATCGGGATGGTAGAGGACATCGTGGTCCATCACGACGTGATCGCCATCAACCGGCAATCACGGATCTGTTGAGTGAGGGACAGGAAATACTGGTCCAAATCGCTAAGGAACCGATAGCCAAGAAAGGTGCTCGAATTACTTCGCATATTGCGCTGCCCGGGCGGTTCCTGGTCTATATGCCGACAGTTGAACACGTCGGAGTATCGCGAAAGATTGAGTCAGATTCTGAACGCCACCGCTTGCGAAAGCTCATTCAGATGATTCGGGCGGAAGAGGATGTACCGTCGGGCGGATTTATCGTTCGGACAGCGGGCGTCGGAATCAACGAAAAAGATTTACGTGAGGACGTTCGATATTTGGTCCGAACATGGTTGGATATACGAGCTTCGGCTGAGAAGGCAAAAGCGCCGGCGCTCGTCCATCGCGATCTAGACCTCGTTCAACGACTCCTACGCGACCAATTGTCTGACGACTTTGAAACGATTCGTGTAGATTCGGAAGAGGAATACCAAGGCATCGTTGAGTTCATCAACCGCATTCAGCCGCGTCTGGTCAAGAGGGTCAAACTTTATACGCGCGAACAGCCAATCCTTGAAGCTTACGGTGTGCAGGCTGAAGTCGACAAAGCCATCAAACCTCGCGTGTGGCTGAAGTCTGGTGGTTATCTTGTGATCAATCAGACCGAGGCCCTGGTTGCGATTGACGTGAACACAGGAAAATTCGTCGGGCGCGGCAGCGGCAGGTTGGAAGACACAATTACTCGAACGAATCTGGAAGCTGTCGATGAGATCGTTCGCCAGATTCGCTTGCGCGATCTCGGTGGGATCATCGTACTCGACCTAATCGACATGGAAGAACGGCGGAATCGACAGCGAGTAATGCAGGCATTGCAGGAGGCTTTACGAAACGACAAGTCGCCAACCAAAGTACTGTCGTTCAATGATTTTGGCCTGGTGATTATGACTCGTAAACGCGTCAAACAATCGCTTGAACGAACGCTGTGTGCGCCCTGTCAGTATTGTCAGGGCGGTGGTTTGATCAAGTCTCCACAAACCGTTTGCTATGAAATGCTGGAAGAGGCCAGGCGGCTCGCTAGAGGCCTAAACGGCGAGCGCGAGAACAAACAAGTAACATTACGCATCAATCCGGAAGTCGCGAAGGCGCTACGGAGCAGTGAACGCGACGTGATGGTGGAGATTGAAGATTACCTCGGGCCGATTGATATCACGAGCGATCCAACTATTCATCAGGAACAGTTTGATTTCGCAGTGATTTGAGTTTGAACTGCTGACCCGTCGTCCGCCGTCGCCCGCGATTCAGCGGGGTTGTTCCACGACAATTTTCCCATGAGCAAGATCAAAAATTTTTGGAAAACCATGCTGGCGGGAGGCGCTGGTGTCGCGGCACTGGCTGCTGTCAACGCGGCAATACGTCGCGGTGTGCCTGAACCCGATGAAAGCGCACTTGGCGGCGAAGCGCACTTCTTCCCGTGGAAGCACGGCCGGATTTTTTACAAAAGAGCGGGTATGGAACAAGCCGGCCCGCCAATTGTCTTTATTCACGGTGTTGGTGCGGGCGCCTCAAGCTTTATGTGGCGCAAAAACTTCGACGATCTGTCCAATCATTTTCGTGTCTATGCGTTAGATTTGCTGGGATTTGGTTTTTCCGATAAACCTGCCGCGGCGCCTTATTCTGCCGATCTCTACGTCGAACTCGTTTCAGATTTTGTTCGTGAAGTGACGGGTGCGCCAGCTCGAATCATAGCCAGCTCATTAGGTGCGTCGTATGCCATTCGTGTCGCCGACGAACATCCGGAACTGGTGGAGTCGATGATTCTCAACGCACCCGCCGGTTACGACACGCTGAATACCAGACCGGGAATGGCGGGTGCAGCTTTTTATGGCCTGTTGCAATCCCCGGTTCTTGGCACTTCTTTCTACAACGTGATGGCGAGCGAACGCAGCATACGCGATTACGCTACTCGCATGCTGTTTTACAACTACCGGCGAGTCACGGACCGTCTCGTTGCAAACCTCTACGCCACGAGTCATCAAAACGGCGCGCAACACGCTATAGCCGCGTTCCTTTCCGGATATCTGAATATCGATATGCGTGCAGCGCTCGCGAGGCTAAGACAACCAGTGCTGCTGGTGTGGGGTAAACAGGATCTAACGACGCCTGTCTCACACGCGCCGGCCCTGCTCACGTTGAATCCAGCTGCAAGGCTTGAAGTTTTCGATTTCTGCAGGATGATGCCGGAACAGGAGCACCCTGAGAAGTTCAATGCGCTTGTCCGTGATTCCTTCCTCCGTCGAAAAGCAACCGCCTGATTTTTTTTCTTTAAGGTCAGAACCAGCTCGCGTTAGCTGTGGAGGCATGAATGAGACGCATTCAGCCCAATTATTGCTGGACACGCGTTCGTTCAGTGCCAATCCTGATCAATATTGGTTTGCTGATTCCCCTTGTGAATCCTATGTTTTTGGACCGGAGCGACGCCTAGCTCTGTGTCTGTGCGACCTGCGATTTTCAGAGTCTTGAGCAGTGTCGCGGAACGATTCTAATTTTTCACCTTCGGTAGGTTGAGCCGCTATGCTCGCCTACACTTTGACGGCAGCCGGTGAGTTGTCGCTTGGAACGTTTGCGGTGATCTGCTGCGCATCAGCCCGTGTTTCGCGCTCCACATGACGATAAAGAATGTCCCTTTGCTTTGGACTGAAGCCGGCCTCGCTTATTAGAAAACGCAGCATCTTCTCGTCAGCTTGGTTGTGCGCTCCTGCGGCAGAAACAACGTTCTCCTCGATCATAATGGAGCCCATATCGTTTGCTCCAAAGCGAAGCGCAACCTGGCCCAAACGTAAACCCTGGGTTAACCACGAGGATTGAAGGTTATCAACGTTGTCGAGGAACAAGCGCGATACTGCCAACATCTTGAGATAATCGACACCCGTCGGTTCATCTTTTATCCGTCGACCCAAAGCAGTGTTCTCCCGTTGAAAGGTCCACGGGATGAAGGCAGTGAAGCCGCCGGTTTCGTCCTGCAGATCCCGTATCCGCTTCAGGTGTCGAACGCGATGTTCGATTCGGTCGCCAATGCCAAACATCATCGTTGCAGTCGATCGCAACCCGACACGATGAACCGCTCGCATCACGTCGAGCCACTCATCTGTGGTGCATTTGGTGGCAACCCGCTTTCGCACCTCGTCGTCAAGTATCTCGGCGCCTCCTCCCGGCATACTGTACAGACCCGAGGCCTTCAATCGCCGGATGACCGTTTCATAGTCTAATTTGGAGATTAGATGGATATTGTGAATCTCAGGCGGAGAGAAACAGTGCAATTGGAAGTCGGGATACTTTGCACGCAACCGCTGCAAGAGGTCCTCATACCACTCAATGTCAAAATCCGGATGCAGACCTCCCTGCATTAACACTCCCGTCCCACCGAGTTCAATCGTCTCATCGATTTTTTTGCAGATCTCATCGAAGCTGCGCACATATGTGTCTGGCGCACCTGGTCGACGGTAAAATGCGCAGAAGGTACAGACGACATTACATACGTTTGTGTAATTGATATTGCGGTCGATGATATACGTGACGATATTGTCTGAATGTTTGCGAGCCCGAACCTCATCAGCTGCCGCGCCAATGGCCGCTACATCGTGTGATTGAAGGAGCGTTGTGCAGTCGTCCACGGACATTCGTTTGCCCGTCCCGACTCCATCGAGAATGCGCTTGATGGTGTTACCCATATTCGGAGACAACATATCAAACTGAGCGAGCTGCGCCAATGTGCAGAAGTGCTGCGACAGTACTTAACCGTTTGTAAATCTAAGCGGCTTGACGTCGTCAATCAATCGATGCTTGTGTGCCAGTTGGAAATAAAGCCGCAATCCCTTGTCCATCGATTCATCAATCTGAAACGCTATGTTCGAAGTTATATAGCGTCTCAGATCCGATTTGGACAAAGGGATCCTCTTCTGATATTCGTCAACTATCGCTTCGGTGTTACTCAAGCCTTCAATCCGGGCCTCAGCGAAATCTACGCTCCGAGTTTTTTCCAGCTTGTCATCGCGAACCATCCACATCGCAAATACGAAACCAAACCCGGTTTGATTACGCCAGACCGTCGCGAGATCCCAAACGTTGATGCGATCGCGCGAGAACGTCATGGCAGGGTCGCCAATGATTAACGCAGCATCGTTCTCTGCCAGCATTAAATCAATATTGGGCGTGTGCGTCGTCCATTCGGGATTCTGTTGCAAGAATTCGAAGAAAATAATTTTTACCAGCGTCGCTGAAGTTCGGGAGGACTCATCCAAAGCGATGCGGCGCACCTCGTCGAGTTGTTTACACTTGGAAACCAATACGACGCTTCGGACCTCACCCTTCGAACCAACGCAAACGTCAGGCACCAACGAAATTCCGGACACTCGTTGGTATTCAATGATCGGTACGAGTGCGGCGCTAACTTCACCTTCGGCGAGCAGTTGTGAACAACGAGCGGGTACCGCATCAATTAGTTCGACTCGATCGCGCTGAGACCCGTGTAAAAAGCTCCAGATTAGGGGGGCTGTGTTTAGATAACTCGATGCTGCGAGTTTGAAGTGAGTGACAGTGCTCATGTGTTGCGCAAGATGCTAATTCATCAATACCTGCTGTGCAACGACGTCTGTCTGCGAGTTTAGCCGAAACAATTGACACCGTTCTTACCGGCCCATTACTATCCCGAGCATTCCGGTCGCGAACGTGCTTTTATGCCAATCTACGATCTGAGCGTGCCATTGCGCGCGGAGATGCCTACCTATCCCGGTGATCCAGAAATAAAGATTCTTCAATGGTCAACTCTTGAGAGTGGTGCAAACGCGAACGTCTCTCAGCTCAATTTCGGTGCGCATACAGGAACTCATGTCGACGCACCTGCTCATTTTTTGCGAGATGGCGAAAAAGTAGAATTCCTGCCACTCGATGTCCTCATTGGCAAGGTAGAAGTTGTAGAGGTACCAAACGATTTCGAGGTAATCCGACAAGACTTTTTACAAGAGGTTTGGAAGGCCGGTACTCGCCGCGTTCTTTTCAAAACTCGCAATTCCAGGTTTTGGGCCGACAGCGAAAACTCTTTTCGCGAGGACTACACATATCTTGATCTCTCAGGCGCGCAATTCCTTGTTGAGCAGGGGATTTGCCTGGTCGGCATAGACTATCTTTCCATAGAACAGTTTGGGACAGCACGTTTTGAAACGCATCGCTTACTCCTGTCGCATAAAGTGGTAATAATTGAAGGGCTCAATCTAGACCAAATTGCGGCGGGCGAGTACGAGTTGATTTGTTTGCCGCTCAGAATTCGAGGTGGCAGTGGCGATGGAGCCCCCGCTCGTGTTGTGCTCCGTACTCTTGATTAATTGAGCGTGAAGACGGAAAAGCAAGGCGATTATCAACAAAAAGTTTTTAAACTCGTGCGGAGAATACCGCCCGGGCGAGTAATGACCTACGGTCAAATTGCGGAGTTGCTCGGCGCAGCGTATACAGCAAGGACGATAGGCTTTGCAATGCATGGATCGGATGATCGAACGCCGTGGCATCGGGTTATTAATGCGCAGGGTAAATGCTCCACTGGTCGCGTGGTGTTGCCTCACGATAAACAGCAGCGACTGCTTGAAAATGAAGGTATAGTTTTTGACAAATCAGGGCGGTGCGATTTGCAAAGGTATCTTTGGATTCCATCGCAACGAAACATAGCGAAAGGTGAAGCACGCTCGAGCTTGTTTAAGAGAAATCAAAGGAGCAACGATGAGTTCTGATCCTCTACAACAGAGAGTGCCATATTCTGTCAGCCCACCACGTTATTCCGTATCTCACCAGATGGTCACAACTGCATTTGAGTTACCTAATTACCGACTGGTGCAGAACCTTGGAGTTGTCCGAGGCATCGTTGTGCGATCGCGAAATATCTTTGCGACCATCGGTGCATCGTTGCAGACCATTGTTGGTGGAAACATCACAGTTTGGACACGCCTGTGCGAACAAACCCGCGCTGACGCTTTTGACATCATGATCCAGCATGCGACTGAACTCGGCGCAAATGCGGTTGTCGGAGCCCGTTACGATACGACTGAATTATCGACCGGAGTCACTGAAGTTCTCGCTTACGGTACGGCCGTTGTGGTTGAACCGCTGAACGTCGGTGAAAGTTACCGATCATGATAAGCGAGCTTACAGATGCTCAGCGGACCCGCATCGAAAGGGCGCTGGCCGCTGTACCGTTTGCCCAACTGCTCGGAATCAGGCTGCAGAATGTGGGGTTTGGGAGGGCAGTGCTAGCAATGGAGGTCACGGACAAGCTCAAGCAGAACGATGGAATTGTGCATGGCGGCGCAATCGCGTCTTTGATTGATAGTGCGACCGCATTCGCAATTCTACCGTTACTTGGTGAAGGTGAACGGACGACTACGATTGATCTAACCATAAATTTTCTTCGGCCCCTCTCCAGCGGCTCTGCCACGGCCACGGCAACGTTACTGCGAGCCGGACGACGGATTATTTCTGTCTCTGCCGAAGTACATAATGACGAGGGAAAGCTCGTTGCCTCAGCACTTAGCACCTACCTGCGCCTCGAGGCCGCCAACCTGGCCTGAAGCTCAGATAATCGTAGACAGCACAGCGTTTATCAATGTAAAATGCGGTTGGTCTCCGGATGTGTATGCTCCGGTACATCCTGCCCCGTTTCCGGAGACGCCCGTCCCGCCATGTACTCTCTGTACCACGCACTTTTGGCTCAGCATCCCAGACAGCTTTCGCCGCTGCGCTGTGCACCGTCTACGATTGCGCAATTGCACCGCTATTTTGAAGATGTGGTTCTGGAAAACAGCCTATCGGCCTTGGTCATTGAGAACCTGCCGCCACCGCACCTGAGTGTCAGAGAAATCACGCGGCTCAAAGAGCTGGCTTCTCCTGCACGCAATTTGTTCGTCTTCGCAGCCGGTGACGATTCGCTGGTCCGCTCGTTCATTAGGGCGGGTCACGAAAGACAGGCCGTAATTATCGATCGAAAGGAAAGCGCACTCGACGAACGGTTTGTTGTGATCGCTGACGCACGATTCTCAGCTCTCCTGGCATCGACATCAGATCCCGACGGATCCGATACATCGGCCGACCTGGTTGTTTGGACTTTCGAGCCGGATGTCGTTTACTCCGCCCTCGAATATCTTATGGCGCGGGTAAGCGCTGAACATTCTGCTCATGCTAATCAGTTTGCAAACGCAGTTCGCGTTTCGATGCCAAAAGCTACTTCGCTGCAATTAACGCTCGGCGTAACCACGAAGTTTGCTCGTTTGCTTCAGGAGCAGACGGAGCGCGAAGTCGCTGTGAACCGAATAGCGACCGCGATTAGGAATTCACTTGAGCTAGACAGCGTCCTCTTGACTGCAGCTCAGGAGGTCGGTCATGCGTTAAATGCCAAAACGTGCGCGGTCCAAATAGAAGGAGAACTGGTAGGAAAACAGATGACGAAGTCGTATTCGAGATCCGACTTGTCATCTGCTGAAGAGGATTCATTGCTGAGTGATATCGACGTGATAAGAGCGAACGTGCGGCAGTCGTTGAAGAGCTGGGTCGTTGATGGAGATAGCGTCCAGGACCGTGTTGTTAACTCCCTCGCCGCTGTTCCGTTGATTTATCGCAAGACATTCGTCGGCCTCTTGTTGGTGCAGGCGGATGATTCGTCTCGAGTTTGGGCTGACAACGAACTCCTATTGCTGCATACCGTAGCCGATCAGCTCACAGTGGCCGTAAACCAGGCACACTTGTTTGCAGAGATGCAGCGTCAGGCATTAACGGATTCGCTGACGGGTTGTTACAACAGACGTTCTTTTGAGCTGCAGTTGGAAAGGGATCTGCACCTGGCTATTCGAATGCGTCAACCACTGTCGCTGATCATGTTGGATTTAGACAACTTTAAGGAAATAAACGATGCGGCTGGTCATGAGGCGGGCGACATGGCTTTGCGTCTGCTTGCAGCTAGTCTACGTGATGAGTTGCGGGCTGTAGATACTGCGGCACGCTACGGTGGGGATGAATTCGCAATTATTTTGCCGCAGGCTCACATGGAAGGTGCACTTGTTGTGGCCGAACGTCTTCGCAACCGAGTTGCACACACGACAGTGCCCGGTTTCGGTTTGATGACCGCATCGTTTGGTTGTGCAACTTTCCCTACTCACGCATCCGATCGCGACACGCTGGTTGTAGCAGCAGATCGCGCTCTTTATGATTCGAAAAATCGAGGACGAGATCGAGTAAGTGTTCCTTCTGACCCTGAATGCGGGGCGCCATTGGCCGGAATACCAAACACAGCCCCGCCGAGCATCGTGAAAACTCTTCGCGGATAGTTCTCCGTCGCGAGTAGGAACTTAGGCATAGCGTACGCTTTCGCGTGCGACTGTAACGAACTTTGCCTGTTGTTGTGCCCGTTTGGCGCCGAGACGTCAGATCGCGCATGATATGGAGTACTGCAGTTGCAGCCCTAATGTGCGCAGGTCGGTCTCATAACCATGGGTGATTTAAAAAATTTCGCGCGGTATTTTCGTCCGTACAAATTATCTCTTGCAATTGGTATCGCGTGCATACTCGCCGGTGTAATTTTCAATCTCTACATTCCGCTAATCGTTGGCCAGGCTGTAGATCAAAATTGGAACGTTGTCAGCTGGTCACTGCTGACCGTGTCCGCGGCAAAGGTCTTAGGCGCCAGTATCGTTAGTGGCATTTTTCTTTTTCTGCAGCGGCGAATTTTAATCGGGATGTCGCGTAATGTTGAATACGACCTCCGGCAAGATTTCTACGGGCATCTGGTAGATCAACCTCTCTTATTTTTTCACCAACACAGGACGGGCGACCTCATGGCGCGTGCGACGAACGACCTCGCCGCGGTTCGACAGCTTGCCGGGCCTATGATTATGTACACGCTCCAGACTGTATTTGTGGTTCTGCTCGTTCTGCCTTTAATGATCATTATCAATTGGTGGTTAACGCTGCTGCTTTTTCTCACGATGCCTTTGGTTTCGCTGACTGTTAAGTACTTCGGCCAGCAGGTGCATATTCGATTCGAAAAAATCCAGGAATTCTTTGCTCAGATCACAGCGCGCGCTCAGGAAAATTTCACAGGTGTCAGAGTTGTGCGTGCCTACGCTCAGGAAGACGCGGAAATCGAAGCTTTCAATACACTGAATAGACAATATGCGGAGCGAAACCTCAGTTTGGTGCGGATCGACGCGATAATGCGGCCCTTAATGCAGTTCCTGATAGGTATCGGTTTCGTGTTGATTGTTGGCGCCGGCGTGCCGTTGGCGGTTCGCGGCGACATTACTGTGGGCCAATTCACCGTTTTCAACATGTACCTGGCGCGCTTAATTTGGCCGTTGATTGCGCTGGGGTATGTCGTGAATCTCTATCAACGCGGCACCGCCAGCCTTAAACGCATAAACGCCATACTCAGAATTAGTCCGGCGATTGCCGATGCACCTGAGGTTTCGCGCCAGCCTTCCATTCGCGGCAAGATTGAGTTTCGGAATCTCACATTCCGGTATCACGACGTCGACGAGCCTGTTCTGCACGACATCTCGTTGACAATACCTGAGGGGCTCACCGTTGCGTTTGTTGGACGTACCGGGAGCGGAAAATCGACGATTGTCAATTTGGTGCCACGCTTGATGGATGCACCGGACGACACAGTTCTGATCGACGACATCCCGATACGCCAGTTTCCTCTTGCCCAGTTGCGCTCGAGCATTGGTTATGTCCCACAGGAGACCTTCCTTTTCAGTGATACCTTGAGAGGGAACATTGCATTCGGAGTTGAGAAAACGGAACAGGCGGAAATTGAACGGGCTGCTGATGTTGCTGGTTTGACGGATGACGTCGCAGGTTTTCCGGACGGCTTTAACACTCTCGTTGGCGAGCGCGGCATTACGCTGTCTGGCGGACAAAAGCAACGGACCGCAATTGCTCGTGCAGTATTACGACAACCACGAATTTTGATTCTCGACGACGCGTTATCGTCAGTTGATACCTACACCGAAGAGATAATTCTGACTAAACTTCGTAGTGTCATGCGAAATCGCACAACATTAATTGTTTCGCATCGCGTATCTACAGTTCAGGGCGCGGATTTGATTTGTGTATTGGAAGAGGGCCTCATCACTGAGCGTGGAACACATGAAGAACTGATTAAGCTTGGAGGTGCCTACGCCGATCTTTACGAACGGCAGCTGCTTGAGGAGGAACTTGCAGCAACTTAAGCGGGCAATCTGAATGTCAACTACAGTCAAACAATTTCACGAAGAAGAAGCGATCGGCAAGACCTATGATCTTCAGGTTGCGCGTAGGCTGCTTCGGTATTTGAAACCGTATGTGCGGCTGTTGGTTCCAGCACTGTTGTTGACGCTCGCGCTAAACCTGCTTGGCATCCTGCAACCGAAATTTACGCAGTACGCCATCGACTGGTACATCCTGCCACGGCAGCTAACAGGACTTTCGACTCTGGTTATACTTTACGTCGCAGTTCAGGCGCTTCGTTTGGTGTTCTCTTACTTCCAGGCAATTTTGCTGAACACCGTCGGTCAATACGTGATGTTTGACATGCGACGCGAACTCTACGGCAAGCTGCAGCACCAGGAAATTGCTTACTACGATCGTAACCCTGTCGGTCGCATCATGACGCGTCTCACCACGGACGTAGACGCGCTGAACGAACTCTTCACGCAGGGCGTGACAGATCTCCTCGGGGATCTCGTAATGATCTTCGCCATTATTACGGTGATGCTCTGGATGGATGTAAAGCTGACCCTGGTTACATTATTGACTGTTCCCCTGCTTTTCGCTGCTACTAGCTGGTTCAGGCATGGTGCGCGCAAGGGCTATGACATGGTCCGAACGAGAATCGCACGTATCAACGCTTTTCTTCAGGAACACTTTGCTGGAGCCCAGACGGTCCAGATTTTCAACGCAGAAGCTAAATCGCTAGGCAAGTTCCAGCACATCAATGACGATCACCGGCGCGCGAACATCGAAACAATTTTTTACTACGCAGTGTTTTTTCCGCTCGTAGATTTCATCGGCGCTGTGGGAATCGCGTTAATTATCTGGTATGGCGGTTATCGTGTCATGCAGAACACGCCCAACCATACAGTATTGACGCTCGGAGCTCTCGTGGCATTTATCCAGTACTCGGGGTTTCTGTTCCAGCCGATTCGGGACATTTCCGATAAGTACAACGTGCTGCAATCTGCAGTTGTCGCATCGCACCGAATTTTTAAGACGCTGGATCTGCCAATCGCGATCGTCACACCCGAAAAAGCCTTGAAGCGCGACCGAGCACGCGGACGAATTGAGTTCCAAAATGTGTGGTTCGCTTACAAAGATGAAGACTGGGTCTTGAAGGATGTTTCATTTACTGTTGAACCGGGACAGTCGGTTGCGCTTGTGGGCCATACCGGATCGGGAAAGACCACGATTACGAACCTTCTGATGCGGTTCTACGACATTCAGCGGGGAAGGATTCTTCTCGACGGGGTCGATCTAAAAGATTGGGAGCTTAAGGCGCTTCGTGAAAACTTTGCCGTCGTGCTGCAGGATGTTTTCCTGTTTAGCGGAACCGTAGCGGGAAACATTCGGTTAGGGCGTGAAGATATTCCAGATGAGCGCGTGGAGTGGGCAGCACGGGAAGTTTACGCAGATCGTTTTATCAACCGTCTGAAAGACCAGTACGAGTCGGAAGTGCGGGAACGTGGGGCTGGCCTCTCCGTCGGTCAGAAGCAACTGATTTCATTCGCTCGAGCTTTGGCGTTCGATCCTGCCTTATTGATTCTCGACGAAGCGACCAGCTCGATTGATACAGAAACCGAGCAACTCATTCAACGCGCCATCGAACGCGTCATGCGCGACCGAACTTCGATTGTGGTGGCGCATCGACTCTCCACGATTCAAAATGCAGATCGAATCATCGTGCTGCATCACGGCGAGATCCGCGAGCAGGGCTCTCATCAGGAGTTGTTGGCGAGACGCGGTCTTTACTGGAAGCTATATAAACTCCAGTACGCTGATGCGACGAAGCAGTTATATGCTGAATCAGCCGACGACGAACGACTTCTTCCAACCGCCGACCAACTTCAATTCAGCGAATAACTGTTGAGTTCCCGTAACGTATCCAGCTCATGCGGGCTTATCGAATACTTTCGGATCGAGTGTTGGGTTGATTTTGATCTCGGTAAACTTCCTCACGACGCTGTAGTTCGGGTCAGTGGATAACACCCTTACGATGAACGGCATCTTCACTCCTCCGACGTCGCGGTAGTCTTCGAAATCTACTTCTTCCGGAATATTTCCTACGGGGGTAGTCAGCGTTGTTACTCGCCTGACGAGTAATCCAGTCTCGACGTCAAAATACAGTTGCTCGCGGTGCCTATCGGCTGCGGTAGCGCGAACCACATACACATCGCGATCGTTCAGCCTGGTCTTGAAGGCTGTATTAAATCTTGTGAACTGATCTTTCAACTTTATATCCCTCAATATATTGGGGTATCGTCGCAGATAATAAACTTCTGGTGCACCCAGGTCTCGGACGCCACGACTGCTTTTCTCCCAGCCGGCCGTGCCATCGAAACCACGCTGAACTGTTCCCTGGGGTGTAGTAATCACGGCTAATACCATGTCAGGAGCCGACTGCGATAGTTCATACCCGGCCGAAGCGCCATTAGCGGTGGTGAGTGTGCCTTTCAAGGTGCGTGACTTGAGTTTCTCAATAGCGGCACTCCCGCCCAAAGCTTCTATGTACTTATCCAAGATTTGGTCGGCAGCAGGCAACGCTTCACGTGCTTGTTGGTTCTGGCCACCTTGCTCAGGCCGCGGCGAAGGTTCGGGTATGGGCAACTGTGGCGTACTGACAGGAGAAGTGCGTCCTCGATGACATGTATAGCAGCTTACCTCGGTGTTGCCGTTGAAAGTTGTCTTGTTAACGCCCGTCACCATCGTGATCATTACACGCGCCGTTTTCTTTTCACCCTTCTCGTCAGATGCAAAGTCCCAGTTGTTGTCCTTGTTGACATGACAGAAGCCACACTTAACTCCCAGCGACGCGCTCATGTAGTTCATTACAGGAACTAATTGCGAATCCGGTAATCCCTTTAGGACCTGAATGTTTTTGCGGACTTCGTCGACGGTTTTTTGCGCTACAACTGCCTGAGTTGCAATTCCTGGGGTAGGATTTTGCGCGGAACCTGATCGAACAATTACGGCTGCACTAATCACGCCGAACGCCACGACAATAAGAAGCCGCACAGAGTTAGCAGACCGTTGATTCATGAATAGAAAGCTCCTTGCGTTTGAAGGTCACATGCGCTCAAAGGCGAGATAGATCGTAATAGATCCATCCCGCCCTTGACTGTTTGTGATGTTAAAAAAGACGGAGGCAGCTTACGCGAGTATGCCTCTAATTTCCACTCTGGGGAGCCGACGTAATCCGCGTATTCAGGGAAACAAGACCCTCAAACGTTTTATAGATCTGAAGATACATTTGCGTCTCGCGGGGAATTAGAATTTTCCAGTCTTCACCTCCGCGTCGCAAGTACGACGGTAGACGCGCAGCATTGGAATTGTAGCCTGCGGCCAACAACTCAGTCGGAGTAGCCAGCTTCGTTCTGAGCGCACTCTGTACGTCTTGGTTTGCGGACAATTCATTCCATGTATCCTGCATGTACAAGAGCATTGCTTGCAGCGCATTCGCGTGATTACGCATGCCAATGACGAAGTCGGGTAGGAGTCCGACGCCGGGATGTCTTTCTCTCTCCAGGTTGTAAGCCCAAGGAATCATTTGCACCATACCACCGGCGCCAGCAAAACTAACTGAATAGCGATAGGTATCTAATTCGTTCAATGCGTAAAGCGAATAAATCTCATTGAAGAGCGCGAGTCGGTTCTCGAGACGAAAACGATCGTGGTCTACGTGCTCGACGATACAGAGTCGCTCAGCCACATCAACAATCTGCGGTGAGATCAAAACGCCTTTTTCTCGCAGCCGTTTGTTAGCGAGTTCAATCATGTTATGAACGTATGCCTGTCCTGACCGCACAAGATCATTAGACAGTAAAGCAGGATGGGCTGAGGTGTAGTAGGCCATCTCTTTGAACAGACCGCCTTTTTCTATCGGAAACTGGACAACTAGCGGCGTCAATGTCTGACCATTAGCGGTCGTGATCAGCAGTGCCGTATTAACTCCGTTAGCGCGTACTACGCGGATAACTACAGGAGTGCCAAGGGAGCTGAGACCCGATGTCTCTGAGCCTTTTGTAAGGAAGGTCTGCTTCAGGATTGAAATCAAATGAATTCGGCTTGTGGTTCGATCTAGTGCTGCAACAGTAACGGATTCGATCGCGGGTGTCGCCATTGCAGTCGTCATCGGTAGCGACTTCAACAGCCGCTCCGCCTCGACGATACGCGACTGAATAGTTGCGGGATTCGAAATAGCGAACGCAGCCGCCGATTCTGAAGCCGGAGTTATTTCGTTTGACACTCCTCGACTCGCGTCCACCGGCACCGCCGGCTGCTCGATGGGCGCCGATCTCTGCTGAACGGTTCCTGTCTGAGACAGTCCAGCAACGGTTCGAGGCCTTGTCTCCGATGTTTGTGCAATGGTTATGGAAGAAAGAACTACGATCAGAGATGGTAAGAGGGCAGAACTTCGCTTCATATTTTATCTGGGAGTCTTTTAATTCAAAATGCCTACCGGGGGGCGGTAAGTGAGCCTTAGATTCGCCGAACGCCCGGCGCGTTGTCAACTCTTTTCTGCGCTAATGCAAATAGTGAGCGCGTTCTTTCACTTTTTCCTTCTTCGGCCTTTGCGCGAGGACCTCAAGCCTTGCAAACGGGACGGGGACTTTGGTGTGTTTGCGATAAACTCGTCCTTCGATTTTCATCACTGGCTTGCATATTTCCAAATTTCTATTTATCCAACTTAAACGGAATACACTAATGAGACGACAGTGGAAAAAACTTTTTGGAATATCACTGCTTGCGATTATCGTTTTAATTTCCCTGGGCATAACCTTTACTGTCGGGTGGCAACCCTTTGTGGGACCGAGAGCGCGTACAACAACTGACCGTCATTTTGAGAGGACACCGGCACGGCTCGCTCGTGGAAAGTATTTAGTTGACGCAGTGGCAGGTTGTTTGGGGTGTCATTCTCCGGCCGATTACAGTAAACCCGGTGCTCCTCCAATCGAAGGGCAGCTTGGCGCAGGTATAATTTGGACTGATCCACAATTGCCGTGGCTGGTTGCGCCCAATATCACTAGTGATAAAGAGACGGGTGCCGGTGATTGGAGCGATGACGTGTTAGCACGTGCGATTCGGGAGGGCATCGGACACGATGGACGCGCGCTTTTCCCCGTCATGCCTTATCCCAATTTCAGTAAGATGTCTGACGAAGACCTTGCGAGCATCATTGTGTACATTCGCTCTCTTCCACCAATCAAAAACAACCTGCCTCGTACGAAAATGCCTTTCCTTCTTAATTTTTTGACCAGGAGCATGCCCGGCCCCGTTAGAAAGCCGGTGCCGGAGCCTGATCAGTCAACACCGGTAGCACGAGGTGCTTACTTAGTGAGGATGGGGAGCTGTGCTGATTGTCATACGCCGCAAAATCGTGGACAACCCATTGCAGGTCTCGATTATGCGGGAGGATTTGTCTTGATGGGACCTACAGGTACCGTCGTTAGCGCAAACATCACTCCTGACCCCTCGGGAATTTCGTACTATGATGAATCAACGTTTATACGTGCGATGCGCGAAGGGAAAGTAGGTGCACGGTCGTTGAATGCGGTGATGCCATGGTCGTTCTTCGGCAAAATGACTGACGATGATCTGAAGTCAGTATTCGCTTTTTTGCGCTCGCTAAAGCCTGTCAGTCATCGCGTCGACAACGGAGAGCCGCCTACCTATTGCCGCAGGTGCAATCAGAAACACGGGCTTGGGGATAAGAACTGAGACAACTTGGTTGTTGTATAGCTGTCTGCAATGTGATGTGCGAACCTTCACCATCAGTCGACGGCAAAGCCAATGTTCACCACGGCCGTGATGTCTTTCTCGAGCGCAGAAGTATCGTTCATTCCCGTATCAGACACCTCATTTGAATCAGCAGGCGTGATTTGTAAGACGCCCATGCGTGCTGTCCGAACTGCTCCGATAGAACTGCCTGTGCTTTGCGCGATCTGCTCCGCACGAACCTTTGCGTCCTTCGCTGCTTCGGCAAGCATTTTGATCTTGAGATCGCCAATTTTTGTATAGTGATATTCGGGCGGCAGCGACTCTATAAGGATGCCCTGGTTGATCAGCTCTGTTGATTCACGGGCGATGATCGCAATTCTGTCTACGTCTGACGACTTGACCTCAAGTTCTTGTCGCAATGAATAGCCGGTGATTTCCGATGTCTCACCACCGTCGCTGGTCCGTCCATGAAGAGTTTGGGACGAAATTGACGAAACGGTGATCTGATCCTGAGATATGCCTTTACTTAAGAGATATGCTTTTACGCGCGGTACACTTTCAGCCAACGAACGGTAAGCGTCGGCGAGTACCGGCGCCTGATAAGAGACGCCTGCACGCCAGATGACGAGGTCTGATCGAATTCGGGTGCGGGCAGAACCGGTTACGGTAATCGTCTGATCGCCGCGCTTACCCTTCACAAAGAACCAGCCGCCAACCGTGGCGGCCAATACTAATCCAACAGCTAAGGCAATTGCAGACAAGAAGGTTGCTGATTTTTCGTCGCTCATTGTGCGCTCCTTATGCGATAGGTGGGCCAGAAGATACACTGCTAGTGACTTTCACTCAACAGCGTTAACGGGCTAGAGACGAAGAAGTCGACAGAATAGACGGCCCAACTTTGGGAGCTGGCAAGCTAATAATTTGACCTCGCGAGAGTAGAGAAAAACAAGAAGGTCGGCTGTCTCTTACGCGAATCGGCGCAAGCAGTACGTGTGTAATCTGTGCATTTTGTTCACTGCGACCATGGTGCGGGCTTGCGCACCCAACGGAACATGCGAAGTTTATTGTGCAACTCTTTGGGTAAAGGACCGGCGTCGCTAGCGGCAAGGTTTGAAGCAACGTGAGAAGGTTTTCGCATCCCCGGGATTATGGTGTCGACGTCTTCGTTGTTCAGTATGAAACGTAAGGCTAGCTCTGGCATTGTGATCGCGCTCGAATGTTCTCGATTCCATTCCTTCAGCATCATCTTGAGCGAATCGGCTCTCTCAACACTCGGAATCAAATTTTCCGGAACGAAGTAACTATTCCGCCAATCGCCTTCAGGCCATTTGCTGTCCTTAGTCAAAGTTCCCGTGAGAGTTCCTTCGTCGAAAGGCACGCGTGCGATGACAGCAACATTCATTTCTCGACAGGCTGGGAATAATTCGTCTTCGGGATTTTGGTCGAAGATGTTGTAGATGACCTGAACCGAATCAATCTGGCCGCTCTTCACAGCGCGAATACCATTCCAGGGTTCCCAACGATTGATGCTGATACCGATCGCGTTTAGCAACCCTTGGCTGCGCAGGTCGTCCAGTTTGTAGAACCAGCGATCGTCGTGCATCCAGCCGTCGTGCCATGTATGGAATTGCACCAGATCGAATTGTTGGAGGCTGGCGTTTTCCAAACTGCGGTGTACAAACTCTTCCACGTGGTCGGGTGGATACGACTCGTTCAACTTGGATTCAGCAGGTGCCGGCCACTGCAAGTTTTTCGGCGGGATCTTGGTAGCGGCGTACAGTTTCGTTTGCGGGTTTGCGCGAACGATCTGGCCCAGCAGGTTTTCACTTCGGCCATTGCCGTAAGCATAAGCAGTATCGAAGAAGTTACAGCCACCGTCGATTGCAGACTGTAAGGAACTGAGTGATTCCTGGTCGTCGGAGTTGGACCAACTGGCCATTCCCCACATACCGTACCCGATCTCACTTACTTTCCAGCCTTGCCGGCCGAAGTTTCTGTAATTCATTGCGTGACCGCCTTTGCGTTGATGTGGGATGAATCTTAACGCATCAGCGAGTGCGAGTTACAGTTGTCCGAGAGCCTCTAAAGCTCATAGCGTCTCGGATCCTTCGATCCGAGATGCTATCGCACTGTGTTAGTTGAGTATTGCGCTAGTTACTGCCCGAATTCGAGGGCGCGCCATTCGTTAATACAACATCCTTGTTCCAACCTCCGAATGTGACTGCGGTAAGTTGCGAGTCATTACCTGTGCCGGTAAATCGGAACTGAAAATCATCCGCTTCCTTCGCACGTGGTTCAAGGCGCGCCGTTGTAGTCACAACCACTTTCTTGTTTTTCAAAATGGAAAATTGTCCTGATTCGTCGTCGAAACGAACATCATAATTGCCCTTTTTCACCAGGGTGTTATTGACTCGAATGTCGTTATCGAACTTCACCCTGTGCGTACGGACCTTCGCCAGCGCGACTCCACTCGTAAGCGCGCCAACCACTACAATAACCGCTAATCGACTGAGAATTTTACGCATCGTTTCTCTCCTTGCTAGTAGTTCAGCTCACTTTGAGGGGCACCTCATGATGTTTTTAAAAGCAAGCCCGGTTCCATTCTTGCGTCCTAGAAAATGACTTTTCGCTGGCTGTTTGCGATTCGGTCAGCTAGTGAAAGGTTTGCTAGTCTCATGCAAATAACACCACGCCCGATTCTGTTATGACAAAAATTTAAGCTCCGCATGTGGTCTGCACAATCACCGATCATTGCTGCAGATTTTCGTTTGGGAATTTCTAGAACGCATAGACGCTTGTCTGATGGGCTGTACTGCGCTCACTTCATCAAGGTTCTACGCCTTGTAATCGCGGCGCGTTTCACTCACGAAACCCTTCGTCGTATTTTCGTAGCCGTAATTCAAGTTATCTTTACTATCTCTATACAATTCTTTACAGTTCCTTACAGTCTACTGAAGTGCCCTTTGCTAAAATTTCGAACACTCAGATTAGCTTTACCGCGATGAGCTAGCTTGCAGGTTAAGCTCACGAGCCCCGGGTTAGCGCATGGTATCTGCTGCAAATTGAGATTACGTTTGAAGGAGATCCGGAATGAAAAAAATAATTTGCGCTCTAACGCTTCTGAGCGCATTAGTCTTTGCACTGGCAGTCCAGGCGGCGGCCCCGAGTTTTGCGGGAACATGGACGCTTGACAAGGGCAAGAGCCAGGGATTGTCGTCGAGAATGCAGGGGGCGGAGAGCGTCACCTGGACCATTACGCAGACCGACAAGCAAATAACCATCGAAGAAAAGGTAACCGGGGGGAACATGGGCGGCGGCGGCGCGCCAGGCGGTACACCTCCAGCAGGAACGCCTCCGGGCGGAGGACCCGGCGGTGGTGGACCAGGTCGAGGAGGTTTTGGGGCGGGAGGTCCACGCACGTTTAATTTAGATGGCAGTGAGACACCTGTCGATACGGGCCGCGGAACTATGGTTCGCAAAGCGACGTGGTCCGGCGACTCCAAAACCCTTGAGTTGTCATCGAAGTCGACGTTTCAAGGTCCTCAAGGTGAGGTCACGGTAGGGAGCGATGAAAAGCTGACGTTGTCTGCTGATGGCAAGACGTTGACGGTTGTGCGTCATAGCGAAAGCCCGCGTGGTCCACAAGATTCAACTTACGTTTTCACCAAATCTTAATAATCGTTTCCAAAGTCCCGTGAGAACGCAGTCGGTCTACGATTGCGTTCTCCTTTTTTTGCGCCAATCAATCCAACCAGTCGTGTGTCATGTCACACCACAACGCAAGACCCCGCCACTCTTTGAATCGCGCATAGTATTTTCCGATCTTGTTATCGCTGGCTTTGCGTCCGCTATTTCTAACTGTAAAAAATTTTGCGCGCGTCCATGAGTCGAGAGCGAGCCCGTCGTATCGACCCAGCAGTTTCAACAGATTTTCTGCCGCGTAGTCTCCCGCCCCTTTTACGGTCTTAATTCGCTTCACTAATTCCGCCGTAGGAATATCGGTTGTCAACCATTCCTCCACATTCAACGATCTTGAAGCGACTCGTTCCGCCCGAGTGGATGGGTACGACGCGCTCCGCGCCTATCGCT
>JBHEMC010000071.1:0-23335 GCA_046262775.1 Pyrinomonadaceae bacterium | reverse complement strand
GAATATGCATGGCGAAAAATCTTCTTCGGTTCTGAATTAGTATCCCGAAAACAATCTGTTATGCTTTGCTCGCTGATCCTGAGAGTCTTTCTGCAAAGTTCGTGAACGAAAGGTCAATACATCTCCGGTTGATTTTTGCGCTTCTGCTGGTCGCACTGAGCTTGTCTGCTGCGTATGGACAGTCTGGCGATCCGTTTAACCCGTCACCTGTTCGTACAACCAACCTCCTTGGCAAGATACTCGCTCGCGACCTGGGCGACGCGCGTCTCACAGATCACTATTACATATTCACCGCTACGCCAGGTGACGTAATCATCACTGTCAAGGGCGAGAACCTGAATGGCGACGTCGATGTGTTCACTGCCGGCACACTACGTCCGTTGTTGAAGTTTACGCTGTACGCTGAAAGTAACTCGCCGACAACGAAGACAATATATCTTCGGCGCCGCGAGGAACTAGTGCTCCGCATTGAAGCGCGAACGCCAAACGACGACCCTGGTACATACCAGGTGATGTTTGCGGGTTCATTTGAACCAGAGTTTGGTGCTGGTGACATCTCAGAAAAGGAGACAAACGCAAAAGAACCCGTGGTGAGTTCGATCGGAGCGCAACCTGGCCGGCGCGTTAATTCTGCGGGCGCACGAATAGCGGAGCCCGAATCGCCACAGACTGAAGTTGCAGCCGCACCGACACCAGGGCCCACGTCCGAACCCGTTAAGCCGGCACCCGCTGAAAGTCCGGCGGAGAAGACTGGTTCGCCAAAAACCGCCGCCACACGCACTCTGAAAACGCGTACACGTGCGCCTGGAAGTAGACCAACGGCGACAACACGGGTTATAACGAAAAAACCAAAGAAAGCTGAAGCCAAACCGGCGGAAACTGTTGAGGTTGAATCTAAGCCGGCTGAAGTTCCCAAAATCGCAACAAAAATTACAAAGCCACGCAAGTCCTCTCGTGCGGCTCAACCAGCAGCGGCCACGCCTAATTCAACAGCGAACAAAGCTGCAGAGCCGCCTGCGGAAAGCGGACCACGGTTAATCATCGAGACCAGCGATGGAACACTGGTCAATCGATACATGAGCGGAGTGCGACGCGTGACCGTTGAAGCCGGGCTTATTGTATTGGTCGGTAAAGACGGAAAGATTCAGCGAGTTCCTCTTGATAAAGTGTTGCGCTTTACAATCGAACCCTAAGGCGCAGCTCAGCAAAGACAACACAGATCAAAAGCTAAGAAAGCCATCACTTTCTTTCTTTTTGGCTTATTCTTTGTTGCCCGCTTTGAGGCTGGCGAGTTTGTCGCGGAACTGCGGCAAGTCCTGACTGTTCGGATCGACCTTCTCGAGTTTTGCGATCGCGTCTTCCGCACTTTTAACGTCACCTTTTTGTAAGGTCGCGAAAGCAAGCCCCGACAAGACTATCACGTCGTTACTGTTCATCTTCATCGCAGCGCGATACCACTTCTCGGCATTATCGAAGTGACCTGCATCCAGATTCACCATTCCGAGGTTCACGACTGTTTGGTAATCCGTTGGGCGTAATTGATTAGCCTTCAAAAGAAATTCTATCGCCTGGTCGTAGCGCTGAATTTGGTAGTAGAGTTCGGCGGCTTTTACCTGTGCTTCAAAATTTTTCGGTTCGTTTCTGGCTTTTTCAATTGCACTGGTGACCTCAGCCTGCATACCGGCTGGATTCCCACCGCTGTTCCCGGCAACTGGAGGATGATCCGGCGGTAGCGCTTGATTGTTCGCTACGGTGGTGGGCGCTCCGGGTCCATACTTTTGATTCATAGTGCTGGCAAACATGAAGCCCACTATGAACCCGAAAAGGATTCCAATTATCCCAAACAGAAGGTTTTCTCTTGTCATGTTTGATTATAAAGACCCTAAGCTTCAGCCTCTTTCATGATCGATTTGATTTTTTCGCGCAACTCCGGGCTGTTAGTGTGGCCATGCGCTGTGATGGCGTGTTCAGTTGCTGCTTCCAGTACTTCCTCTTCGGTTCCCTCGATGCTGAGTGTGCAGCCACGCTCGCTTGGGTACAGCCGACAATCCACGACTTTACGTCCTTCACTCATTTCATCATCCTCCAGGGTCGTTTTCAGTCAGTTTAGTTTTTCGCACCTGTAGCTAGTGCCTTTGCCTTTGTGAGTCGTTCGTTTACAGCCTGCGCAACTTCAGAATTACTCGGCACTTTCGCAAGCAACTTTTGCCATTGAGCAACCGCCTGCTTATAGTCCCTCGCCTGGTACGAAATACTTCCGGAGAGCTCCAGCGCCTTCAGATTTTCGGGGTCAAGCTGCAGCGCCCGTTTGATTAGTTCTGCCGGTTGTCCCTGCAACTGTTGGCCGTTCGACATGGCGAGGCTGAAAGCATACTCGGCAAGAAGATCGGCATTCTTAGGTTCAAGCGCACTCGCTTTCGCATACGCGTCACTCGCGTCTTTATATTTCTCCATCGAACTGTATGAGCGTCCCAACATTATCCAGCCCTGACTGTCAGATGGGTTTGACTGCAGTCGTTTAGCTAAAGCTTCCATGTTCGCCTGGATCTGTTGTTGGGAGAAGTTTGCCTGAGCCGTATTTGTCTCCATTACCGGTGGAGAAGTCATAGGAGCTTTCTTGATAACCTGAGGATCTCCGACTTTCAGATAAAGAACGACGGCCAGAATGGGTAAAGCTGCCGCGATAATGTAGCCGGTATTTGGCTTCGTAGCGACTTCACGTGTCGACTTTTCCTTCTTCACAGTCGCAGGAACATCTTCGAGAAGGCGTCGATTGATTTCGTCTCGGTCCTGTTCGTACTGCTGCTGACTTACAATGCCGTTTCGCAGATCCCCTTCCAGTTCAGAAAGTTGATCCCGGTAGATTGCAAGGTTCGCTTCGCGCGGTTCCCCATTTTCTTTTCTTTTTTCTGCCGGTGATTTTTGTAATAACGGCGGCAAGACGAAAGAAAGTGCGATGACAATCAACAATGCGCAGATCACCCAGAAGAGAATCATACGGTCTCGTTTCCAGAGGCGCGCAGCAACTCTTCAGCGCGTCGGCGCTCTTCAATCGATAGTGGACCTTGCGGTATAGCGTCGCGACGCTGTTTCACGTATCTAAAAAGAATGGTGAGGCCAACGAGTAGCAAAATAAACGGGCCGAACCATAGCAAGTATGTCGTTGGTTTAACGGGAGGGCGGTACAAAACGAAGTCGCCGTAACGCTGCGTTAGGAATGCCACAATTTCTTGATCGCTTTTTCCTGCTTTTATTTGTTCGCGAATTTCACGTCGCAAATCTTCAGCAAGGTCAGCGCGGGAATCCGCGAGAGTTTCGTTTTGACAGACGAGGCAACGGAGCTCCTGCGAAAGCTTCTTTAATCTTGCCTCGGTCGTGGCGTCGTCCGTATCGGGTCGCGCTTCTTTGGCGTTCG
The DNA here is from genome assembly GCA_046262775.1 of Pyrinomonadaceae bacterium. Lineage (GTDB taxonomy): Bacteria > Acidobacteriota > Blastocatellia > Pyrinomonadales > Pyrinomonadaceae > PSRF01. The sequence continues at coordinate 19,920 of JBHEMC010000071.1, read as the reverse complement.
CGACAATTCCGGCACTTCCAATCAGCAACAGAAGAAAAACAAACCACTTCATTTACTAAGTTCCTTCACGAGCGGCAAAATCTTCTTATCCCATACATCGGGTGTGAGCGGACCAATCTGTTTAAATCGAATTATGCCGTCGCGATCGATCAAATACGTCTCGGGCGCGCCGTAAACGCCATAGTCTATTCCCACTCTCCCCTCGACATCAGAAACGCTCAACACGTATGGGTCGCCAAGATCGCCAAGCCATGAAAGTGCATCCTGCCGCCGGTCTTTGTAGTTCAAACCATAAATAGGCACAGCTCCTGAGCGCGCGTATTCCAGCAGCAAGGGATGTTCTTCACGACACGAAACGCACCAGGAAGCCCACACGTTCAATAGCGAGACTTTGCCGCGCATATCCTGCGCTGAAAAGGTCTTTGATGGATCGCGCAGTTGCGGAAGCTGGAAGGCCGGTGCTGCCTTATTAATAAGAGGGGAGGGAACTTCGTGGGGATCTCTACCGAGTCCGATCGCCAGGAACACGACAAGTATGGCAAACAATACAAGAGGAATTAAGTAACGCGCCATCACTTCAGACTTCCGCCTTGATGCTGACCGATGCAGCCGCAGGCGCAGATGCGCGCGTGCCGGCCTTCACCGCTCCAGCGGCCTCACGTTGTTTCCGCGCGGCGAGCGCATAGCGTCTATCGCTGAGCGCAAGTCCGCCACCCATTGCCATCAACAAGGCCCCACCCCAAATCCAGTCGACAAAGGGCTTATAGTAAACACGGACGCTCCATGCTCCGCCGTCTATCGGCTCCCCGAGCGACACATAGAGATCACGGAAGAATCCAGTGTCGATTGCCGTTTCAGTCATCACATTTCCAGTCGCAGTGTAGTTTCGCTTTTCGGGATACATCTTGCCGATTTCCTTGCCATTGCGGCTCAAAATCAATTCCGCGCGCGCAGCGCGATAATTTGGGCCAACAACGTCACTGATCCCATTGAGCCGAAATTCGTAACCGCCACTGTGGACCGTGTCTCCGATGTCCATGCGTACATCCTGCTCTGACTGGTATCCAGTTACGAGCGTCACACCCACTACGAATGCAGCCACTCCCAGGTGTGCTACCTGCATACCGTAATAGCTTCGGCTTTGCATGCGAAATTTTTGCAGCACTCCAACGTTGCCTGAGGTAATGCGGATCCGTTCCCAGAGGTTAACAACAACGGTACTAACTATCCATACAGCCAGCAGAAGGCCAAGACTCACCAATGGCTTCCATTGCCCAAAAATGAAGGGCAGTGCAACTGCGCAGATAACAGCGACGACGAATGCCCAACGTAGCCGTACGGCAAGTTCTGGCAGGCTTGCCTTTTTCCAACGAGCGATCGGGCCGACCCCGATAAGAAACATTGCGGGAGCCATTAAAGGTACAAACACCGTGTTGAAATAAGGTGGACCAACCGAGAGTTTGCCCATACCAAGAGCGTCAACAATGAGTGGATAAAGCGTACCGAGTAAAACCGAACCAGCGGCTACCGTTAACAGAACGTTATTAGACAGCAGCAGCGATTCACGAGAGATCACTTCGAACTTGCCGCCCAGTCCAACTTGTTTTGCGCGCCATGCATAGAGCAGCAGTGAGCCGCCAATTACCACACCAAGGAAGGCGAGTATGAAAATGCCGCGTTTTGGATCAGTAGCAAAAGCGTGTACGGAGGTAAGAACACCAGATCGAACAAGGAAGGTTCCGAGCAGACTCAGCGAGAACGCGGCAATAGCCAGCAGCACAGTCCAGCTTTTAAACCCACCACGTTTTTCAGTGACTGCAAGCGAGTGAATCAATGCTGTCCCAACCAACCATGGCATGAAAGACGCGTTCTCGACGGGGTCCCAAAACCACCAACCACCCCAGCCGAGTTCGTAATATGCCCAGAAGCTGCCTAATGCGATGCCACACGTGAGAAACATCCACGCGACTGTGGTCCACGGCCGTGACCAGCGGGCCCACGTCGCGTCGAGTTTGCCACCAATTAGTGCAGAAATCGCAAATGCAAACGCGACTGAGAATCCGACATAACCCATGTAGAGCATTGGCGGGTGCACGACCATCGCCGGATCCTGTAGCAGTGGATTAAGGTCACGTCCATCAGTTGGAATCGGAAATAAACGCGTGAAGGGATTCGAAGTAGTCAACATGAACAAAAGAAACCCAACACTGACCACGCCCATCACCGCGAGAACGCGACCGACCATCTCTTCGGGCAGATGCCGGCTGAAAAGCGTCACCGCCACGGTCCAAAAGCCCAACATCAACGTCCACAGCAGCAGGGATCCCTCATGTGAACCCCACGTTGCGGCGAGACGATAATGAAGTGGAAGCTGAGAGTTGGAATTTGTCGCGACGTTCAGCACTGAAAAATCATTCGTGATGAACGAGTATCCGAGACATGAAAACGCGATCGCGACGAAGATGAATTGCGCTTGACCTGCCGGCGCCGCTACCGCCAACCACCTGGGGTTACCACGAGCTGCGCCCAGCAGCGGTAAGGTGGCCTGCGTCAGCGCAAGCAACAACGCGATAATAAGAGCAAACTGGCCTATTTCAGGAATCATTCTTTTCTTTACTGCTCGACTAACGTTTTCGCAGCCTTTGCTTTGTCAATCGCTTGACCGGCTTCGGGCGGCATGTAGTTTTCATCATGTTTGGCCAGAACTGAATCAGCATAGAAAACACCGTCGTTACCAACTTTGCCTTGCGCTACGCACCCGCGGCCTTCTTTAAAGAGATCTGGAAGTATTCCTTTAAATACTACGGGGATAGTCTGGGCTGTATCTGTTACGTCAAATCGAACGGTCAACCCATCGTTGTCTCGCTTTAGAGTTCCTTCCTGCACTAGTCCACCGATGCGGAACGTTCGATTCACCGGGGCTTCTTTAGCCGCAACTTGTGAAGGAGTGAAAAAGAATACGAGATTGTTTTTGAACGCGCCAAGGACAAGCCATGATGCAAAACCGATGCATGCAAGTGCAGCAACGATGAAAGCGATTCTTTTATGACGACGTTTCATTCTGTTGAATACCTCTTAATGCAGAACCGGCACTAATTTGCTGAGCAAGTGATTTTTTACGCCGGCTCAAACCAATGACTTCGGCGCCCATGGCAATCAAAGCAAAAATGTAGGAGCCCCAGACATAGAAAGCGTACCCTCCCATTGAAAATCCAGACCAGTTCATAATTTATGCCGTTGCCTCCGCAAATCGTACCGCATTCTGTTCGCGCTCCAGGATGATGCATCGCAACCTGATCAAAACCACCGCGATCGAATAGAGCCAACACGCAGCAAGCATAATCAGCATGGCAGCAAGCATCGGCGGCGCCATAGTAGGTTTGTTGAGAATTCGAATCGTCGCGCCCTGATGCAATGTGTTCCACCACTGGACTGAGAAATAAATGATTGGCACGTTCACGACACCAACCAGTGCGAGTACGGCGCCCGCGCGGTCGGCCCGCCGTGGATCATCGATCGACGCCTGCAGAGAAATGAAACCGATATAGAGGAAGAGAAGAATGAGAGTTGAAGTCATCCGTGCATCCCAAACCCACCACGTGCCCCACGTCGGTTTACCCCAAAACGATCCGGTCACTAAGGATAAAAACGTAAACATCGCGCCCGTAATTGAAATAGACGAAGCCATCATAGATGAAAGGCGCGCGTTGAACGCCCATCCGATTCCCGCATACGCAGCCATCAAAATGTACAGAAACATACCCATCCATGCTGCCGGAACATGAATGAAGATAATGCGATAAGCATCGCCCTGCTGAGCGTCGGTTGGCGCGACGAAAAATCCGGTGTAAAGACCAGTAGCGAATAGTATTGCTGCTGGTATAGCGAACCACGGAATCATTTTCCCGGCCAGCGGATAAAAAGTAACTGGCGATGCGAATTTATATAAGTTCATGTTTGGTACGTTCGACGAACTTTAGCGTGGACAACTCTACTCTAAAGATATCCTCAATGCTGCTGACGTTGCCCATGGCGCGAAAGTAACTGACAACACCGTCACCGCTGCTAGAAGCGATATGTGCGCCTGTGGGCTCGTACCCATTATGCTCGCGTCAACTGCACCAGCTCCAAAGATCAATACCGGAATGTATAGCGGCAAAACCAACAGAGAAATCAACACACCGCTGCCGCGCAAACCAACCGTTAATGCCGCACCAATTGAACCAACCAAGCTCAAAACCGGTGTACCTAACAGCAATGTCAGGAAGAGCACTCCCAGGGTGTCATTTGAAAGATCAAACTGTATTCCGAGCAGTGGAGCCATCAGTACGAGCGGAATCTCCGCCACGATCCACTGCGCAATCACTTTTCCAAGAACCACCAGGTACAGCGGCTGTGGAGTCAAGAGCATCTGCTCCAGTGTGCCATCCTGGTAATCATTCGCGAATAACCGCCCCAGCGATAGCATCGAAGCCAGCAGCGCAGCTACCCAAACAACTCCCGGCGCTATCGATCGCAGCAGTTGCGTCTCAGGACCTATTCCGAGCGGAAAAAGACTAACTACTATAACGAAGAAAAATACCGTCGACAGCACGTCAGTGCGACGACGCCACGCGAGCATGAGATCGCGCCAAATCACCCAGCGCAACATCGATAGGCTCGAAGGTGCACTCACGTTGCCAATTCGAGGCGCTGGAAAGATGCTGCGCTCAGCTCTAGCTCCTGGTGAGTTGCGACCATTGCCATGCCACCGCCACTCAGGTGTTCTTCAATCAAAGATCTTACCAGCCCGATTGCTGCTTTATCTAGAGAGGTCATCACCTCATCGAGCAGCCAAAGTGTCGTTTTACAAACAACGAGTCGCGCAAGCGCGACCCTACGCCTCTGACCCTCAGACAAAAGACGTGACGGAAGACGCTCACGCCCGGCGAGGCCCATTTTTATGAGTATCAATCGTGCGGCCTCCTCTGTTATTTCTATCCCGTTGAGTGCATTTGAAATCCTGAGGTTTTCGAGAGCACTGAACTCATCTTTGACGCCATGGCGATGGCCAAGGTAAGTGACATGAGTAAAATATTCCTCACCAAGCGAGCGAATGTTTGCCCCGCCCCATCTGATTTCACCCTCAGCGGGGTCCAGCAATCCGCCCATGATTCGCAACAAACTGGTTTTTCCGCTGCCGTTCGGACCCGTCACTTGCACAAGCCCACCGGGGGTGAGAGAAAAGTTTGCTCCTCCGAATAATCGGCGATCTCCTCTCACACATCCAAGGTTAACAGCTTGCAACATTTTGGGTTTGCTGATGCGGACCTTTGGTCGATATGAACGTCCTTGATTGGACGTGCATGATAGCCGACTGCGGGCAGGGTTGCCATGGCAGCGCTACTCAATTCGAATTCGACATGGTTGAACACAGGTCACCTTGGGCGGAGTCGTTTCTCATCGAGAACGTGGAGCTGCAACGCGAATGTGTTTGGCTGGCTATGGATTCACGCTTAGGCCATACCAGGAATACTTCGCGCCAATCCACAGAATAATCGCCGTTTTCCCCTCAGCAGTTTCCCGAATTACGTCCGTGCGAAGAGTTGGTAGTTGTCGCGGGCCTCTGGCCTTATTGAATTCGTTTCGGTTTTGCACACTGAGTTTTCCCACTACATGCTTCAGCAGGTAAGTCTGCCGAGCTTCTGGATTTCGCCAGCCCTTCAGACCAGCGCCGTGTACAATCGCCAATAATGAATCGCCCTTCTCGGCTCGCACCGGTTGGCGTTCGACTTCGGCTCTAACAGCGGTGGAAGGTGTACCAGGAATAGGAACGTTTTTCGGATCTTCAAGGATCCAGTTTGCAAACTCGTCATTAATCGCTGTAAGCATCGACTCATTGGGCTTTACCGTTATAGCGATATCTTCCGAGCCATCGCCATTGAAGTCGCCGACTACAAAGTTTGGTTTCTGTTCATTCACGAGAGTCACCGCGTTTTGATAGGTACGTGCTAAGACCGCAGTGATATCTTCGGATTTTGGTGGATCGACCGTAGGTGTTTCGGTCTCTGTCACTGCATTCACTGAGACCGGCTGAAAGGCCATGGGAGGTGCGCTTGTCCCCGAAACATTAGCACGGGTTTCGGCGATTACGAGCCTGGGTTGATCTTCTCGAGGCGTTTGCGTCTCCTGCCGTGAACAACCTACCAGTGAAAACAAAATCAAACCCATAAGCATTGTGAAGGAGAGAGTGTTCTTAATTTTCATAATTGTTTACCCGAAGGAAGATCCACAGATTACACAAACACCGTCTAAAGCTGGAGCATATAGCCTGAGGTGAAGCGAGTTTTGCGAGCGCAACCCCAGGTAACTGCGAAAGAATTTTTCAGCTTGCGAAACTGTCGACAGTAGAGCGCATCGCTAGTGGTTCCGTTCTTTCGCCCAGGATCGTAAGGCTACCGTTTAACAACATTCACCGGGATTGCCGTCGCAAACCCTCGCTCCACCCGGGTTCTTATGATTTCGTCCACTATCGTGGACTAGTCAATACCCCCTCTTCAATTGCGAACGGGCCGCGCAGTGTAATCTGTGGATAGTTTGTGCCTACGCGTCGAATCAGAGTGAATTAATAAAACTAACCAACTGATTTTTTTGCGTGGTGCTCAATGCACGATAGCTGTTGATAACGCTATTGGCTTCACCGGCGTGACGCAGAATCGCATCATTGCGAGTGTAGCTTAGGCCGTCGTGCATCAGTTCGTTTCTCGTTCGTACTCCCCAGAGCGGAGCAGTACGCATCTTATTTTTCATTGATTGGTCCAGAGTGTTCGTGCCCGAGAAAGTAACTTGAGCAATGCCGTCTCCGGTACCAACGTTGTGGAGGAGGAAGTCGCTGTATGGATGAATGATCTTGTTACCAAGAGCAGCCGGTACAGTGAAAGCTCCGCCGTTGATGAGAGTGCCCGCTGGCGCGGTGGTGAAGGTTTGAATGTGGCAGACGTCACATCCTATAGAATGGAAAAGTGATGCTCCTGTTTGAGCATCACCGGTGGCTGCCAGGCGGGTGTCACGAGACGGCACTTTGCTGGCACGCATGAAGCGAGCAAATATGTCGATGTCGTTTTCGGGATCCTCTCCACACGTTCGGCCGGAGCCGTCTTCGCAAGGAGTGTTATCCGCAACGTCATCGCACAACGCGCGTCCGCTTGCACCCGTACCGGCAGGGACGGTCTCCTGCAGTGCGAGCCGATTAGTAATGCCCTGCTCGTTTAGGTAGGCGCCACTTGCAAACGTGAGCAAGCTAGCGTCCTGGTCTTTCCAACCAAATCGGCCGATGCGGACCTGTCCCGGCGCCTCGGCCACGGGTACAGAAGTCAGCTGACCTTGCATACCTGAGGGCTGACTATTGGGAATGTTCTGAAGCGTCGTGTTGGAGATAGCTTCAACAAAACCGAGTCCCAGCACATTCGTTGTCATTCGTTTTGCGCGTACTGTTTCGGCGCCCGGAACACGTTCTTGTCCCTGATCGTTTGGATGGTTGTAGATGATCGTTCCGTCGGCGATTGCATTGGTCGGATCGTTGTCAGTAACCACACCTGGACACGTGGCGCGTTGATTAATCAAGGATCTGTTTGCGATCGTAACTGCGACCGGACCAGCTTCATTGATCACGAGTGTTGCCGGAACAAAGTTCCCGTTGGCGTCGTTATGGCCGGCTCGCAATTCCGACACCTGACTGATTCCACCTGTTACTGGATTGTTATGACACTCAGCGCATGACTGAGCGTTGTAAAGTGGTCCAAGACCGTCTTTCACACCGTCTCGTTCCTCAAACGTCTCGCGATCTGCGTCGTGCACGGACTGTGTGACTAAGCCGTTGGTCAAACTATCGAATCCCGAAGGGGCTTCCGTTGCGCCTTGACCTTCTACTGGCATTGACATCCACATAGGCAATGCAAGTGCAGTTGCAAAAAACACAAGCGCTACAATTCGTAAGAGTCTCCTCATTTGGGTTCTCCTCCAGGAGCTGGAAAGCTTTGCCTGAAGCAAGACTTGACCGCTCCGGAAACGGAACAGCGAAGTTCCGCCGTAAAGTTGAAACGCTAAATTGAATTTAACTAGATGCGAGGCAGCTCTGAGCCGTCACGGCGGACCAGAGTGATAAGCCTCTCTCACTGAAGAAGGAACCAGGGGAACCCTAGTCGTGAGAGAAAGCAGGATGCGGGGGAATCCTGCGAATCAGACTGCGAATGAACTGGGCTGATTTTTGGTCGGGAGTGTGCGGCACTCTAGAACCATCTGTTCCGGCTGTCAAGGAAATTTTCGAGAGGAAATGTTGGGACGAGATTTCGTGAGTTCGACGGGCTTCCGAGTCTATCCTCGAAATCTTCACGTAAGGTGCGGGGAAACGTTCGTTGAGGCCATATGTTGAGGACTAACGCCTTTTTAGTTCGTCAAACAAAAATTTACAAAACCACGCGCCTTGCTCAGCTCAAACTTTTCAGCTAAAACATTTCTTCTGAATCTGCTGCATGCACGACCGCACGAATAGAACCAAAACAAGGTCCATGAAATCGAACTCGAAACAAGATCGAGCGGTATACCCTTTTACTGCCATAGTCGGTCAGGAAGAGATGAAATTGGCGCTCCTTCTGAACGTCATCGATCCGCTGATCGGTGGTGTGTTGATCATGGGACATCGAGGGACGGCTAAATCCACTGCGGTGAGAGCCCTTGCAGATCTGCTTCCGGAGATCCGAATAGTCGCCGGCTGCCTTTATCGTTGTGATCCGCTGGACGAAGAGAATCTTTGCAGCAACTGCAGGCAAACGATCAAATCTGGAAGCAAACTGAAATCGGAACGGGCGCTCGTCAACGTCGTCGACCTTCCGCTAGGTGCAACAGAAGACCGCATCTGTGGAACCATAGCAATCGAGCAAGCGCTGAAATCGGGAACAAAAGCATTTGAGCCGGGTTTGTTGGCGCGAGCCAATCGCGGCTTTTTGTACATTGATGAGGTTAATTTATTGGACGATCATCTCGTCGATGTCTTGCTCGATGTAGCGGCAACAGGACGTAATAAAGTTGAGCGCGAGAGTATCTCTGTGGAGCACCCTGCAGCGTTTGTCCTAATCGGTTCGGGCAATCCCGAAGAAGGAGAGCTCCGTCCACAATTAGTTGATCGCTTCGGACTACACGTTGAAATAAAAACAGAAGACGATGTTGATGAGCGACTGTCGATTATCCAGCGCCGAGATGCTTTTGATCGGGATCCGGAACCGTTTTGCGCTTCTTTTGCCGGCGAACAAAAACTTTTGCGGCTGAAGCTTCAGCGTGGGCGAAAGCTACTTGGTCGAGTTACTGTTCCCGAATCGGCGCTACGGCAAATAGTCGGGATATGTTCCGAGTTAAAGATTGATGGTCATCGGGGTGAGCTGACGATGATGCGAGCTGCGCGCGCAGTTGCTGCGTTGGAAGGTCGGATGAAAGTTTCCCCTAAAGACGTTCAGCGTATCTCAGCGATGTCGCTGCGACATCGCTTGCGTCGCGAGGCGCTTGATGAATCGGGTACAACCGAGCAAATCAACGAAGTAGCAAACGACATTATTGAATCAAGTGACGCGATAGGACGGAAGGCAAAAGAGAGAGCACAGAAGCATCACGAGTCTGCGAACGGTTCTCGCTTTTCAGGAGCGACAGCTAATGCCTCGACCTCTACTGATTCAGTTCCTGCCCAAGCATCCAAGACTCGGATGAAGGATTTTGACGGGCAGTTAAATAGAAGCTTGCGTCGCGACCGGGGTAAGCTGAGTGCGAAACCGTCTCGCGGATCACAAAACAGATTCGCCAATTACAGTCACGGCAGGTATGCACACGCGATACAACGAAAATTTGCGATGGCTCGCATCGCAGTCGATGCAACGTTGCGAGCACTAATCTTTTCGCAACCGACTACCGGCGCGGAACGACCCGCACCTGACGGTTTATTGCCGGTGCCTGCGAATGCCCTCCGGTTCAAGCAACTTCAACAAAAACAAGGGACGCTCTTTATCTTTGCAATCGACACATCAGGTAGCATGGCTGCGCATAGAATTGTGAGAGCGAAAAGGGCAATGTTCAATCTGCTGCAGCGGTCGTACGTTAACCGCGATACTGTGGCAATAGTGTCGTTTCGCGAGCGCTCGGCAACAGTAGAGATGTCGCCATCGCGAAGTATGCTAAGCGCGCGACGGGTACTCGAATCGCTGAGCATGGGAGGAAGCACACCTATCGCAGCGGGATTGGTGAGCGTTCTCGACCTCATGAGACGTTTCAAAGCCAGGTCGCACAAGGTTGTTCTACTGATTTTTACCGACGGCCACGCGAACGTTCCGTTGAAACCAGATCGCGGCGACTGTTCCGAGCAAGTAATGGACGAGCAGTTAGTGCAACTTGGAATGAAGCTCCGCAAGCAGAACGCCGACATCGCGGTAATCGATAGTCAACCAGCATTTCTTGGCGACGATGGAGCGAAACGCCTGGCGAGGATATTGGAAGCCCAGTATATAAAGGTCCAGTTTGCCGGCCGTCCAATCGAGGAAGAAACAACACCTGCCGGAAAACCGTTTGTCTAGTCATGTCCAATAACAGCAACCCTGGTTCATCATCACAGCGCGACCACCGTGTACTCGAGTTGTACGAGCAACTCCTGGAGATCGAACAGCGCCTGATTCCAACCGGGTTGCATGTGTTTGGCCGTCCATCTGTTACTGAAGAGCGCGCGGACGTGCTGCGCATGATCGCTTGCTTCGATAGACCCGAGATGGGTCTTCGCTCCTTACGTGACATCATCAGCGAAGGCCTGATTTCAAAAGGGTTAGACAAGCAGCGAGTGGAAGACCTGCTAACAAGATCAGTGGAGAAGTTGCTGGTCGAAGGTGCTGAATCTGGAGCGATGTTTCTAAAATCTGAGGCTGACGTCGACCCGGATTTGAGTAGATCTGTTTTCGGCTTACTGGACAGAGTATCCACCGAACTCGAGCGCAACTTCGAAATCGAATCGCTGATGCGAGCGTTGCGTGGTGAATATATTCCACCTGGACCAGGGGCCGATCTCGTACAAAACCCACAGATTCTTCCGACAGGCCGCAATACTCACGCCATCAATCCATATGTGGTGCCGTCTACGGTTGCGTTTGCGCGCGGAGAGATCGTCGCTAACGGTCTGCTTGAACGATTTCGAAACGAGAATGGCCGGTTCCCGGAAACTATCGCGCTGGTCTTATGGGGTCTCGACAACATCAAGACGCAAGGTGAAGGAGTTGCGCAGGCATTGTGGCTTTTGGGTGTGCGTCCGCTTCGCGATGCGCTGAATCGTGCAACAGCAGTTGAGGCAATTCCACTTGAGGAACTGGGACGCCCTCGAATCGATGTTGTTATGACAGTGTCTGGAATCTTTCGTGATCTCTTCAGTCCAACGGTGCAGTTGCTCGATAAGGCAGTGAGGTTTGTGGCTGGATTAGACGAACCTGCAGAAGTCAATTTTGTGCGGAAGCATGTAGTGGAACAAACAGAAGGTGAACGGTGCGACAGAGATGAAGCCACGACTCGGGTTTTCTCGAACGCGCCGGGAAACTACGGAACGAACGTCAACTTCATGGTGCTTGATTCGCAATGGGAGCAAGAAGAGACATTAGGAGACCTGTTTGTGACACGAAAATGTTTCGCTTATGGACGAGATTCGAAAGGAAATCCAATCGAGGGCCGCGAAGCCCGGCTTGCGATGGATCGGGCGCTAGCAAGAGTGGAGGCGACTTACCAGAACATTGACACGTTTGAAATTGGGATCACCGATGTGGACCACTATTTTGAATACCTTGGTGGCGTATCGAGAGCTGTCGAGAAGCGGTCGCACCGTCGACCGGCGGTATACCTGTCAGACAGTCTTAATTCGCAAACAAAAATTCGGTCACTCGAGGAGACTGTAAGATTAGAAACGCGCGCCAAGACATTGAATCCGAAATGGTATGAAGGAATGTTGCTGCATGGGTTCAGAGGTGTGGCCGAGATCGAGAATCATGTTTCAAACACATTCGGCTGGAGTGCAACAGCGGACGCTGTTGACGACTGGATCTACACAGAGGTTGCGAACACTTACGTGCTCGATGCGCAGATGTTGGCCCGCTTGCAACAATTGAATTCACACTCTGCGCATTCGCTTGTCCAACGGCTCCTGGAAGCGAACGGCAGGGGATATTGGGAAACAGACGAAAACGTATTACAGAAACTGCGACAGATATCGCGAAGCATCGAGGATAGTTTGGAGGGCGCGGGTGTAGCGCAATGAAAGTTGTTGCCTGTTACGTCGGATCCAGTCTGCTTGCTCCTCTAAAAAACGCCGAGCGGGAAATCAGTCGGCGGTATCAACTGCCGCTCGAGGTAGCAGCTTACAACTTTGGTTCACCACTGAGCGATCGGGAGTGGACTGCTGTTGAAGAGAAGCTGGCCACGGCAAATCTCGTCTTTGTGTTTCACGTGATGGATGGTGAGAACGCGTCGCGATTGATTCAGGCGTTGCATCGATACAGAGACAGGTACGCCGCCGTTGTCGTCATCAACTGCATGCCTGATTTGATGTTGCTCACGCAAATGGGAGATCTCGATATCGCAGCTTTGGCTGGTCGCACCACTTCTTCTCGACAACCGAAAGGGCTCGCGATGCTTTCATCGGTGGGTTCGTGGATGGCCCGTCATACCAGGAAAAATGGAACTAAAGCCAGGAGGGACCACGGCAAATACCTTCAACTCGCCGACCGGCTTCCCGGCGTTGTTCGTTTCCTGCCGACTGCCGGAGTGCTCACTGATGCAAAGCATTATCTCTATATCTTCTGTTATTTCCTCCAGCCCTCGCCCGCTAACATTCAGTCGATGCTGCTGTATACGATAAAGCACTACGGCGGCGACGCAGGGTTTGGCAATAGAAGAGTCCGCATACCGCCACCGGAACGAATGCTGTCAGTGGCGATTTATCACCCTGACGCGGCCGCACTCTTCGAAACCTATTCGCTTTACAAGAAGTGGTACAAGAAATATCGCGTGACTGATCCTGCTCGGCAGTGCCTGGAACCGGAAAACACGATCGGCCTCTTGTTGATGAGACCACAGGTAGTCAGTAAGACTACCAAACACTACGACGAGTTAATCCGATCTCTTGAGAAGGAAGGACTCGACGTTATTCCAGCCGTTGCAACGTTGATGGATAACCGTGACGCCGCGGGTAAATTTTTTGTAAGTCAATCCGGCGACAACAATCAAAGTCGCGTCAGTCAGATTCTTTCGCTCACCGGATTTAGCTTCGTTGGTGGTCCCGCGATGAACGACAGCGAGGCAGCAGCGAGATTTCTTTCCGATCTGAACGTGCCGTACCGCTCCGCCATTAGTCTTGACATGCAGACCGTCGAAATGTGGCGCGCTTCGCAAACAGGTCTAAATCCAATTCAGGCTGGTATGCAAATCGCTATTCCCGAAATCGACGGGGCAACTGAGCCGCTCATTTTCGGTGGCATTTCCGCGCGTGGCACTGAACCAAAGCCTCTGGACGATCGGTGCACGCGCCTGGCAAAACGCGTTCGACGCTGGAATCGATTGCAAACGACACCGCGCGAACAACTCAAGTTAGCCTTTGTGCTGTTTTGTTTTCCACCGAACAAGGGGAACATCGGTACTGCTGCCGATCTCGATGTCTTTCCGAGTTTGTGGGACGTGTTGGCGAAATTACACGATGAAGGGTATCGCGTGTCGCTGCCGACAAGCGCTCATCATTTGCGAGAGTTAGTGCTCGGAGGAAATTCGAATCACTTCGGCGCTGCGGCAAACGTGGCTTACCGGATGAAAGTCGGCGAGTACCGCGCATTGTGCCCGTTTGTACGTGATGTAGAAAAAGACTGGGGAACGGCGCCGGGCGCCATTAATTCCTTCAGTGGTGATTTATTGGTCCAGGGGATCGCATTGGACAACATTTTTATTGGAGTGCAGCCGACATTTGGCTACGAAGGCGATCCGATGCGTTTGATGATGGCCCGCAGCGGTGCACCACATCATGGCTTTGTCGCTTTCTATACCTATCTCAATCATATTCTGAATGTAGATGCAGTGATCCACGTGGGCACTCACGGGTCTTTGGAATTCATGCCGGGTAAGCAAATCGGGTTGTCCGGAGAATGCTGGCCCGATAGGTTAATAGGAGAGCTGCCAAATCTTTACCTCTACAGTGTTAACAATCCATCGGAAGGGTCGGTTGCAAAGCGACGCTCGTATGCTGAGTTGATTTCGTACTTGACCCCGCCAATTTCCAACGCGGGCCTTTATAAAGAGCTGGGTACCTTGAAAGACTTAATAATGTCCTACCGGCAGTCAACTGACGAGCGAGAGCGTGAGAGCATCTTCGAAAGCATCGCGAGCTTGAGTGCGACTTCTAATTTTTGGAGCGCGGCGCCAAAGTAAAGCCGTCAGCGCTTTAACAACGAAGCGCGTTTATTGTTAGACATGAACGGGTGCGCCCCGCACTTGCCACAGCACTTCAAAAAATGATTAACGTCGTCATCTATTCACGTCCCGGATGTCATCTGTGCGATCAGGCGAAGGCGGCGATCTTTAGCTCGGATTGCAACGACCAGTTGATCGTGACTGAAGTGAACATTGAGGCCGATCAGAAACTACTCAAGCGGTTCGAAAAGGACATTCCGGTAATTGAGATCAACGGTGTAGTGGCTTTTATTCACCGTGTGTCGCCGACTGAATTCAGGGAGAGGATTCAATGGATTGCCGGTGAGAGCTGAAAAGACCCTTGCGGTTGTAAAATGCAGCTAGCCGTGGCTCATGCTTAATAATATTCGAAGTCGACGAATGAAGTTCAACTGACATCAATCGGACAAACTTCTTGCAAGCGAATTGAGAAAAAAGGTATAAATAGTCCTCCGGCCACATAATAATTTATTTTTTAGGCTCGGCGCTCTTAATGACTAAGCTAATAATTCGGTTCATTTCGCAGAGAGTAATCCCTGTTAGATGGGAAGTTGTACGTTTCGCTCTCCGCTTCTAAAGTCGCAGTGTGCCTGCAGAAAACCAAGCGATGCATCAGGCACAAGTGAAGTTGACGGAGGTTCGGATTTGGATAGTCAAGTAGGTAAGGATCTATCAACCACTAGTTCAGCTACCGGTGCAACTGCCGGACCTCCTGCCGCGGCGCCACGCGCCGCCATCCCAGCGAGACCGGCGAATGCTCCCGGAACCCCAGCCGCCCTCGTCGAAAGCTCTCCCGATCCTCCAGTGAACAAAATGCGGCGCCGCATAGTGTGGGCAAGTATTGCCGGATTTCTGACGACCTGCTTTCTGATGTTTTTGCGATTTTTTCTGCCGCGCTCAATCACGGAGCCGTCCAGCACCTTTAAAGTAGGTTTTCCGACCGACTACGCGCTCGGTGTAGACACTAAGTGGCAGCAGCAGTACAGGATTTGGGTAGATAAGACTTCCGATCGACTGTTTGTGATTTACGCTCGTTGTACTCATCTCGGTTGCACGCCCGATTGGCGTGCAAGTGAGAACAAGTTCAAGTGTCCGTGTCATGGTAGCGGCTACGACAGCGAAGGGATCAACTTCGAAGGTCCCGCGCCACGTCCCATGGATCGCGCCGAAGTTAAACTCGATCCAGAGGGACAGATAGTTGTGAACATCGCGAAGCTTTTCAAATCACCCAAGGGCGAGCGTAGCGAATTTGATGACGAAGGCGCGTATGTACAGCTTTAGTTCTGCTTATACCTGCAGCATGTAAACCGCCACGAGGTTTTATGGAGCCGGAACAACCAGAAAAGACCAAGCAGCTAACCGCCGGCGACAGTAGTGCATCGACGGGTCTTGTCAGCAAAGTCAAAGAGGGCACAACTGCCCTCAAAGAGCGCGCGCTGGAAGAAGCCAAGTACTACAAGGATCCGCAGGACACCCAACTCTGGAAATCGATTTTTCGTGTATCACACGATCGATCAGATCCGCGCAACCGCTCTCTCGCAATTCTCTCAAACGTTTTTCTGCATTTGCATCCGGCAAAGGTCAATCGCGATGCAGTTCGCTATCAATACACGTGGGGCATGGGTGGAATTACGTTCTACCTGTTTATCGTGCTTACCTTTACCGGCGTGCTGTTGATGTTCTACTACCATCCCACGAAGGTCGACGCTTTTCGCGATATTCTTTATTTGGAGCACGACGTTCCCTTTGGAAAGCTTCTGCGAAACATGCACCGCTGGGCTGCGCACCTGATGGTGATTACTACCTGGTTGCACATGTTTCGCGTCGTGTTGACTGGATCCTATAAACGTCCACGTGAGTTCAACTGGTGCGTGGGCGTCGTTCTATTGGTGCTGACTCTGTTGCTTTCATTTACTGGTTATCTGCTGCCCGACGATCAACTTGGATTTTGGGCGGTGACGGTTGGCACCAATATGGCACGGGCAACACCAATGCTGGGACACGAAGGCCCCTTCGGTGCGCAACTCGGAATGACGCCTTACAACGACGTCCGCTTCGGTTTACTGGGAGGTTCAATCGTAGATTCCAATGCGTTGTTGCGTTCTTACATTTGGCATTGCATTGGTATCCCGCTCGTCGCGTCGATTTTCATGGCAGTGCACTTCTGGCGAATACGTAAGGATGGCGGCATCTCTGGACCAGCTCCAGTGATGCTCGAATCAGAGATGAAGGCAGTGGCAAAAAAGAAATAAATCATGCGAAGACTGCTTAACAAATGGACTCTTCTGGCGATCGTGGCTCTCGTGTTGATACTGGCAGGACTTTTCGTTGAAGACTGGGGACAGCTCTGGACCATCGCTTCGGCGCCTGACAACGTTCCGATTGTTGCGATGCTGTTTCTGGTTCCATTCTTTACCTGGATGGGAATTAAGCAAGCCAGAGTAAACGATGAGTTAGTTGAGCAACTTGAAGCTGACCCGAAACTTGCTAAGACGCATCACCGAAAAGCCGAACCGTGGCGACCTGGCTGGGCGCGCGAGATCCACGTTTGGCCCTACCTCGTGAGAATTGAATTTCTCGCTACGCTGATAGTGACCGTCGTCTTGTTCATTTGGTCTATTACGCTGAATGCGCCGCTGGAAGAGCCTGCCAATCCGAACCTGACAATGAATCCGTCCAAGGCACCATGGTACTTCCTAGGCCTGCAGGAGATGCTGGTCTATTTCGATCCGTGGATCGCCGGCGTCGTCATGCCTTCGATCATCATGATCGGATTGATGGTGTTTCCGTACGTGGATTCGAATCCACTCGGAAACGGTTACTACACACTGCGGCAACGGCGGTTTGCGCTCTGGATGTTTGGTTGGGGCTTTCTAATGTGGATCCTTTTGATCTTCATTGGCACGTTTGTGCGTGGTCCGGGATGGATTTGGTTCTGGCCGGGTCAAACGTGGGATCATAATGCAGTCGTGTTTGACAAAAATATTGACCTGCACGATTTCATCGCCACGAGTGCAATTGGCAAGTTCCTGCATCTGGGTATAGTGCTGCAAAGTAACTGGGGCAAGTGGATTTTTGGAGGTCTCGTCGTTGGCGGCTTCTATATCATCGGGGGACTGTTCTTCCACTGGCTTATGACCGTCGATTTCAAGAAGCTGTCGCTGCGACCTTTGCGGTTATTTCCGAAGAACCAGTTGGAACAAAAGATTCTTTCGCGCACGAGTTTGCTGCAGTACTTAACGTTTCAATTTTTCGCCGTTAGCGTGCTGCTCGCTCTGCCGGTCAAACTACTGCTGCGGTTGACGCTGACTATCAAGTACGTCTGGGTAACTCCCTTTTTTAATATTTGAGTAACGTGGAGGAACGATCCTAGTGGCTGACTCTTCCGGGGCTGGTAGTGAATCGCTGGTAAAGAAGGAGCCTGAGGTACCCGTTAGGGATCCGATTGTGAGCCGCTCGACAAGTGGTCTCATGTTGGTTTGCGCGTTATTGCTTATTGGTTCGTTGGCGTGGGCGCTTTGGGATGAGGCGTACGGCCAGCGGCCGTGGAAGAGCATGCAGAAGGAGTTTGTCAGCCGTTACACACGTTACCTCAACAGCATAAGAGGCCAAGCAGGTCAGACAGAGGCCCAGGTCAAGGAGAGTTCTGAATATCAAGAGTTGAACGCCGACGTTCAGGCGGCAGAGGAAAAAGTTAAACCGGAAGTTGCGCAGATCGATCAGGAAGTACGGCAGATCCAGGCGAAGCTGAACGCGGTCACGGAACCGTTTCAAAACCAACGTGGTCGCCTTACGGTCATTAATTACAATATCGAGCTGGCAAGTGGTAACGCCAAGGATAAATATCGGAACCAGGCAAAAGAGAAAAAGCAGGAACGGGTAGAGGTTGAATTGCCTTCGAACGAAGGCAAATCCGTAACAAGACAGAAGCTCAATTACGATCAGCTGGAGAAACTCTTTAACGATCTGCGGGACGAAAAGGCAGACAAACTCGGACACAAAGCGGAACTACTGAAAGAATCGACGGACCTAAGGAAAAAACGAGACGACTACCTCAAAAATCACATGACGGGTTTGGCGCCGGCGCAAATAGCCGGACTAAAGAAGAAACTTGATACGTTCGACTACTCCATCCTTGGACACCAGATCAGCGTGAACGAGTACAACATTGTGGACCGTTGCGAAGTTTGCCACGTGGGTGTGCGCGAGCCACTTGATCTTACCCCGGCGGATTTGGCTCCCGGTGGCCCCGGCAAGAAACCTGACCCACTCGCCCGCGCGTTTGTCAGCCACCCGAATAAAGAGCTGCTGCAGATTCATAATCCTGACAAGTTCGGATGTTCAGGATGTCACTGGGGCAACGGGCGCGCAACCACCAGCGAGCTGAAGAGTCATGGTCAGAACAAGTTTTGGCTGTGGCCTATGTTCGAAAAGGAAAATACGGAGGCTGGATGCCAGCAGTGCCACTCGAAGGATCGTGTCACACAGGGCGCTGAGACGCTGAATCTCGGGCGCGACCTGTTTTACCAGCGCGGGTGCATGGGTTGCCATCGTTATGAAGGGTTCGATCGCGAGACAGATGCGCTTTCGAATACGCGACAGAGCATCAGTCAACTCGAAGATCAGATAACGGCAAACGAGAAACAGATTCGCCAGGACAATGAAAAATCGGGACAGGTTGAAGACAATTCGGAGGCGCAGAAGCTACTAGCACACGCTGAATCCCTTCGGGTAACAAACAGCTTGCTTGCCGCGCGAATCGATCAACTTAATCTTCAAGCGAAGTATTTGATGCAGGACCAGAAGAAGGTTGGTCCAAACCTCAAGGATGTGCGGTTGAAATTGCGAAAGGAATGGATTCCGGTTTGGCTTCACGATCCGCAGGCATTTCGTAAAGGCACAAAGATGCCAACATTCTGGCGCTTTGCCAATTTGCAGGAGGATGCGCCGATCAAACTGCGTGACACGGATGGCGACCAGCAAATTCAGGCAATCGCGGCTTATCTCTGGCAGTCGGGTTTTGATGGTGAGGTGCCGCAACAACAAAAGGGCGATGCCGGACACGGCAAACAATTGTTTGAGTCGCGTGGCTGCCTCGCTTGTCACTCGATCGGTGAAGAAGACCAGAAGGTCGGCGGAACTTTCGCAGCAAATCTTCAAAGGGTTGGCGAGAAAGCGAACTTCGACTACGTAGTGCGTTGGATTCACAACCCGCGCGAGAGATGGGCGCCTTACTGTCCGAAAGAGAAAAGAGATCTAACTCCGGAAGACTATTCCAAACACAACCTGCCATTTGTGTTTGATACGGAGTTGCATTCGCGTTGTCCCAATGACGGGGCGGAGCTGCAAGTGCAGAACATGACAGTAATGCCGAACTTCCGCTTGTCGGAAAACGACGCGCGCGACATTGCCACCTACCTCTTTTCCTTGTCGTCGCCA